>CADEEJ010000076.1:0-5102 GCA_902826315.1 uncultured Steroidobacter sp.
TCGCGCCGCTCGCGCGTATTCTTCGCGAAGGACTCTTTGTACTTGTCGTCGACGACGGTCGGGGAGATGTTGCCGTCCGTACCGATGGATACGTGATCCTCGCCGGCGACCTGCACCATGTGCTCGATGTGCCGCACGATGTCGGCCGCCGTCGGCTGCCGGCCTTCCGACAGGTACGGCATGAAGTAGATGCCGCACACGCCACCCTTGTCGGCCACTGCCTTCAGCTCTGCGTCGGTGCGATTGCGCGGATGATCGGAGAGTGCCTGGCAGCCCGTGTGAGTGAACGCGACCGGCTTCTTGGACACGCGGATCGCATCGGCAGCCGTCTGACGGCCGCAGTGACTCAGGTCGACGAGAATGCCGAGCTCGTTCATGCGCTCGATGGCGGTCACGCCGTTGCGGCTCAGGCCTGCGTTCGACGGTTCGAGGCAACCGTCGCCGAGCAGATTGCGGCGGTTGTAAGTCGGCTGCACGACGCGCAACCCGAGTGCGTGCAGGTCGGCAAGACGCGCGAGATCGGTTTCGAATGCGACGCCATCCTGCACGCCATAGACCAGTCCTGTACGCCTGTTCTTCTTCGCCTTGCCGATGTCACTGACGGTGCGCACCCGTGCCAGCACCTCCGGATGGCGATCGATTTCCCGCTCCCAGAATGCGATACCGCGCACGGTGTTCATGAACGCCGTGTCCGGAGCCGTCGTGCCGACGGCGCCGACGGTGATGTGTGCACAAGTCACTCCCGACTCGTGAGTGTCCTTGATCTCCTGCTCGGTCAGCCCGGCCTCTGGATCGTCATTGATCAGACCGCCCGGTCCGCCGAGCCCGTCGATGACGATCGCTTCGCGATAACGGAACCAGTCGGCTGCGGACGCGTGGCGAGAGGGCAGGCTCAGCGCGACAGCGGTCGCGACGCTTCGTGCCAGCAGCGTGCGGCGGGAGATCGTGCTCATTGCAGCATCCTCTTCATCTCGTCGTCCTTGCCCGTCATTTCCCAGCGGATCAACGAGACCGGGATCAGGCCCGCGGCATTCACCTCGGTGAAATAGCGCGACAGCGAGAACGCGTCGCCGAGCTGCTGGCTGCGCTCGGCCAGCAGCTGCTCCAGCAGATATTTGCCGGTGATGTACGAGGTGCCGTAACCAGGCTGGCGCAAGTACAGCTGCTGTTCGAAGCCGAGCAGATCGAGGTCCGGCCGCATCCAGCCGCGCGGTGTCCACTGGACGTGGAAGTCTGCAGCCTGCTTCATCGTGAACTCGTTGGCCTGCGCATACAGCGACCCGAGTCCGCGTGCGGCACGTTGCGCCAGCATGATCCAGACGACTTCGCGGCCGCGCGGATTGTCGTCGTACAGACCGGCGTGCAGCATCATTTCTTCCATCGAGGTGGCCATGCCCTCGGCGCGGCTGTCCCAGATGTTGAACAGCAGCGGCTCACGTCGCAGCGGGCTCGCATGCGGCTCCTCGCGCATCTGCGCGAGATCCCACCAGTGATAGAAATGCGAGTACAGCGCAAGCGGCTCGTGATGGCTCGCAATCGCGAAGAAGTTGCGCGTTTCTTCCGGCACGTAGTGGCCGATGCGCTCGCGCATCGCCGGATCCATGTAGTCGCGCACCGGCAGGATGCTCCGCGCCCGCATGAAATCGATGTACTTCGTGACCGCTGCATTGCCGCGACGCTGAAATTCCTCGGCGCTGGAAATCACGGGCAGCGCCGGCAGCCCGCGGTTGCGTTGCTCTTCGAGCTTGAGCTCCGTGTGCGCGCGCGCCAGTTCGCGCTTGAGCAGCATCACTTCGTCTTCCCAGGTCAGCGGCACCAGGTGAACGTTCTGCAGGCTCCAGGTGTAGTTCTCTTTGCCGATGCCGGAAGGTCCGGTCTTCGAAGGCGCCTGTTGTTCGAGCCAGGTGACGAGCTTGCCGGTGGCCTGTTGTGCCGCCTGAATTGCCTGCTTGAGCGCCGGGCCGTTGCTCGCCGTCTTCTCTTCGAGCGCGAGCAAGTCGGAGCGCTGATCCTTGATGTTCTTGATTCCGGCTATCCACAGATCGCGCGCGTTGCCGACGAGATTCAGCTGCGCTTGCGCGAGCAGCGGCGGCACGCTTTGCAGCTGTTGCGTCAGCTTCGCCTCGGCTTCCGGCGACAGCGGAAACGAGTAGGTCCACAGCTCGATGATCGCGTGATTCGTCGGCCCTTCGTGGGCCGGCGTATCGCTCTGCGCGGTCCAGATCGAAGTGTAGAAGGCCGGGTCGCGCTCCCACGGCTTGAGCACGCGGATGTCGAAGTCGAGGCCGTTCATCTCGGCGCGCAGCAGGTGATAGTCCACCTGTTGAGGAATCGGCCACGCGCCGGGTTTGATTGCCTGCAGGCGCGCCTGGTAGGTCTTGAGCTGGGTGTGCTTGCGAGCGAGCGTCGCGGCCGTGTAGTCCGGCGCGCCATCGCGCACAGCAGGCCGCTCGAACGCGCGCCATTCGGCGAACAGCGCCGTCAAATCCTCGTAGCTGCTGTGGTCGGATGCGGCGCTTGCAGCTGGGCTGCCGGCAATCGAAGTCATGACGAGGGCTCCCCATACGAGACGTCGTGCTGCGGTTTGATGGCGCATCGTTTCATTATATATTCCGCCTGCACGGCAGGTTGGGGGAGAACGAGACGATGGATCTGCTTACGGTGGTCATCATCCTGGCGTTGATCGGCACGGGCGTCAGCATGGCGCTCGGCCTGCTCGCGATGTCCGGCGGCGGCGCCACGGATCGCCTGTTCAGTACGCGTCTGATGTGGACGCGCGTCGGCTTCCAGGCATTCACGCTGGTGTTGCTGGTCGTGGCAGTCGCGATGAAGTCGGGCTAGAAACCGACCTACGGCCTGATTCTTCATCGCACGAGGTGCCGCACGGGCACCCGCGCCGAGCGTTTGATCGTATTCAGCACGATGCTCGAGTGTACGTCGCGGACGAAGCGGATCCGCAGCAGCTTCTTCAGCACCACGTTGCTCAGCGATTCCAGGTCCGGCACCACGACCTGCAGCAGCAGGTCGTAATTACCCGTCATCGCGTGGCAGCTGACGATCTCTTCCATCGCGTCCACCGCGCGCCGGAACTGCTCGATGTTCTCGTCGGTGTGCCGCGTCAGCCGGACCTGCACGAACGCCTGTACTTTCAGCCCGAGCGGCGCGGGATCGATGATGGCCGTGTATCCCTGGATGATGCCGGCCTGCTCCAGCAGCTTCACGCGGCGGGCACAGGGCGTATTGGAGAGCCCGACCTCCTCGGCCAGCTCCACGATCGGCTTGCGCCCGTCCTTCTGCAGGGCATCGAGGATCGCGGCGTCGAAACGATCGAGCGTCATGGTGATATTCTCTAAAAAGAGTCGAACAAATCGACTTTATCACCAATAAAGAACCCCGACGCGAGACCATTTGTTGAGTTTTGCCTGTTCCGCCCCGTTAGGCTGCCGCTCCATGACAGCAATTGCCTTCGAGCGACCCCGAAGCGAGGCGGTGCCCCAGGTAGATTGGGAGCGCGCCGTCTACACAGTGCTCACCTCCCGCGCCCTCGATGAGTTGGAGGAGACGCGGTTGCTACCCGAGCGCAAGGTGCTCTACCAGTTCACCGCGCGCGGGCATGACGTCACTCAGGCGCTGCTCGGTCAGATGCTGACGGGTGCACGCGATGGAGTCGGCGTGTACTACCGCTCGCGGCCGCTGATGCTCGCGCTCGGGCTGACGATCGAAGATGCACTCGCCTCGACGATGATGCGCTCGGGCAGCGTCAGCGAAGGTCGCGACATCGGAGTCGTGTTCAATCTGCCGCGTCGCGAAGGACCGTGCGTGCTGCCGGCCTGCGGCGGTGTAGGTGCGCAATACACGCCGGTCGTCGGTTGGGCGCAGTCGCTGCAATATCGCGCGCAGGTTCTGCGCGACGAGCACGTCGCAGGCAGCATCGCCGTGGCACATGGCGGTGAGGCTTCGGTCGCGACCAACGGTTTCTGGGCGGCGCTCACCATCGCTACGACCCAGCGGTTGCCGGTGCTGTTCTTCCTGGAAGACAACGGCTACGGGATTTCGGTGAAGTCCGAGTTCCAGACGCCCGGCGGCAATATCGCCGCCAATCTCGCGGCGTTCCGCAATCTCAAGATCCTGGAAGGGGATAGTGCGAATCCGCGCGCCGCCGCCGCGACCATCGCGAATGCCGTCGAGGCCGTTCGCGCCGGTGAGGGGCCCGTGCTGCTGAGGCTGCTCGTACCGCGGTTGTCCGGTCATTCCGGTCAAGACACCCAGGCCTACAAGTCTGCCGATGAGATCGCCGCGGAACGCTCGCGCGATCCGCTCGTGAAGCTGCGTGAGCAGTTGGTGCCGGCGACGATCAGCGAGGAAGCGTGGCGCGCGCTCGAAACGCGGGCACGCGAAGACGTGCAGCGCGCACTCGGCAGCGTCGAGCGACGCCCCGTGCCGGATGTCGCGAACGTCACGCGCCACGCATTCAGTGAAGTCGGTCCGGATGGCGCCGTCGATCTGCAGCAGCAGGGCGGTCTGTTGAGCGAAGGCATCGAGCTGCGCGAAGGTACGCAGACCGTGCATGCCGAAGGACCGCGCATCAACATGGTCACCGCGATCCGCCGCACGCTGGAGCACGAGCTCGCCGTGAATCCGCGCGTCGTCGTATTCGGCGAGGACGTCGGTCGCAAGGGCGGCGTGCATGCGGCGACGCTAGGTTTGCAGGACAAGTTCGGCGCCGCGCGCGTGTTCGACACTAGCCTGTCGGAAGAGGGCATCATCGGCCGCTCCGTGGGCATGGCCCTGGCTGGATTGATGCCAGTCCCCGAAATCCAGTTCCGCAAGTACGCCGATCCGGCAGCGGAGCAACTGAACGATTGCGGCACGATGCGCTGGCGCACGGCCAACCGCTTCGCTGCACCGATGGTCGTGCGCATGCCCGGCGGATTCTTCAAGTGCGGCGACCCGTGGCACAGCCAGACGAACGAAGTGCAGTTCGTGCACGCGATCGGCTGGCGCGTCGCTATGCCTTCCAATGCGGAAGATGCGGTGGGTTTGCTGCGCTCCGCGATGCGCGGCAACGATCCGACGATCTTCTTCGAGCATCGCGCGATGCT
>CADEEJ010000076.1:5202-13186 GCA_902826315.1 uncultured Steroidobacter sp.
GCTCCGCGATGCGCGGCAACGATCCGACGATCTTCTTCGAGCATCGCGCGATGCTTGACGGCGCCTGGGCGCGTCGTCCCTATCCCGGCGATGAATACGTCGTGCCATTCGGTAAGGCGCGGCTGTTGCGTGCGGGTACTGAAGTCACGATCGTGACGTGGGGCGCGATGGTCGAGCGCTGCGAGCATGCGGCGGCCGACTCCGCTGTCGATGTCGAGCTGCTCGACCTGCGCACCCTGATGCCGTGGGATCGCGCGGCCGTATTGGCTTCGGTGCGCAAGACGCGTCGTTGCCTGATCGTGCACGAGGACAACCTGACTGCAGGCTTCGGCGCCGAGATTGCAGCGACCCTCGCGCGCGATGCATTCTTCGATCTGGATGCGCCGATCGAGCGCGTCACGATGCCGGACGTGCCGAGCCCGCACAGTCCGTTGCTGCTCGATGCGGTGGTGCCGAGCGTGGCGCGCATCGTGCAGGCGATCCGCACCATTGCCAGCGTCTAACGAGAACAGCAAGCAGCATGACGGCTACCATCGAAATTCGCGCGCCCAGCGAGCAGACGGAAGGCACGCGGTCGCAAGTCCAGCGCTGGCTGAAGTCCGTCGGCGACGCCGTCGTCGAGAACGAGCCGCTGATCGAGCTGGAGACCGACAAGGTCACGATCGAGATCCCGGCGCCGGCCGGCGGCGTGCTCGCGGAAATCCTCAAGCAGGAGCAGGACGAAATCGCCCCTGGCGAGCTGCTTGGCCGCATTCAGGCGGGCGTTGCATCGCAGGCCGCTGCGAAGGCCGCACCTGCGCAGGAAGTTGCGCATGCGCCTGCGGTCGATGATGTGAGCGCTGCAGCATTGAAGGCGCATGCCGCAGCTCTGTCGGGAGGGCGTAATAGTCCGGCGGTGCGACGGCTGCTATCCGAGCACAAGCTGCACGCCGCAGATGTTCGCGGCAGCGGCGCGGGCGGACGCATCACGGTCGACGATGTGTTGGAACACGTCGCCAAGAAACAGCAACCGGCGTCGCCGAGCGTGCACGAGCAGCCCGCTGCTGCGCAGCCGGCCGGACAAGGCCGACGCGTGCCGCACACGTCCATTCGCAAGCGTATCGCCGAGCGAATGGTCGAGAGCCTGCTGCACACCGCTCCGCACGTCACGACGATCTTCGAGGTCGACCTCAGCGCAGTGCTGGCGCATCGTGCGCAGCATCGCGCGGACTTCGAGCAGCGCGGCACATCGCTGACGCTCACCGCTTACTTTCTCGCGGCCTGCGTCGATGCAATTCGCGAAGTGCCGGAGGCGAACAGCCGCTGGACCGACGAAGCTCTAGAGATCTACGACAACATCGACATCGGCGTCGGGACTGCGGTCGAAGGCAAAGGCCTCGTCGTTCCCGTGGTCCGCGCAGTGGAGACTTTGGACTTGTTCGGCATCTCGCGGACGCTGGCCGACCTGGTTGCGCGGGCGCGTGAAGACAAGCTGACGCCCGCGGACGTGCGTGGCGGGACGTTCACGATCTCGAATCACGGCGTGAGTGGCAGCCTGGTCGCGACGCCGATCGTCATCAATCAGCCGCAGTCATCGATTCTCGGCGTCGGCAAGCTCGAGAAGCGCGCCGTGGTGGTCGAGGAGAACGGTACGGACAAGGTGGTCGTGCGGCCGCGTTGTTACGTGACGCTGACGCTGGATCATCGTGTGATGGATGGGCACCGGGCGAATCGTTTTCTGCAGGTGCTCGTGGCCCGCTTAGAAAACTGGCGCGATTAGCATCACGCTTGCGGCAGCCCGCCGAAGCGTGCAAACACCTCGGCCGCCGGCGGCGGCAACGCGCCATCCAGCGTCTGCACGCGCGTCGACAAGAACTCCTCTGAAGCCCCGAACACCTTCGCGTAGAGATTGCGACACAACGCGTGCGCGTCGGTGCCTGCCCACTGCTGCGGCAGGAGCGAGGCCGGCAGCTGCGGATCGCGCAGGTGGATTCTCCGATATTCGTGCACGAGCAGAGTGCGCAACACGAACGCCGTTTCGCCCGCGGCTTTGACCGAACGCGTCAGCGCATCGTCGAGCGGCGCGAACATTTCCACGAAGCGGCGATAGCGTCGCGCGAGGTCGCCGAGGTCCCAGCCCATCGCGACCAGTTCCTCGTTCGACGCCTGCGTGACGACGGCACGTTGCATCACGATCACGTCGCCAGCCGATTCGAGCTCCGCGACTCGCGCGCGGACGGTGTCTTCGCGATGTGTTGGATGTGCAAACACGCCGCTCGTCAGCTGACCAAAGCCGAGCCACGTGAGCTCTTCGCGCAGCTCATCGCGTGCGGCACCCAACGTTCGCGGGAAGATCACGAGCGTCCATTCGCCGTTCCACTCTGCCGGTGGCGCGCCGTAGATGCGTTGTGTCGCTTCGGCGAAACGCGCGCGCCCGTGATTCGTGAGTCGGTAGAAGCTGACGCGCCCACTGCGTTGCGAGCTGACCCATTGCTCGTTGGCCAGCCGGCCGATCGCTGTACGCACATGCCGATCGGTGATGCCGAACGGGCTGGCGAGCTCGATGAGGCTGCCGAGTGCGATGACGCCGCCGCGTGGCGCGATCGCGTCGCCGAGGATCGTCACGAGCAGCGAGCCGCCACGCAGCGGCCGCTGGCGGCGGAAGCGCGCGACCAGAGCGTCGGTGCGGCGGGCGAGGGCGTCGGCTGACTGCGGCATGGCTACGCCAAGTGAAATGGATGCGCAAACATGACACAAAAACAATTGCCCGGCATATAAAAATGTGTCACGTTAGCTCGTGCGCCACTCCGTTGGAGCTGAAGATGTACACGCAAGGTCTTGATTCGTTAGGGGCCGATTGTCTGCACACCTCTGCAAGCGAGCGCGCGGCGCTCGAGCAGCGGTTTCAGTCGAAGGTCGATGCCGAAGAGCGCATCGAGCCGAAGGACTGGATGCCCGACGCTTATCGCCAGACGCTCATCCGGCAGATTTCCCAGCACGCGCACTCGGAGATCGTCGGCATGCTGCCGGAAGGCAACTGGATCACCCGCGCGCCGAGCCTGCGCCGCAAGGCGGTGCTGATGGCGAAGGTGCAGGACGAGGGCGGCCACGGCATGTATCTGTACAGCGCCGCCGAAACGCTCGGCATCTCGCGCGACGAGCTGCTGGAGCAATTGCTTACGGGCGCTGCGAAGTATTCGAGCATCTTCAACTACCCGACGCCGACGTGGGCCGACGTCGGGGCGATCGGCTGGCTGGTCGACGGCGCGGCGATCATGAATCAGATTCCGATCTGCAAGTGCTCGTACGGCCCGTACGCGCGCGCGATGGTGCGCATCTGCAAGGAAGAGAGCTTTCATCAGCGCCAGGGCTTCGAAATCATGATGACGCTGTCGCGCGGCACGCCGGAGCAGCGACGCATGGCGCAGGAAGCGCTGGACCGCTGGTGGTGGCCGTCGCTGATGATGTTCGGCCCGAACGACGCAACGTCGAAGCACACCGCGCAATCGATGCGCTGGAAGATCAAGCGCTTCACCAACGACGAGCTGCGGCAGAAGTTCGTCGACATCACCGTGCCGCAGGCGGAGTTCCTCGGCCTGCGCGTGCCGGATCCGGATCTGCAGTGGGACGAGGCAAGCCAGCACTATCGCTTCGGCACGATCGACTGGAGCGAATTCCAGCAGATCCTGCAAGGCAACGGTCCGTGCAATCGCGAGCGCGTCGAAGCGCGGCAGCGTGCGCACGAAGGCGGACGCTGGGTTCGCGAGGCCGCGATGGCGTACGCCGAAAAGCGTCGTCAGCGCGAAACGCAGGCGGCATGACGGGCGCAACCATGACTCAGCAACAGAAACAGTGGCCGTTGTACGAAGTCTTCATCCGTGCGCGCTCGGGACTGGAGCACAAGCACGTCGGCAGCATTCACGCCGCCGATGAACGCATGGCGATCGAGCACGCGCGCGACGTCTATACGCGGCGGCAGGAAGGCGTGAGCATCTGGGTCGTGCGCTCCGCCGACATCGTTGCCTCCGATCCGGCGGATGCGGATGCGCTGTTCGAGCCGGCCAAGGACAAGGTCTATCGACATCCGACGTTCTACGAGATCCCGGATGAGGTCAAAAACCTGTGAGCGCGTCCCCTGTTGAATCGAGCGCAGCGTCGTCGGACGTGTTGCGGCGCTATGCGCTGACGGTCGGCGACACGAGCCTGATCCTCGCGCAGCGGCTCGGCGAGTGGATCGGTCATGCGCCGGCGCTCGAAGAGGATCTCGCGCTCGCCAACATCGCGCTCGATCTGCTCGGTCAGGCGCGCTACCTGCTATCGCACGCCGCGGAGCTGCAAGGCGGCGAGCGCACGGAAGACGACGTCGCTTTCCTGCGCGACCCGCAGGACTTCTTGAACCTGAGTCTCGTCGAGCAGCCGAACGGCGACTTCGGGCAGACGATCGTGCGTCAGTTCCTCGTCGACGCGTGGCAGCTCGAACTGTTCGAGCGCTTGCAGCAGTCCAGCGAGCCGCGGCTCGCCGACCTCGCAGCGAAGGCGATCAAGGAGACGCGCTATCACTTCCGCTTCAGCTCCGGCTGGGTCGTGCGCCTCGGCGACGGCACGGAAGAAAGCCATCGTCGCGTGCAGACGGCGCTCGATGCGCTGTGGCGGTTCACTCACGAGATGTTCGTCGCGAGTCCTGCGGAGCAGGAAGCGGCGGCGCTCGGCATCGCGCCCGATCCGGCGTCACTCGCCGCGGGCTGGTCGAGTCGCGTCGATGAAGTGCTCAAGGAAGCTACGCTGAAGCGACCCGCCGATGTTGCCTACTCCTGGCACGGCAAGCGCGGTCAGCACAGCGAGCATCTGAGCCGGCTGCTGGCCGAGATGCAGTCCATGCAGCGCACGTATCCGGGGGCGCAGTGGTAGCAGCCGCCTCGCCGGTCGAGCGCGAGGTCTGGCGGCTGCTCACCGAAGTGCCGGACCCGGAGATTCCGATCCTGAACGTGATCGAGCTCGGCGTCGTGCGCTACGTCCGCGACGAGCAGGAGCGCGGCATCGCGGTCGGCGTGTCGCCGACCTATACCGGCTGCCCGGCGACGGAAGTGATTCAGGCGTCGATCAAAGAACATCTGCAACGGGCCGGCTTTGCAGCCGTACGCGTCGACACGGTGCTCGCGCCGCCCTGGACGAGCGACTGGCTCACCGAGAGTGCACGCGAAAAGCTGCGCGAGTACGGCATCGCGCCGCCGGCCGAGTCCGTCGAGAGTCCGCGTCGGTTGTGGAGTGAGCCGACAGTGCAGTGCCCGCGCTGCTCGTCGAAGCAATCGGAGCGCGTGAGTGAATTCGCGTCGACGCCGTGCAAGGCGTTGTATCGCTGCACGGCTTGTCTCGAGCCATTCGAATACTTCAAGTGCATCTAAGAGATGATCACCTATCACCCGTTGACCATTGCTGAGGTGCGGCCGGAGGGGAGTGAGGCGGTGTGCGTTACCCTCGATGTGCCCGACCACCTGCGCGATAGCTTCCGCTTCTCGCCGGGGCAGCACATCGGTGTGCGCGCGACGATCGACGGCCAGGAAGTTCGCCGCACGTACTCGATCTGCAGCGCCGCCGACGAGCGCCATCTACGGATCGGCGTGCGCTTGCACGAACGCGGCAGCATGTCCGGTCATCTCGGCCGTAGCCTTCGCGTCGGTGACCGGCTCGAAGTGCTGCCGCCGACCGGCCGATTCTTCGTCACGCCGGACGCGCAGGCCATGTGCACGTACTGCGCGTTTGCAGGTGGGAGCGGCATCACGCCGATCCTCGGAATCATGAAGAGCGTGCTGCGCCATGAGCCGGGAAGCCGCTTCTCGCTGTTCTACGCCAACCGCATGACCGCTTCCGTCATGTTCGCCGAGGAACTGCTGGCGCTAAAGGATCAGTATCCGCAACGCCTGGCGCTCTACTTCCTGATGAGCCGCGAGCCGCAGGACGTGGAGTTGTTCAACGGGCGACTCGATGCCGAGAAGGTCGGCGTGCTCGGTCGCGAGCTGTTCGATCCGCGCGGTGTGGATGCGTACTTCCTCTGTGGGCCGGACACGATGATCGAGTCGGTGCAGAAGGGCTTGCTGGCGTTGGGCGTGGAGCAGAGCAGAATTCACAGCGAGCATTTCACGAGCGATGCGAAGCCGCGAGAAATCGGGCTCAAGGCCGACGTACCAGAGAAGAGTCAGGCACCGGGACAGGCGCAGACGCAGGTCACCGTGATCATGGACGGGCGGCGTCGCTCGTTCGAGATGCCGAGCAACGGCACGACGGTGCTCGAAGCGGCGGAGCAGGCGGGGCTCGAGCTGCCCTATTCGTGCCGTGCGGGCGTATGCTCGACTTGCCGGACTCGCGTAGTGCGTGGCGCAGTCACGATGATGACGAACTACGCGCTGGAACCCTGGGAAGTCGAAGCGGGCTACGTACTGTGCTGCCAAGCACTGCCCGCCGCGGCGGAACTCGAAATCACTTACGACGAGCGCTGACATGAGCTACCAGACCATTCTGTTCGACGTGAGCGAAGGCATTGCGCGCCTGACGTTGAACCGTCCGGATCGCCTGAACAGCTTCAACGTCGAGATGCACGGCGAAGTGCGCGATGCGCTGAGCAGGCTCGCGGAAGATCGCGCGGCTCGCGTGCTCGTGCTGACGGGCGCTGGCCGCGGGTTCTGCGCCGGCCAGGATCTCGGCGATCGTGCCGTCGCGCCGGGCGCGCAGGGCGTCGATCTCGGTGAGTCGATCGACAAGTACTACAAGCCGCTGGTGCTCGCGCTACGCAATCTGCCGATGCCAGTCATCGCGGCCGTCAACGGCGTCGCTGCGGGCGCGGGCGCAAACATCGCGCTGTCGTGCGATCTCGTGATCGCGACTCGCTCGGCGAGCTTCATCCAGTCCTTCAGCAAGCTCGGGCTCGTGCCGGATTCCGGTGGCACGTGGTTGCTGCCGCGGCTCCTCGGCAATGCGCGCGCGATGGGCCTCGCTTTGCTCGCGGACAAGCTTCCGGCGGAACAGGCCGCGCAATGGGGTTTGATCTGGCGTTGCGTCGAAGACGCCGAGTTCAAACAGGCCGTGGACACGCTCGCGCAGCAGCTGGCGCTCGCGCCGACGCGCGGGCTCGCGCGCACCAAGCAGGCGATCTACGAATCGTGGGGCAGGTCGCTCGATCAGCAGCTCGATCAAGAGCGCGATTTCCAGCGCGAGCTCGGCCGCTCGCAGGATTATGCGGAAGGCGTCGCCGCGTTCACCGACAAGCGCAATCCGAAATTCACCGGTCGCTAGCGGCCGGCTTGTCATGAGCGACCCGCAGTCCGTTGCCCAAGCCTCCGCGCGCGCGATGTACGCGCAGGATCGCGCGTCGCAGGCACTTGGCATGCACATCGACGAAGTCCGGCCTGGCTACGCTCGCCTCACGATGAAAGTGCGCGAAGACATGGTGAACGGTCATCAGCTGTGTCATGGCGGATTGATCTTCACGCTCGCCGACAGCGCGTTCGCGTTCGCCTGCAACACCTATAACGAAGTCACTGTCGCCTCCGCCGCGAGCGTCGAGTTCCTGTTGCCCGGAAAGCTCGGTGACGAGCTGACAGCCATCGCCGAAGAGCGCTCGCGCGCGAAGCGCACCGGCGTTTACGACGTGATCGTGCGCAATCAGCAAGACGAGGTCGTCGCGCTGTTTCGGGGCCGCTCGCATCAGATCGGCGGCAGCATCGCCGCGGACATATGAAACTCGAGCCGATTGAAACGGCGAGCCTCGACGAGCTGCGCGCCTTGCAGCTGCAGCGCCTGCAATGGTCGGTGCGGCATGCCTACGAGAATGTCGCTCACTATCGCGAGAGCTTCCGCGTCGCCGGCGTGCATCCGCAGGATCTGCGCTCGCTCGACGATCTCGCGAAGTTTCCGTTCACGGTGAAGGACGACCTGCGCGCCAACTACCCGTTCGGCATGTTCGCGGTGCCTCGTGAGCAAGTCGTGCGCGTCCACGCGTCGAGCGGCACGA
>CADEEJ010000076.1:13286-19894 GCA_902826315.1 uncultured Steroidobacter sp.
ATGTTCGCGGTGCCTCGTGAGCAAGTCGTGCGCGTCCACGCGTCGAGCGGCACGACGGGCAAGCCCACGGTCGTCGGATACACGGCGCAGGATATCGAAACCTGGGCGCACCTCATGGCCCGGTCGATTCGCGCGGCGGGCGGCCGACCCGGCGACATCGTGCACGTCGCCTACGGCTACGGTCTGTTCACCGGCGGTCTCGGTGCGCACTACGGCGCCGAGCGCCTCGGCTGCACCGTCGTGCCGATGTCGGGCGGACAGACACAGAAGCAGGTGCAGCTGATCTGTGATTTCAAGCCCGACATCATCATGGTCACGCCGTCTTATCTGCTGGCGATTGCCGAGGAGTTCGTGCGGCAAGGTCTCGACCCGGCCGCCAGCTCGATGCGCGTCGGCATCCTCGGCGCGGAGCCGTGGACGGAAGCGATGCGCACGCAGATCGAATCGGTCATGGGTCTGGATGCCGTCGACATCTACGGCCTGTCGGAAGTCATGGGCCCGGGCGTGGCGAACGAGTGCATCGAGACCAAGGACGGGCCGGTAGTATGGGAAGACCATTTCTTTCCGGAGATCATCGATCCGCTCACCGGTGCCGTGCAGCCCGACGGCGAGCCGGGCGAGCTCGTGCTCACGTCACTGACGAAGCAGGCGCTGCCGATCATCCGCTACCGCACGCGTGACCTCACGCGGCTCTTGCCGCCGACAGCTCGCTCGATGCGGCGGATGGCGAAGATCGTCGGCCGGTCCGACGACATGCTGATCGTGCGCGGCGTAAACGTTTTCCCGACACAGATCGAAGAGTTGATTCTGCAGACACCTGCTCTCGCGCCGCACTACGTGTTGGAGCTGACGCGAGAGGGGCCACTCGATGCGCTCGCGGTGCACGTGGAAGCCGCGGATGCCGCGGCGTTCGCGGCCGGTACGAGTGCCGCGGCGGCGCTCATCGAGCAAGTGAAAGCCATGATCGGGATCAGCGTGCGCGTCGAAGTGCGCGAGCCCGGTTCGATCGAACGTTCCATTGGCAAGGCGAAGCGCGTCATCGACAAGCGCACGCCCATTGCCGGCTGAGGAGATTGCGATGCAGTTGAAGAGCTACGTGCAGGGGCGCTGGCATGCAGGAGATCGCGATGCGCAGGTGTTGCGCGATGCAACGACCGGCCAGGTGATTGCCGAGGCTTCGTCGAGCGGCGTTGATTTCGCGGGCGTGCTGCAACACGCGCGCCATAAGGGCGGACCGGTACTGCGGAAGCTGACGTTCCACGAACGCGCAGCGCTGCTCAAGCGCGTCGCAAAGCTGCTCACCGATCGCAAAGACGAGTTCTATGCGCTGTCGTATGCGACGGGCGCGACCAAGGCAGACTCGTGGATCGACATCGACGGCGGCATCGGCACGTTGTTCGCGTACGCGTCGCGCGGCGCGCGCGAGCTGCCGAACAGCCGTGTGTACGTCGATGGTGACGTCGAAGGTTTGTCGAAGACCGGCACGTTCATCGGCCAGCACATCTGCGTGCCGCTGGAAGGCGCGGCGATCCATATCAACGCGTTCAACTTCCCCGTGTGGGGCATGCTCGAAAAGCTGGCGCCGACGCTGCTTGCCGGCATGCCCGCGATCGTGAAGCCCGCGAGCGCGACTGCGTATCTCACCGAGCTCGTGGTTCGGCGCATCGTCGAAGCGGGCATTTTGCCCGAGGGCTCGCTGCAGCTCGTCTGCGGCAGCCTCGGCGATACGTTCGACCATCTCACCTGCCAGGACGTCGTGTCGTTCACGGGCTCGGCGAGCACTGCGCAGAAGCTGCGCACGCATCCGGTCATCGTCGCGAACTCGGTGCGGTTCATCGGCGAGACCGATTCGATCAACTCGTGCGTGCTCGGACCGGACGCCGCGCCCGGCCAGCCGGAGTTCGACGCGTTCGTACGCGAAGTCGTGCGCGAGATGACGGCGAAGGCGGGACAGAAGTGCACCGCGATCCGCAAGGCCATCGTTCCGTCCGCGCATGCCGAAGCCGCTGCGCAGGCGATCAAAGCGGGCCTCGGCAAGATAGTCGTCGGCGATCCACGGCTGGAGCAGGTGCGCATGGGTCCGCTCGCTGCACTTGCTCAACGGCGCGAAGTGCTCGGACGCATCGCGGAGCTGAAACGCGAAGCCGAGTTGCTGACCGGCGAGGCCGAGACGCTCGAGCTCGCCGGTGCGGATCGCGAGAAGGGCGCGTTCGTCGCGCCGGTGCTGCTGTTCTGTCGTGATCCGGCGAAGGCGAAGGCTGTGCACACGGTCGAAGCGTTCGGACCTGTTTGCACCGTCGTGCCATATGCGTCGGTGAGCGATGCGATCGGTTACGCGCGCGGCGGCGAAGGCAGCCTGGTCGGGTCGGTTTTCACGGCCGATGACGATGCCGCCGTCGAGTTCGCGCTCGGTCTCGCGCCGCTGCACGGTCGCTTGTTGATCGTCAACCGCGATTGCGCCAAGGAGTCCACGGGTCACGGCTCACCGCTGCCCGGACTGGTGCACGGCGGTCCGGGCCGCGCGGGCGGCGGCGAAGAGATGGGTGGAATCCGCGGGCTCATGCACTACATGCAGCGGACCGCGATTCAGAGCAGTCCGCAGACCGTTGCGCGGATCACCGGACGCTGGACTCGCGGTGCCACACAGAAGGCACCCGGCGTGCATCCATTCCGGAAGTCGTTCCATGAGCTGCAGGTCGGCGACACGCTGAACACCGGCGAGCGCGAGGTCACGCTGGAAGACATCGAACGCTTCGCGGCCCTGTCCGGCGACACGTTCTACGCGCACATGGACGAGGAGGCGGCGCGTCGCAATCCGCTGTTCGGCGGCCGCGTCGCGCACGGCTACTTCCTGGTCTCCGCGGCGGCCGGTTTGTTCGTCGATCCGCCGTACGGTCCGGTGCTCGCGAACTACGGCCTCGATCACCTGCGGTTCGTGAAGCCGGTCAAGCCCGGCGACCGCATCAAAGTGCGGCTGACGTGCAAGTCGAAGTCGCTGCGCGCCGAGAAGGGCTACGGCGAAGTCGCCTGGGACACGGAAATCTCCAACCAGAACGGCGAAGTCGTTGCCAGCTACGACGTGCTGACGATGGTGAGCGAGGAGCCGGTCAACTGACGGGCTGCATGCATACATATATATAAGGGCCCGGCTGCGCGGCTGAGCGCGCCACGCACTGCGAACGCATGCGACCAAGGTAGCAAGTCGCGGTCCGCTCGCTTGCAGCAACTCTCGAATTCGTCGGCAGTTGCCGCGTAATTCCACAGCAATACGTATATGTTATGTCGCCGCCGGCTTGCGGCTCGCTGGCGTCTTGCTGCACTCTTCGCCAGTCTCTCAGGGAACGAACATATAAGCCGTGGGCCCGCACGCGAGAATGCGCTGGAGGCAGGGAAACATGGCAAGGACAATCCTTGCCGGCGTGCTTGCCTGCCTTGCGCTGACTCTGGCCCAGACCGCCGGCGCCCAGACTCCCCGCCCCGAGCAGAGCTCCCGCAAGGAATATCCGCTGAGTCTCGAGGCGCAGCCGCTCACGCGCGCGCTCGAACAGCTCTACGCGCAGACCAACGTCTACTACGGCTACAGCCCGAACTCGGACGCCGAAGAGCAGATCATCGTCGGCCCGCTGAAGGGCAAGTACACGATCGAAAAGGCGCTGACCGAGTTGCTGCGCCCGACGAACCTGACGTTCACCTGGACCAATTCCAGGCAGATTTCCATCGTTCGCAAGCCGCCGGCGCCGAAGGCGTTGCCGCCGCAGGTCAAGGTGCCAGTGCGACGGCCGCAGCAGGCGCAGGCGCGGAGCGACGACCGAGACCAGGACGGGATCCTGGATTGGGTCTACACCGAGCGCAGGAGAATTGAATCCCTGAGTGAGTCCGCTGGATCGTTCGTAGTCCTGGACCGCGAAGCGATCGAGCGGTCCGGCTTCATGACGGTCTCCGATCTCCTGAAGTATCTGCCGCAGCAGACGTACCTGCGGCCCGACGGTTTCAGCAGCAGCGGCGCTCAGTACGCGGAGCTGCGTGGCCTCGGCGCCGACACGACGCTGGTGCTGCTCAACGGTCGCCGCGCCTTCGCGAGCGCTCAGAGCTTCGTCGTCAACGCCTTCGACCTCAACACCGTCCCGCTGAGCGCAGTAGAGCGAGTCGAAGTGTTGTTCGACTCGACGTCTGTCAGGCACGGCATGGATGCGATCGGCGGCGTTCTCAACATCGTGCTGCGCGACGAAATCCCGGAACCGATCGCACAGGTGCACTACGGCTCTGCGCAGGGCGGCGCCGGACAGTTTCAGATGTCGACCAGTGCCGGCTACAAACGCGACGCCGTAAAAGTTGCGGTGACCGCGGACTATCTGCTGACGCAGACGCTGCTCGGCGCGCAGCGCAGTCTCTGGGCAGACCAGGACTATCGCCGTTTCGGTAGCACCGACCAGCGCTCGCTTGCCAGCAGTCCCGGCAATGTCATCTTGCCGGGCTTGCCGCCGCGCGTCGGGGGAATCGTCGCACCCGGAGTGGTCGACTTCGGCGCGCCGAACTACGAGAGCCTGATGCAGTTCACTCCCATCGTGCCCGCCATGAGTCGCAAGAGCCTCATCGCCAACACGCAAGTGGAGCTCTGGCCGACTGACGTGATTGCGACCGGCGAATTCATGTACATCGACCGTAGCGTGCGGGCCCCGAGTCTGCCGCCGGTGGCGCTGCCTGTGCCCGTGCCCGCGACGAATCCGTTCAATACGTTCGGCATGCCCGTCTTCGTCAACGCGCTGCTCGAGGGAATGGAACTGCTGGAGCAGAACATCGACTCGACGCTGACGCGCGGCGTCGCGTCGCTTCAGGGTAAGGCGCGTGCGTGGGACTGGGAGGTCGCGCTGGTGCGCAGTGAGGAGGACGCGGAGCTCTCGGTCGAGAACACTCTCAACGCGCCCCGCTACCTGCAGGTGCTGTTCAATCCGATTGCCAGCCAGACGCTCGATCTGTTCCGGCCGGGCCCGGCGGCCAGCCAGGAAATTCTCGATAGTCTCGTGGCGCCGCCGATAGTCTCCAACTACGCCACCGATGCCACCCAGATCAGCGGCTTGGCCACGGGACGCTTGTTCGAGCTTCCGGGCGGGCTCGTCACTGCGATGATCGGCGGCGAATGGCGCAAGGAGTCAGTGGACTTCGACACTGCGCTCGACTCCTTCGAGCGCGAAGTCGGAGCCGGCTTCGCGGAGCTTACGATTCCGCTGGTTGGCGAAGACATGCACGTGCCCGCTCTGCGCGAGCTGAAGCTGACTGCCGGCGGGCGCCTCGACGACTACAGCGATTTCGGCCAGATCTTCAATCCGCAGTTCGGCGTGCGGTGGTTGCCGTACGAGGACCTTTCGCTGCATGCATCGTACGGTCGCAGCTTCCGACCGCCTTCGATGTACGAGTTGCATCTGCCGCGTCAGGAAAGTCAGCCGGTGTTTTCCGTTGCCGATCCACGCCGGGGTGGCACGACAGCAGTGGTTTCCTTGATCACCGGCGGCAATCCGCAGCTGGAGCCGACGCGGGGCGAATCGTTCACGGCAGGCCTGACGTTCCGGCCGGACGTGCTCGACCCCATCGAACTGTTCGCAACGTATTGGCACGTGCAGATGGACAACCGGGTCACGCTGTTACCGCAGACGCTCGTGCTCGCAAACGAAGCACTGTTTCCGGAGCGCGTCATCCGCGCTGAGCCGACACCCGCGGAGCTGGCCGCGGGCGTTCCGGGCAGCGTCCTGAAGATCGACGTGTCGCGCATGAACTTCGGCCGGCTCGCTACGAGCGGCATCGATCTGGGCCTGCGCTACGAGATCGAAACTCGCTTCGGGCAGTTCGCCGGCAATGCGATTGCGACGTGGATCGGCGAATACGAGACGATCGATGTGCCTGCGACGCCGGCAGCGAGCCGCGTCAACGTCGCCAACGAAACCGTCGGTACGATCACGAAGTGGCGTGCGGTCGGCGGACTCGACTGGGATCGCGGCCCGCTGAGCGCAACCATGCACGTGCGTTATATCCCGTCCTACGACGACACGCGCGGTGGCGTTCGTAATGGGCGCCGCATCGGCGCACAAACCTTCGTCGATCTGCAGACCGCAATCGACCTCGGCAGACTGATCGTCGACAGTGGGCTGCTGCGCGGCGTCGAGCTGGCGGCCGGCGCCTCGAACCTGCTGGACAAACGCCCGGACTTTGCAGAAGTCGGCGGCGTCCGAGGCTATGACATGTCCCAGGGCGACCTCAAAGGTCGCTTCTGGTACCTGCGACTCGGCAAGACTTTCTGATTCGCACGCTGTAGGCGTCAGCCTTCAAAACCGATAGACGAGCTGCGCGCTGACGATGTCGACGTCGGAGTGCTGGCGCCCGTTGAGCAGTGCAGATGCCGCGACGTTGCCCGCATTCTCATCGAGCGGCACGGTGTCGCTGAAAAGGTGCGCGTAGCCGAAGTCCATCAAAAGCGAAGGCGAGGGTTGCCAGCGCGCGCCGATTGCGAGCCACGTGCGATCGGTGTCGGGCAGGCGAGGTGTGCGCGTTGCATCCGGCACGGGTGTTTCGTCGAGCGCTACGCCACCGCGCAACGTGATGCGGTCACTCATCGC
>CADEEJ010000077.1:0-1993 GCA_902826315.1 uncultured Steroidobacter sp.
AAGCTCGGCCCGGACGTGCCGCTGCACTTCACTGCATTCCATCCGGACTGGAAGATGATGGACAAGCAGCGCACGCCTGCCGCGACGCTGACCCGTGCACGCGAGATCGCGCTGAAGAACGGATTGCGTTACGTGTACACGGGCAACGTGCACGACCCGGCAGGTGCGAGCACGTACTGCGCGAATTGCGGCACCCGAGTGATCGAGCGCGATTGGTACGAGTTAGGTGAGTGGCGGCTGGACGGGCAGGGCCGCTGCCTGCAATGTACCGCGCAGCTGCCCGGCGTCTTCGATGGCGCGCCGGGCACTTGGGGTGCCCGGCGCTTGCCGGTCAGGATTGCGGTCTAGCTCAGAAGCGCCAGGCGCCCGAGAACCAGAACGCGTCGGCGTCGTCGACCACGCTGGAGTCGATGCGCTGATATTCCAGGCGCGCATTGAGGCGCCCGAAGAACGTCATGCCGACACCGCCGCCGTACGTGAAGTCGTTCTCGCTCGAGCTGGAGTCGAAATCCGGCCCGTTGTCGAGGTCCACGGACGCATCGACGTCATAGAACAAGTAGCCGACCTTGCCGAACAGCTCGACCGGGCCGACCGGAAACGTAGCGACCAGCGACGGCTCGAAGCCGCTGATTTCGGCCTGGAAGTCACCGCTCGAACCGGAGGTCTCGAAGCGGTCGCTCGGACCGCCGAAGTCGACGTACGCGAGCTCCAGCGCGAACATCGGATTCATGCGCCAGCCGACGAACGCCTTCCACGCGGTGTCGTCGTCGTCGAGCCGCTCGATCGCCTCGTCCGTCTGGTCGACATCGTCGAGTTTCAGGTTGAACTGACCCACGCCGCCGCCGACATAAAAGCCTCGGTCGTTCTCGACCCCTTGCGCGAACGCGCTACTGCAGGCCAGGGAGCCGGCGGACGCTCCTGCGATGACCATTGCCATAAGAACTGCTCGATTCATGTTCCCAATCTCCTGCGTGCTTGCGGTGGCAAGCTCGTGACAGGGAAACGGGGCGCTGACACAAGCAGTTCCGCATGTGCTGTTGTAAAACCACCGCTGAGTAGGAATTGCGTGTCAGCGAATCATCGGCGCGGCGTCATTGACCGAAGATCCAGCGAATGAGTTCCGCGTGAATCGCTTCGCCAGTGCCTGCGTGCGCGCCGGGATGATTGATCATGATGACGACGACGTAGGTGCGGCCGGACGCTGCGTTGACGAAACCTGCGAGCGCGCTGACGTCGTCGATGCGACCGGTCTTCAAGCGGATGCGTCCATGCATGCCGGGTGAGTTGAAACGATTGCGCAGCGTGCCGTCCGTTGCCGACAGCGGCAGCGATGCAGCGAACTCGGGCATGAACGCGCTATGCCAGGCGACGTCCAGCATTTCGCCCATGCCGCGCGCCGTGACGCGCTCGCTGCGCGACAGCCCCGAGCCGTTCTCCAGCACGAATCCGTCTGCGTTGATGCCGCGTTTCGCGAGCCAGTTGCGCATCGCGTTGCGTCCGCGCTCTGCCGTCGCTGGCGAGCCGAGGCTCTCCACGCCCACCGTCAGCATCACAGTTCGCGCCATGACATTGTTCGAGAACTTGTTCACGAGGCGAATGATCTCGGCGAGCGGCAGCGACTCGTACTCGAACAGCAGGCGTGCGTCCTGCGGGAGCCGTGCGAGGCGTGCCGCGCCGTCGACGACGCCGCCCGACTGCGTCCACATCGTGCGAAACGTTCCATATGCGTAGTCCGGCGCAGTCATGATCGCGCGCGTCACGGAGTAGACGCCGCACGAAACCGGAAACACGCCGCGCACGACCAGAGTGTTCGGGTCCTTGCGATCGGGCATGTCGAAGATCAGACCGCCGTCCGCCGGGTTGCAGCGGCCGGTGCCGAGCTGCACCTGGTTCTTGAGCACGAGGTTCGACGGCAGCGGGGTGACGACGATCTGCGGACGCGAGCGCTGGCCGAACGGGCTCACCGTGAAGCGCGAGCTCTGGAAGTTCACCA
>CADEEJ010000077.1:2093-8522 GCA_902826315.1 uncultured Steroidobacter sp.
ACCTTGATGGTCGAGGCGGGGCTGCGCGCAACTGCGCTGTTGAGGTCGACGACGACCTCATTCGTGCCTGCGTCGCGCACATAGATGCTGACGTGCTGCGCCGGCACGCCGACGCGCGCCATCGCGCGCGAGACGACTGGCGGCAGCTGAGCGCCCTGAGCGAGACCATGTGTGCCGAGCGCCAGGAGCGCCGCCAGCGCGGTGAGACGGTTGAGCATTACAAAGACGTTCGATCAAAAGCGAGGCGACCGGAAGTCTATACTGCGCGCCACCTGTTCGTGGGCGCGCAGCGGAGCCGCAATGCGTCGGTTGTGGAATACCTTCCTCAAGGGTCTGGTCGCCGTGTTGCCGGTGACCCTGACCGTGTACCTCGTTTTCTGGCTCGGCAGCACGGCCGAGCGGATTCTCAGCGGGCCGCTGCGCGCGCTGCTGCCCGCAGACCGCTACTGGCCGGGGCTCGGGCTGGTGGTCGGCTCCCTGCTGGTGCTGCTGATCGGCGTGCTGGTCAATGCCTATGTGGTGCGCTATCTGCTGCGCATCGGCGAGGCGTTCCTGGCGCGCATTCCGATCGTCAAGACGATCTTCGGCGCCTTCAAGGACATCACGCAGTTCCTGCCGGCGGGTGGCAAGGAGCGCGATCTCAAGCGCGTCGTGCTGTGGCGCTTCGGCGCGGCACAGCTGATCGGCTTCGTCACGGAGGAGCACGTCAGTCCGCGCCTGTTCGGCGACAACGCCGCGGGGCTCGTGGCCGTGTACTTCCCGATGAGCTACCAGATCGGCGGCTACACGCTGTATCTGCCCGTCGGCGAGCTCACGGAAACGGATCTGTCGGTGCAGGAAGCGATGCGCATGGTGCTGATCGGCGGCGTGACCAGCCACACATCCCAGCCTGCTGCCGCCCGCTGAGGTTCACGCGTCATGCTCGTCGGTCACGTGGCGGTAAGCACGCCGTTTCCCTGGCGTCACCTGCTCGATTATTTCGCGCACCGGCTCATCCCGCAGTTCGAACGTATCGAGGGCGACAGCTATGTGCGGCAGGTCGGCGCGCGCACGATCGCCGTGACGTACGACGCGCCGAATTCCCAGTTGCAAGTCACCTCGAATGGCCGGGTCAAAGCAGACCAGGTGCTGACCAATGTCGCCCGTCTGCTCGATGTGACCCACGACGCGGAGCGTATTCATAAGCATCTGCGGCGCTCGCCGGTGTTGAAGCGCCGCATCGCGAGCGTACCGGGCATGCGGCCGATCGGCGCCTGGTCGCCGTTCGAGCTGTGTGTGCGCACGATCCTCGGTCAGCAGGTCACGGTGGCCGCGGCCGGCACGCTGATGCGTCGTCTGGTCGAGCGCTGCGGCTCGGTCACACCGCAATGCGTGGCCGACGCGAACTTCGTCAGCTTCGGCATGCCGGGCAAGCGCGTCGAGACGATTCGCTCTTTCGCGCGTGCAGCCGCCGAGGGACGCGTCGACTTCGAACGGCCCTGGGCCGAAGTCGAAGCTGCGCTCAAACAGCTGCCGGGATTCGGGCCTTGGACGCGGGCCTATCTCGCGATCCGCCTCGGGCGCGACCCCGATGCGTTCCCCGAAACCGACCTCGGACTGATCCGCGCGGCCAAAGTCGAGTCGCCGGCGCAGCTGCTGGTGCTCGCGGATGCGTGGCGGCCATATCGGGCCTATGCGGCGACTTATCTGTGGGCGGTCAGCGAAACTGCAGCTGCTGTGTGACCCGCGTCTCGCAGTGCCAAATCTTGTCACCCGCGAACTGTGCCCGGTTTAACAATTTCCGCGTGTGCAGGGACGTCCTCAATAGCACTACTGCTAGCATTTGCGGCAGTTAAATCTTCGCGCGCACATCGATCGTGTCCGAAGCAAATCTTCGACAAATACGCATTCTGCACATCGTGAGCTCCGGGGCCGTCGCGGCCGGGTTGCAACAGTCGTTGCTGATGCCCGTGCTCACGCGCATGCCCAAGGAGCGCGTCAAGACGCAGGTCGTCTGCCTCGCGCCGGGTGCCGTGCCGGGTGCCGTGCTGCGGCAGAACGGCGTGCCCGTCCACGACGTCGCGCTGTCGCGCAAGAATTTTTCCCTCGGTGCGGTGGGCGAGCTGGCCAAGGCCGCGAAAGCGTTCAAGCCCGACGTCATTCACGCCTGGGGCTACACGGCGCAGATCTTCGCGAACTCCGTGCGCAAGAAGGTCGATCGCAAGATCAAGGTCGTCTGGACCGTCGGCAACACGGTGCCGCTGCCGCCGCGCGGCGCGGGCATGATCGATCGGCAGAAGCTCAAATACGTCGTCAAGGCCACGCCCACGGCCGATCGCATCGTCTATGCGTCGGATGCCGGCGGCTCGCAGCATCGGCGCGTCGGCTTCCCGGAGAGCGATACGCTGACGATTCCGCCGGGCATCGACGCGACGCGCTTCAAGCCCGACCCGGCTGCACGCCGCAAGATCCGCGAGCAGCTGCACCTCGGTCCTGAGTCCTTCGTCATCGGCATGGTCGCGCCGTTCCAGCCCGAGTACGACCACATGACGTTCATCAAGGGCGTCGGCGAGCTGATCAAGACGAATCCGCATGTTGCGGTCGTGCTCGCTGGGCACGGCGTGCAGAAAGGCAACGGCCCGCTCATGGCGCTCGTCGGCGGCGGCACGCTCGCGCAGCGCGTGCAGTTGCTGGGCGAATGGTCCGACCTCGCAACGCTGTTCAATGCCTGCGACGTCGTGTGTTCGAGCGCGCTGAACGACGGTGCGCGCATGACGCTGGTAGCCGCGATGCTGTGCGGCGTGCCGTGCGTAGCGACCGGCATGGGCGCGCAAGGCGAAGTGATCGGGCACTACGGTGTCGCGATCGAAGCCGGTAGCCCGACGGCTTTCGTCAAAGGCATTCAGCGTGTGTTGCAACTGACGCCGGAGAAGCGTGCTGCGATGGCGCACGGCGCTCGCAAACACGCGTTGCAGAACTACGTTTACGTGCGCTCGCTGCAGAAGTATCTGCAGGTCTACTACGACCTCATCGGCCGCCAGTCGCTGGTGAGCCAGGAGATGCCGACTCCGGAGATCGACGCGTCCGTGCCGGTGCCGGCGAAAGTCGGCGCCACCGCCGACTCGAAGAAGCCGCTGGTCGCGATGGCGGAGCTCCACGATCCGGACTCGCTCGAGGCGAAGGTCGCGGAGCACGTCGAGCTGCCCAAGTGGCGCGTCGAGCAGGAGCAGCAGCGCGCAAAGCGCGAGCAGGAAGTGTCGGAGAAGATCGCCAACTCGCAGTCGAACGGCGATGTGCTGCAGGTGTTCGAAGCCCAGCTGGCGAATCCGCAGAACCATGATCGCGCGTTCACCGAAAAGGCGCGCGGCGTTGCCGACGAGTCGGAAGAATTGTTGTCGATGGAAGCGATCGCTACGCCGAAGGTCGGGGCGGCCAAGCCGGCGGCTGCACCGGCACCTGTACCGGTCGTTGCATCTACACCGACACCCGCGCCTGCGCCGGTCGTTGCAGTTACACCGACACCCGCACCTGCGCCGAAACCACCCGTCGCTGCCGCGCCAGTGCCAGTGCCAGTGCCAGCGCCTGCAGCTGCACCAGTGGTTGCGCCGCCGGCGGTCGCTGTTGTACCGACGCCGGTACCCACTCTGACGCTTGCGGAAGAGCCGACGACGATAGTCGCGCCTGGACCGATCGTTGCACCCACCGCAGAGCCCGCATCCGTTACGCAGCCGCTCGCGGCACTGGCGCTATTGGAAGCTCCGGCCGAACAACCGATGCAGCTGGGATTGTTGGGCGACGCGCCGCCCGCCGTTGCGCCGGCCGCACCGCCGGTGCCGGAACCGTCGCCGCAGCTCGAGCTGCTCGCCGACGATCAGAAGCGTCAATCCGCGTAGTCGGGCTAGCCCGCCACTTTCCGCAGCGACGCTGCGTCCCGCGCCAACTCCTCGATCGCCTGCCAATCGCCAGCGTGCACTCGCTCCGGCGGCGCGACCCATGAGCCGCCGACACACGCGACATTCTTCAACGCCAGGTAATCCGGCGCCGTCGCGCGCGTGATGCCACCGGTTGGACAGAACAACACCGTTGGGAACGGGCCCGCGAACGCCTTGAGCATGTTCACGCCGCCGGCCTGCTGCGCCGGAAACAGCTTGAACGTGTCGTAGCCCCAGCCCAGGCCCGCGAGCAGCTCGGTCGGCGTCATCACGCCCGGCAGCAGCGGGAACTGCACTTCAGCGGCGGCGGCCGCCAGCTCCGCGGTCAATCCCGGGCTGACCCCGAACTGCGCGCCGGCGTTGCTCGCGTCGACGAAATCGCGCGGCCGCGTCAGCGTGCCGACTCCGACGAGCGCTTCCGGCAACGCCTTGCGCATCGCTTCGATCGCCGGCAGGCACGCCGGTGTTCGCAACGTCACTTCCAGCGCGCGCAGTCCGCCGGCGCACAGGGCACGGCCGAGCGGCACGGCATCTGCGACTCTCTCGATCGTCAGGACCGGGATGACCGGCGCGAGTGCGAGCAGCGAGCGGATATTCATCGAGTCACCCTTTCCCCGTCATTGTTCATTCCTTGCCGAACAGTGAGACCGCACCCGTTGCGGCATCGCTGGCGACGCCGCGGAACGTGGCGAACAGCTCGCGGCCGAAACCGTATTCGTTGCCTGCGAGGCTCGGCGTCGGTGCACTCCGGGCGTGCAGTGTCGCATCCGGCACCTTCACTTCCAGCGTCCCCGCATAACTGTCGAGCCGTACGATATCGCCATCCTGCACCTTGCCGAGCATTCCACCCGCGAGACATTCCGGCGTGAGGTGAATCGCGGCCGGCACGGCGCCGGAAGCACCCGACATGCGTCCATCGGTGATCAGCGCCACCTTGTGACCTTTGCTCTGCAACGAGCTGAGCGTCGGCGTCAGCTGATGCAGCTCCGGCATGCCGTTGGCGCGCGGACCCTGGAAGCGCACGACGACGATGCAGTCGCGTGACAGCGCCCCCGCCTTGTACGCAGCGATGACCGACTCCTGATCGTCGAAGACCGCGGCCGGCGCCTCGACGACGCGGTGCTGCGGCTGAACGGCGGAGGTCTTGATCACGGCGCGGCCGAGATTGCCGCGCAGGACCTTCAGCCCGCCGTCGGCGCCGAACGGATCGTGCATCGGGCGCAACACATCGCGATCGCCGCTCGTTTCCGGTACTGCGCGCCACGCGAGTGCGCCGTCCGACAACCACGGCTCGCGCGCGTACGCATCGAGTCCCTTGCCCATCGCTGTCGTGGTGTCCGCATGCAGCAGCCCGGAGCTGATCAACTCGCGAATGAGGAAGCCAGTGCCGCCGGCCGCGTGGAAGTGATTCACGTCCGCGCTGCCGTTCGGGTAGATCCGCGCGAGCAGCGGCACGATATCCGACAGGTCGGCGAAGTCGTCCCAGTCGACACGCATGCCGGCAGCCCGCGCGATCGCGACCACGTGCAGCGTGTGATTCGTGGAGCCGCCCGTGGCAAGCAGCGCGACGATCGCGTTCACGATGGCGCGTTCATCGACGATGCTCGCGATCGGCAAATATTCGTTGCCGAGCGCGGTGATGGCAGCAGCACGCTTGGTCGCCGCGCTCGTCAATACATCGCGCAGCGACGTGTCGGGCGGCACGAACGCCGCACCCGGCAAGTGCAAGCCCATCACTTCCATCAGCACCTGGTTGCTGTTCGCAGTGCCATAGAAGGTGCAGGTGCCCGGCGAGTGATAGCTCTGTGCTTCCGACTCGAGCAGCGCATCGCGTCCGACCTTGCCTTCGGCGAACAGCTGGCGCACTCGCGCCTTCTCCTTGTTCGGGATACCTGAAGGCATCGGGCCGCCGGGCACGAAGATTCCGGGCAGGTGACCGAACGCGAGCGCGCCCATCAACAGACCCGGCACGATCTTGTCGCAGATGCCCAGGTACAGCGCGCTGTCGAACATGTTGTGAGTGAGCGCGATCGCGGTGCTCATCGCGATGACGTCGCGGCTGAACAGCGACAGCTCCATGCCGGGCTGGCCTTGCGTCACGCCGTCGCACATCGCGGGCACGCCGCCTGCGAACTGCGCCACCGCTCCCGCCTCGCGCGCGGCCAGTTTGATGAGTTGCGGAAAGCGCTCGAACGGCCGATGCGCCGACAACATGTCGTTGTACGACGAGACGATGGCGAGGTTCGGCCAGCGCGGCGCGCGCAGCTTTTCCTTGTCGGGCGCATCCATCGCGGCGAAGCCATGAGCCAGGTTCGTGCACGCCAGGGAGGCGCGGGCCGTGGTTGAGTGGCGCGCCTGCGCGGCGCGTTGCAAGTATTCGCCGCGGGGCCCGGCGCTGCGCTCGCGAATGCGTTCGGTGACTGAGCGCACGCGCTCGTGCAAGGGGGCGGCAGTTTTCACGCGGGTCCTCGATGCGGGGGACTGAATTCTAGTGACTTGACGCCGGGCGCGACACGCG
>CADEEJ010000077.1:8622-11244 GCA_902826315.1 uncultured Steroidobacter sp.
GGTTTGCTCAGCCGTAAGCCCTTGGTTAACGTAGCCGCGGATTCCGCTCTGTCATGAAGGATTTGCATGCAGTCTCTTCCCACGTTCGATCTCGTCCTGTTCGGCGGCACCGGCGACCTGGCGATGCGCAAGCTCCTCCCTGCACTGTATCGGCGCAGCTGCGCCGGGCAGATCGACGCTGCGTCGCGCATCGTCGGCGCGGCCCGCAGCCAGCTGACGCGCGAGGAATACCTCGAACAGGTGCGCTCCAGCTGCGAAACGCACCTCGGCAGCGTCTTCGATGCCAAGAAATGGACGCAATTCGCCGAGCACCTGCAATACGTGCGAGTAGACGCACAGTCGGACGATGACTTCGGACGGCTCGGCGAGTTGCTGCGCCCACAGCCGCAGCGCGTGCGCGTGTTCTTCCTGTCGACCGGTCCGGACCTGTTCGCGCCGATCGCCGAGGCGCTGGCGCGGCATTCGTTGATCTCGCCCGTGTCGCGCGTCGTGCTGGAGAAGCCGCTCGGCTACGACGGCGCCTCGTCCGCAGAGATCAACGAGCGCATCGGCAAGCTGTTTCCCGAGACGAGCATCTTCCGCATCGATCACTACCTCGGCAAAGAGGCAGTGCAGAACCTGCTGGCGCTGCGCTTCGGCAATCAGCTGTTCGAGCCGCTATGGCGCCGCGGCCGCATCCAGCACGTGCAGATCACGGTCGCCGAGGACGTCGGCGTCGAGCGCCGCGCGCAGTTCTACGACCACGTCGGCGCGCTGCGCGACATGGTGCAGAACCACATGCTTCAGCTCCTGTGCATCATCGCAATGGAGCCGCCGGCGAGCGGTGCCGCGGACGCCACGCGGGACGAGAAAGTCAAAGTCCTGCGCGCGCTGCGGCCGTTGACCGGTCGCGACGTTTTACAGAAGACGGTCCGCGGCCAGTACAAGGCGGGCGCAGTGAACGGCAAGCCCGTCGTCGGCTATCTCGAAGAGAAGGACATGCCGAAGGACAGCAGCACCGAGACGTTCGTGGCGCTGAAGGTCCAGGTCGACTCCTGGCGCTGGGCCGGCGTGCCGTTCTACCTGCGCACCGGCAAGCGCCTGCAGGAGAAGCAGGCGGAAATCGTCATCACGTTCGAGGACGTTCCGCTCTCCATCTATGAGCGGCCGGACACGCCGCATGCGCTCAATCGCCTGGTGATCCAGTTGCAGCCGGAAGAGAGCATCACGCTGTCGGTGCTGGCGAAGAGCCCGGGCCACGGCATGGTGCTGAAGCCGGTCGACCTGAGCCTGGACTTCGCCGATGCCTTCAAGACGCGGCAACTCGATGCTTATGAACGGCTGCTCACGGACGTCATCAACGGCACGCTGACGCTGTTCATGCGCCGTGACGAGCTGGAGGCAGCCTGGTCCTGGATCGATCCGATCCGCGCGGCCTGGCAACAGCACGACGAGCGTCCGAAATCCTATACTGCCGGCAGCTGGGGGCCGGCGGCCGCCAGCTCCTTGATCGGTCGCGACGGGTTTGCCTGGAGAAACGAGCTGTAATGCCGTCCCGCTGGGTCCACGAGCACCGCTTTCCCGACCGCGAGGCGCTGGCCGCGGCGCTCGCGGGCGAGCTCAAGGTGGACCTGGAAGAAGCGATCGCCGCGCGCGGTCAGGCGAGTCTGGTGGTCTCGGGCGGCAAGACCCCCGCGCGCCTGTTCGCAAAGCTGCGCGACGAGAAGATCGACTGGACGCGCAGCTGGGTGACGCTGGCGGACGAGCGCTGGGTCGAGACGACCTCCGAAGACAGCAACGAGCGTCTGGTGCGCGAGACCCTGCTGACAGGGCCGGCGGCGGCCGCGCACTTCGTCGGCTTGAAGAATCCGGCGCCGACGCCCGAGGCGGGAGCCGATTGGGTCAGTCGCGCGTTGACCCGCGTGCCGCATCCGTTCGACGTGGTCCTGCTCGGCATGGGCGGGGACGGGCACACGGCGTCGCTGTTCCCGGGTTCGATGGCGCTCGCGCGCGGCCTGGATCCCGCGGCACCTCCGGGGTGTATCGCCGTCAACGCTCTGGTTGCGCCCCACGCGCGCGTCAGCTTGAATCTCGCGGCGCTGCTCGACTCGCGTCGCATCGTGTTGCACATCGAAGGCGACGAGAAGTGGGGCGTGTATCAGCGCGCACGCGCGGCGGGCACACCCGCGGAATTGCCGGTGCGCGCGATCCTGCAGCAGAAAGAAGTACCGGTAGACGTTTATTGGGCGCCATGACCAACCCTCGCCTCATCGCCGACATCGGCGGCACGAATGCACGCTTCGCATTGCTCGAAGGGCCCCTCGATCGACGTGAGTGGCGCGACGAGAAAGTGTTCGCCTGCGCCGACTATCCCGACATCGTCAGCGCGATCGAGTACTACCTGGAGTCGGTCGGTGCGCAGGCCGCGCCCGCGCGGCCGACGGAGGGCGCCCTCGCGATTGCCGGACCGATCACCGGCGACATCGTGCGCATGACGAACCACGTGTGGCAGTTCTCGGCTGCGCGCACCCGCGAGTCGCTCGGTTGGCGCCGACTGATCCTCGTCAACGATTTCACCGCGCTCGCGATGGCGATTCGCCATCTGCCACCCGGCGAGGTGGAGCAGATCGGCGGCGGCCAGTC
>CADEEJ010000077.1:11344-19675 GCA_902826315.1 uncultured Steroidobacter sp.
ATCGGCGGCGGCATCGTGCCCGGCCTCGGCAGCTTTTTTACCAGCTCGCATTTTCGCGATCGCTTCGAGGACAAGGGCCGCTTCGCCGACTACTTGCAGCGCGTGCCGACGTTCGTGATCCGCTCGAAGCTGCCGGCATTCGTCGGTCTGGCCACGGCATTCGATTCGCCGGGCCCGCGGTGGGAAGCCGAGTAGCCGCAAACTGTGACCCAGGTCGCACTCGCCGTGTGAGGGTCAGCGTTCCGCAGCCGCCTTCGATACGCTGCGGCAGCTTGGCGCGGAAGGGCGCGCCCCCGAACGACAACGCGAACGACAACGCGGAGAACTACAACATCTATGTGGGCGACGGCCCTCACCATCGTCACGCTCGTGTCGCTGCTCGCCGCGCTTGGCTACGTTGCAGTAGCCGCGCGCAGGTTAGACGCCAGCCTTGGCACGCTGCTGGAAAAGCAGGTCGAGAGCCGTTGCTGGCTCGAGAGTCACGTGGAGCATGTGAGAGATGGATCCCCGCGTGCGCGGGGATGAGGTTGTTGTCACAACCTCACTTGGCTGCTGACTTCCAACAACCTGTGGCTCGGCACGCCGAAGTGAATAGCGGCGAGCTGGCTGTTGCGGCCCATGAATGCGAACAGCCGCTTGCGCCACAGCGGCATGCCGGAGCCGACGGCGAACACCGGATTCTCGCGGCCCACGACGTACACGGTTTGCTCAGGCTCGTACGGCTCGCCTGCTTCCTCGGCAGCACGTAGCGCAGCGACGACGTTCGGCGTCTCCATGAAGCCGTAGCGCGCGATGATGCGGCACAGTCCCTCGCCGAGCTGCTGGATCTCGACACGGTTCTCCGGGCTCACAAACGGCATTTCCGGCCGCACGAATGTCAGCAGCACGTTACGCTGGTGCAGGACGCGATTGAAACGCAGGTTGTTCAGCAGCGCGCGCGGCATGCCGCCCGCTTCGCTCGCGAGATAGACGGCAGTTCCGGCGACCCGGTGCGGCGGCTCGCGCTCGATCAGCGCGAGGAAGTCGCGCACCGGCATCTGTTCTTTCGCGACCAGCCAGTTCAGCGTGCGCCGTCCTTCCTGCCACGTCGTCATCAGCACGTACGCCAGGATCGCGACGGCGATCGGCAGCCAGCCGCCATCGTCGAACTTCAGCGAGTTCGACAGGAAGAACGCCAATTCGATCAGGACGACGATGCCGAGCACGCCCATCACGAGCCGGCGACGCGGCTCCTGCCGCCGCACGTGCAACAGCATGATCACGAGGATGCTGTCGATGAGCATCGTGCTGGAGATCGCGATGCCGTACGCGCCGGCCAGCGCGCTCGAAGACTGGAACACGACGATCAGCGTCATCGTGCCCGCGAACAGCAGCCAGTTGAGCGTCGGCACGTACACCTGGCCGATCTCTTCCTCGGAGGAATGTGCGACCCGCAGCCGCGGCAGGTAGCCGAGATTGAGCGCCTGGCGCGTGATCGAGAACACGCCGGAGATGACTGCCTGCGAAGCGATCACCGTGGCGGCCGTCGCCAGCACGATGAGTATCGGCAGCAGCCAGCCCGGCGCCATCAGGTAGAACGGATTGGCGATCGCGCTCGGATTCTCCAGCAGCAGCGCGCCCTGGCCGAAGTAGTTCAGCACCAGCGCCGGCAGCACGATCCAGAACCAGCCGCGGCGGATCGGCGGGCGGCCGAAGTGACCCATGTCCGCATACAGCGCCTCACCGCCGGTCACGGCGAGGAAGACCGAAGCGAGCACGACGAATCCGGCCCAGCCGTTGTTGACGAAGAACTGCACGGCGTAGAGCGGGTTGATCGCGAACACGACATCGGGCCTGGTCACGATCCAGCGGCTGCCGAGCAGCGCGAGCGTCAGGAACCACACGAGCGTGACCGGCCCGAACATGCGGCCCATCGCGCCGGTGCCGCGGCGCTGCACGAGGAACAGGGCGGTCAAGATGATCATCGCGCCGGGCAGTACGAAATGCTCCAGCCGCGGCGTCGCGACGGCGAGACCTTCCATCGCGCTGAGCACCGAGATCGCGGGAGTGATGAAGCCGTCGCCGAAGAACAGCGCTGCGCCGAACACGCCGAACGCGCTGACGGGAGCCCATACGCGCCAGTTGCTGCTGGCGCTCGACACCAGCGTGCTCAACGCGAGCACTCCGCCTTCGCCGCGGTTGTCGGCGCGCAGCACGATGGCGACGTACTTGATCGAGATGATCAGGACCAGCGACCAGAGGATCAGCGACAGCAGGCCGAGGATGTTCTGCTGGCTGACGGCAACGCCGTGCTCGGGATTGAGGCACTCGCGAAATGCGTACAGCGGGCTGGTGCCGATGTCGCCGAAAACTACGCCGAGGGCAGTAAGGACGAGTTTCGGGTTGGCGTCGCTGCGAGTGTCCGCGACGGCGGCGGCAGGCGAGCGGGCGTGCATGGGGCGCGCATTGTACAGGAACGTGTCAGGCGGAAGCCTGACTTACTCGACGACTGAAGCGAACCAGCGCGCAATGACGGCGCCGAGTCCCGCGCCGAGCAGCGTCGTCACGATCAGGCGCACCGCGCCGGAATTGTTCGTGCCGAACTCGGCAGCGCTCTGCACGATCAGCGTCCGCATTACTTCTGCATCGCTCAACCACCACGTCAGCGCGAACGCCAGCGCGACGCCGGCGATCACGCCCGGCACGATGACCAACAGTGCGCGCCGCCAGCCACGTGCCAGGGTCTGCAAATTCTGCTGCAGTTCCTGCTCGATGCGCTGGCGTGCCTCGGCGCGCTTCGAATCGTCGATCGCGTCGATCTGCGCGAACAGCTTCGCGTCGAACGCAGCGTCCAGTGCCAGTCGCGGAGCTGCGCTGCTGAGGCTGAAATCGAGTGCCTGCAGCTCAGCGGCGCGTGCGCGGCAGTCGGCGCAGTTCGCCATGTGGGCTTGCAACGCTGCGGCATCGGCAGCGTCGATATCGCCGTCCAGCCAATCCTGGAGGCGATCGTTCCATTCGATGTCGTGCGGGGTCGTCATGCGGCGTCTTTCGTCAGCTCGATTAGGCGCTTGCGGGCCCGATGGAGCAAGGCTTTGACCGTGCCGAGCGGCAAGCCGAGGCTCGCCGCGGTCTGCTCATAGGATTTGTCTTCCATGTAGAACAGAACGACGGCCTGGCGATAGCGTTCCGGCAGCTGCTCGAGCAGCTGGCCGACGCTGACCGTAGCCGAGTCGTCCGCGTCCTCGCTGGCCAGCGCCCGGACTTCGGCGGACTGCTGCTCCTCGTCGGTATCCAGGGAGACCTGCGGCCGGCGCTTGCGCAGCTCGGACAGGCAGGCGTTCTTGGAGATCGCGTAGATCCAGGTGGAGAGCTGCGACTGGCCGGCGAACCCGGGCAGGGCACGCCAGATGCGCAGGAATATGTCCTGCGTGGTGTCTTCGGCCACTGTCCGATCGCGTAACATGCTGAATGTGAGGCGAAAAACCCGATCCCGGTAATGCGGCAACAAAATCCCGAACGCCTCGCGGTACTGCTTGGCCTGCAAACGCTCCTGGATCTGAGCGTCTGCCTGAGAAGCGGGCGATGACGTCATGTGCCAGTTGGGACGGTAGGGAGGGGTGAAAGGTTGCGGCTGGGAGGCGCGAGACTCTAGCAAGCGTGATCCATGCACGGGCCGCCATCGGCCGGCAATGGGGCGCAATTGGCCGACCGTAACTCGACTGCAACCTTGCAGTGGGGGGGCTGCGTCTGAACCGCCAGTCCTGTAGGTTTTCGTTAGCGAGGGCGACCCATGGTCGAAGAATTCATTCCGATTTTCGGCATCCTGTTCGGCGTCGGCGGACCGGTCGTCGTCATCATCATCTGGTTCACGCTGAACTACTACAAACGCCGCAAGCTGATGGAGCTGCATCACGCCGAGCGCATGGCGGCGATCGAGCGCGGCATGGAGATTCCGCCGCTGCCGATCGAATTGATCGACGGCCGCAGCGTGCCGAAGCGGCGGCGGACGGCGCTGTTGCCCGGCCTGGTCTGGTTCTTCATCGGCCTGGCGCTCGTGGTCGGGTCGCTCGCGGACCAGGACAGCGACATTCCGATATTCCTCGGCTTGATTCCGCTGGGCGTCGGCCTGGCGTATCTCATCTACTACTTCGCCGAAGGGCGTAACGTCGAAGCGCGCTGGCTGGAGCACGATCTCGCGCAACGCTCGCCCAGCGCACCCAAGCTCTAGTAACCGGGCTCGATACCGCGACGCCGCTACTACGGCCCGCCGTGCAACTTCGCACGGCGGGCCGTGTCTTGTGGGGAACTCGAACAATCTACGGGACGGACCCGGCATGCTTTCCATCCGCAATCTCTCCAAGAGTTACGGCGACGTTCAGGCGTTGCGCGATGTTTCACTGGAAGTGCCGCCGGGCATGTTCGGCCTGCTCGGACCGAACGGCGCAGGCAAGTCCTCGCTGATGCGGACGGTCGCGACGCTGCAGGATCCCGACAGCGGCAGCATCACCTTCGACGGCATCGACGTCGCCGCCGACAAGGATCGCATCCGGCGCACGCTCGGCTATCTGCCGCAGGACTTCGGCGTGTATCCGAAAGTCAGCGCGGAGGACATGCTCGATCATTTCGCCGTGCTGAAGGGCTACGTGCGTCGCAAGGAGCGCAAGGAGGCGGTCGAGGCACTGCTGCATCAGGTGAACCTGTGGGAAGTGCGCAAGCGCAAGCTCGGCACGTTCTCGGGCGGCATGCGCCAGCGCTTCGGCATCGCGCAGGCGCTGCTCGGCAACCCGCGGCTGGTCATCGTCGACGAGCCGACCGCGGGCCTCGACCCGGAAGAGCGCAATCGCTTTCTCAATCTGCTCGCCGGCATCGGTGAGCAGGTCGTCGTGATCCTGTCGACGCACATCGTCGAAGACGTCGCCGACCTGTGCTCGCGCATGGCGATCATCGCGCGCGGCCAGGTGTTGATGAGCGGTGAGCCGCGCGAGGCGATCGGCACGTTGCGCGAGCGCGTGTGGAGCAGGCTCGTCAGCAAGACGTCGCTGGCCGATTACCAGAAGCGCTACACCGTGCTGTCGACGCGGCTGATCGGCGGTCAACCGCTGATACATGTGTACAGCGAGGCGCTCCCGGAGCAGGGTTTCCAGCCAGTCGTCGCCGGGCTGGAGGACGTGTACTTCCGGCAGCTGCGCGCGCACGGCGCGGCAGCGCAAGCCTGAGGTCAGCCCATGTTCCGCGAATTCCTGCGCTTCGAGCTGCGCTACCAGTTCCGTTCCCCATTGCCGTGGCTGATCGGGCTGCTGTTCGGCTTGCTCGCACTGGGTGGGATGCTCACCGACGAGATCCAGATCGGCGGCGCGATCGGCAACATCCATCGCAACGCGCCGAGCGTGATCCTCAATTACCTGAGCATCTTCTCGGTCATGGGGCTCCTGGCCGCGATCATGCTGATCGCGCAGCCGCTGCTGCGTGACGCCGATCTGCGCACGGACGAGCTGTTCTTCAGCGCGCCGGTGCGCAAGGGCAGCTACCTATGGGGGCGCGCGCTCGGCGGCGCAGTTGCAGCCTTCGGGGTCTACGCAGTCATCGCGCTCTTCATGATCGTCGGCTCGTTCATGCCGTGGCTGGATCCGAAGCGCATCGGCCCGTTCATGATCGAGCCGTATGCGTGGGCGTTCGGCGTGCTGGTCGTGCCGAACCTGATCTTCATCGGCGCGTTCCTGTGCCTGCTCGCGGTCACGACGCGCCGACTGCTGGTGGTGTTTCTCGGTGCGATGGCATTGCTGATCGCCTTCATCGTCGCGGGTGCGCTGACGAGCGATCTGCAGTACGACACACTCGCGCGCCTGATCGATCCGTTCGGCGGGCGTGCCGTGGGCCGCGCCATGCGCTACTGGTCGGCGACCCAGCGCAACACACTGGTACCGGACCTCGATGGCTTGCTGTTGTTGAATCGCGTGATCTGGCTCGGCGTATCGGCCGCGATGCTGACCGCAGCACACATCCTGTTCCGCACGCAGCGCGGCGGGCGCAAGCGTGCGACACGCGGCGCGAATGAGCCGACCGCAGCACGCGGGCAGTCGCCGCTGCCAGGCGCGGCGGCTGCGATTGTCATTGCGCCGGTTCGGAGTATCGCGCGCACATTCGACCGCACAACATCGCTCCGACAGTTCTTCCATCAGCTGCGCTTCGACGCGGCCAGCGTCCTGAAGGGACTGCCGTTCCTGATCCTGCTCGGCTTCGGGCTCATCAACCTCATCGCCGGCGCGCGACTCTCGAATCGGCTGTTCGGCACGGAGCCGCATCCGGTGACAGCGCTGATGCTCGAAGCGCTGCGAGGCAGTTACCAATTCCTGCTGGCGCTGATCCTTGCCTACTACGCCGGCGAGGTGATTTGGCGCGAGCGCGATGCGCGCGTGGCGGAGACGACGGACGCAGCGCCGGTCCCCAGCTGGGTACCGCTGTTTGCCAAGACCGGCGCTCTCTTCGCCGTGGTGCTGGCCTTCATGCTCATCGGCGTCGCGGCCTCGATCGTCTATCAGCTGTCAGTCGGTTACACGACTCTCGAGATCGGCCTGTACCTGCGCACCGCGCTGCTCGATTCCGTGCCATTTGCACTGGCGGCTGTGGCGGCGGTGTTCCTGCAGGTGCTGAGCAATCAGAAGTTCATCGGCTATGCGCTGTTCATCGTGGTGTTCCTGATGCAGACCGTTCTGACGGGCATGCGCTTCGAGCACAACCTCTACATCTATGCCGGCTCGCCCACGCTCACGTATTCGGACATGAATGGCTTCGGCCACTTGCTGCGGCCATGGGCGTGGTTCAACACCTACTGGTCGGTGTTCGCGGCCATGCTGCTGGTGATCTCCGCCGCGTTCTGGGTGCGTGGCGTCGCGCTCTCGCGCCGGGCCCGCTGGAGCGACGCGCTGCGCTCGCTGCGCGGCCCGCAAGGCGCGCTGCTCGGCGCGCTGGCCGTCGCGTTCGTCGCGACCGGCGCCTGGATCTTCTACAACACGAACGTCGTGAACGAGTACCTGCCGTCGGACGTCGTGCTGGATCGGCAGGCGCACTTCGAGAAGGAGTATCGCAAGTACAACAACCTGCCGCAGCCGCGCATCACAGATGTGTACGCGGACGTGGACATCTACCCGGCGGAGCGACGCGTCGAGATCCGCGGCCGCTATCAGCTCGTGAACAAGACAGCGGGACCGATCCGCGATCTGCACGTCACGCTGCTGCCAGGGACGCAGCTGCGCGTGACGTCGCTCGAATCGGCGCAGCTGGTCACCGATGACCGGCAGGCGGGGTATCGCATCTATCGACTCGCCGAGCCGCTGCCGCCCGGCGGGACGATGGAGTTGCGATTCGAGGTGGAGCGCGCCGAGCGCGGGTTCACGAATACCGGCATGCCGTCGTCGAGCGGCGGCGGCGACGTGCGCTCGCGACTCAACTACAACGGCACCTTCTTCAACAGCATCGACCTGTTTCCGCATCTCGGCTACAACCAGGCCGGGCAGATCGTCGATCGCAACGAGCGGCGCAAGCGCGGCCTGGGCGACGTGCCGCGCGCGGCCAAGCTCGAGGACGAAACGGCGCGCGGCAGCATGGGCTTCCAGGACGCCGACTGGATCAACTTCGAGACGGTCGTCAGCACCAGCGCGGACCAGATCGCGATCGCGCCCGGCTACCTGCAAAAGGAATGGGCGCAAGGCGAGCGGCGCTACTTCCACTACAAGATGGATCGGCCGATGCTGGCGTTCTTCTGCTACCTGTCGGCGCGCTACCAGGTGCGGCGTGGCGAGTGGCACGGCCTGCCGATCGAGATCTATTACGACGCCAAGCACCCGTACAACGTCGACCGGATGATCGAGGCCACGCGCAAGTCGCTCGACTACTTCACGACGAACTTCTCGCCTTACCAGCATCGTCAGGTGCGCATCCTCGAGTTCCCGCGCTACGCGCGCTTCGCGCAGAGCTTTGCCAACACGATCCCGTTCTCGGAGTCGATCGGCTTCGTCGCCGACCTGGCCGATCCGGGCGACATCGACTACGTCTTCTACGTCACCGCGCACGAGGTCGCGCACCAGTGGTGGGCGCACCAGGTGTTCGGCGCGGACGTGCAGGGCCAGACCATGATCGTCGAGTCGCTCGCGCAGTACTCGGCACTGATGGTGATGGAGAAGCAATACGGCCGCGAGCACATGCGGCGGTTCCTCAAGTACGAGCTCGATCGCTACCTCGCCGACCGCGGTGGGGAGCTCATCGAAGAGCTGCCGCTGATGCGTGTCGAGAACCAGGACTACATCCACTACCGCAAGGGCTCGCTGGTGTTCTATCGGCTGCGCGAGGAGATCG
>CADEEJ010000078.1:0-6617 GCA_902826315.1 uncultured Steroidobacter sp.
CGCTTCTGCGAACAACCGCTGCACAAGCGCCTGCCTTGCATCGTCGGCTAGCTGGGGAAACCAGGATTTCACCTTGCCTGCGAGTCCTTGCCGTTTGGCGGGGCGTGTCTTCTCCTTCTTCAACAGCGTTACCAGGCGGGAGAAGTGATCCGGCTCCGCTGGGGCCGGCCGGATCGGAAACGCATCCTTCAACGAGCTCACCCGACGGCATGAGTGCTCCAAGGTCTGCAGATGGCGCATGAGTGGGTCAAAGCCGGTGTCACGAGAAAGCACCACGCACTCTGAAGCCGCGCTGACCGACAATTCCTTGCCGAGATAGAACGCGATGTGGAAATCGAGTGCATTGGGGCCTTGGCCTGAGACTTTGATCCATTTCAGCCGGCTTCCCAGTGGCTGGGCTCGAACGACCAAGTCTTCGGGCAGCTTCTTCTGTCCGACGCCGTAGAAGATCATCACGCGGGCGTCGGCGGGGACCTGCGACAAGTCGATTCCCTGCACGTTTTCAAGATCGACGAACAAGATGCGGTCAGCCATAGTTAATCTCCAGACGCGCGTACCAGCTGCGCCAGATACGAATATATGAACAATAAGATCAAAATTGCAGCACTCTCACTCGGCGCAGCGGCGGCCGTGATTGCTGGACTCGCGTACTTCGGCAAGCAGAGGAACCACGGAAGCATCGAAGCGATCTGTGAGGATCGTGTGAAGCGGCAGATTGAGAACAGGAGGGTGTCGTTCAGACAGCCAGTCCACACTTTCATCGATTCCGGTGAGTACCTGCTTCATTGGAATGATCTGAGGGTCGAGAACAAAGGCGGGAACATGGAGCAGCGGATGGTCATGTGCACGGTCAAGCGTCGCGGCGGCGACTGGGAGGGGCAAGCCACCTTCATAGATGGCCAGGCATTGAGATAGCCAGTTAGCTCTCGAGCTGCCAGGGGAATCGGTCGGCGCAAGTCAGCCCCTAGGCGCGGCCGATTACGCGGCCCATTTCTCCAACAGTTCGTCCATCTTGGGCATCACAGGCGACTTCTCAGCGCAAAACTGTGCCCACTTTTCCATCACGATCGCGCGTTTCAATAGCATCTCCCCGCGTTGATACGCGGCTTCCGCTTCATCCTTCAACTTGTGCGCCAGCGCGTGCTCGACAATATCCGCCGGAAAGAGGGTGACCTCCGCGGCCCAGTCCCGAAACGTCGACCGAAACCCGTGTTGTGTAGCGATGCGGTTTTGACGCGTATCCAAGTACCCTGCGCCGCCGCGCCTCACATCTGCCTCGTGCATTCCATCGATGATCGCACCAAAAGCAGCATCAGAGAGTTCGCCGCCTTCCGGAGCTGGGAAGAGAAGATCGTTGTCGGCCGCGACGGGCAAGCTCTTGAAGAGTGCCAACGCGGCTTCGGATAGCGGCACTATGTGATCTATTTCCATCTTCATGCGATGGGCAGGAATGGTCCACCGCCTCAATTCGACGTCGACCTCACTCCGGCGCGCGCCACGAATCTCCTGACTGCGCGCCGCCGTCAGAATGCCCCATTCCAGCGCTCGAATAGACACGCCATCCCGTGGTCGAAGATCGGCCATGAAGGCACCAATCCTCATATACGGCAGCGCAGGATGGTGCTGCTTCTTGCGCTTTTTGAGCTTCGTCGGTGAGGGCAGTTCGTGTTTCAGATTTTCCTCCCAGCGGGCCGGGTTGTCGCCAGCGCGATAACGCTTGTGCTTGGCCCAATCTAGAATGGCTTCGATGCGGCCACGCAGGCGAGTCGCGGTTTCCGTCTTCTCACACCAGATTGGCTTGAGAATTGCGAGAACGTGATCACTGTTCACCCTATGCACGGGCAGGGTGCCGATCACAGGGAACGCATACCGCTCAAGCGTGGATAACCACTGCTTTGCGTGCTTCTCGGATTTCCAAGCCGGTGCCTGCGCGGACACATATGTGCGTGCACAGAGTTCGAACGTCGGGTGCTCGTCGTGCCCCGCAGCCTCGCTGTCGGGCGCCTTGGACTTTTTCGGCTCCAGGGGCGCCGACGTTGCGGGCATGGTAGGAGCTGCAACCGTCTGACAAGGGGCGACACCGGTTCGGCGCCGTTCCCATGCTCGGTCACGCGCCGCTGCTAAGGAGACTTCGGGGAAACTGCCAAGTCCGAGTTCTCGCCTCCTTTCGCAGACCTTGACGCGTAGGATCCAAGAGCGAGATTCACCCCTAACGCGTAGATACAGGCCGACCACACCGCCCACGGCATGCCGACCATTCACTTTCAGTGAGGCTACTGTTCTTGCAGATAACTCCGGAGCTCTCTTGGGCATGATGCTGTCCTCGTCCCTCCATCCTGCCCTCCATAGAACATCGGACCACCGCGGCCTTTGGTGTAACTTTGTGGAACTCGCGGTATCCGGATTGTTCAACGGGAACAGTGACTTCGGTCAGTTCAGCAGCCCTCTTTGGAACACGGTAGACTTCGGTGGACGCCGGGTGCGGAGGACTCTCTCTCCGCCATCAAGAGGAACGGAGTCTCCAGCATGGAAACGGCCACTCCTCCAACTCCACGCGCCGGGGTTCCGGTGCTCTTCCGCATGGGGCTACTTGGCATCACGCTTGCGGCGGTCGTGACCGCATTTGCGACTTACGTGCCTGGGGATATCGGTCGGCTTTACCCGCCGGCGAACCTCATCGGACATACCTGGCACGGGCCGGCGCTGCTCATCCTGGTCCCACTCGAACTCGCGTGGCTGTTCGCCGCCATCAAGCGAACCTGGCTGAAGGCCTTCGCGCTCGGCGTAAGTGCGCTGCTGCTCTTCGCCTGCCTGGCCTTTGTCTATGTCACCAAGGAAAAGAGCCTCACGCTACCTGTCATCCTGCAGCGAGATCGCGTGATGTAAGGCTCAAAGCCACTGCACCAGCTCAAGTGTCGTCAGGGATATCAAGGAGAAGACGATGAGCCAGACAAAATATCTGGTCCTTGCTGTGCTCACAGCAGCTGCATTCGCAGCGCAAGCCGGAAGCCCCAAACTCCAGACCTCATCCGCATCGACCGGACTCTATGAGCTTGCCGCACGCGAGGCGCAGTTCCAGGCGGTGTCTGCCATGCCGCAGGTCGATGTCGAATACGGAGCGTACGGCCGCATTCGCAAGATCGAAGGACACTCGGGGATCGTCGTGTCCAACGTGGATGCGTTGAAACAAGGCGAGCAGGCAACAGAGCTCCTGCAGCGAATGAAAGCCTTATTGATGGCGAGCAGCTCCGAGTCGCTCGTGGTCAAAGTGTTGGGCCGCGAGCCAACCGGCAACGGCATGTTCTTTTTCACCGAGCAGATGATCGACGACATCCCCGTCATCGATGCTCGTGTGAACGTGGTCGTTGCAACCGATGGCGAGATCCAGACGATCAATTCCCTGTTTGTCCCGCGCGGGAATGCGTCGAGCAAGCCCAAGATCTCCGCGCAGGACGCCAAGGCAAAGCTGCTGGCGCAGATGGCGGATGGCACGACCTCGCTGCAGATCCAGCGCGAAGGATCACTGGCGTTCTGGACTAACGCCGGACAAGAGCCGACTCCGCGGCTCTTGTGGATGTTCGACGCATTGCATTCCAAAGGGGGTACATCGCAGCTCGTCCGACTGGGAGTCGACGCAGCTACTGGAGACCTCCGTCACAGTCAGGCATTGAGCTTCGATCTCAATCGCACCGTGTATACGAATTCTTACGGCAACAATTCGGCCACACCTCCTGCATCCGCTCTGCTGTGGACGGAAGGTCTGCCGAACGCTGCCGATACCCACGCTTCCAGCATGTACAACCTGGTCGTTCATCCGATTCAAACGTGGTTTCCGGGAGGACACGCGTTTGCGTATGACTCGGTCGGCCTGGTCGCTCACTACGTGACGGCAGGCAGCGCATTCCACATCTTCGGCACCGACCTCAAGTCCTATCTGTTCGCGGGCGACCAACGAGCCCTGGACGCCGATGCAATTGCCCACGAGTACGGGCATGGAATGTTCGGGCGCATCGGCTTCCAGCCGCCCGGCTACGACTGGTACCACGACTGGTTTGCCGCCAATGAATTTTTCGGCGACGCGTCGGCAGTGCTCACGGATATCCGCCGTTTCGGCGTGAGCGATGCCTCATGGCAGATTACCAATCTGCGCAACTGGCAGAATCCGCAGAGCATGGGCGCGCTCTTCAACGACTGGTATCCGTCGCGTGTCTTTGCGAATCCGCTCTCGCCTGAGTACTCGAACTCGACCATCTACGGCCATGGCGTGTACCTGATGATCCACGGCGGCATGCACCGCAGGCACGGCACCGTGACGCTGGGTGGAACGATTCCAGACATCGATGTGACCGCTCAGTCCTGGTTGCACATCCAAAAGGTCTTGTCGCACGCTCTGTATTTGCTCGCTCTGAACAATGAGCAATTCACTGCACAGAGATACAAAGCGAGGACGATCGAGGCGGCGACTGCGGTTTTCGGTGCGGTGTCCGGAATTCCGCTCACTGTCGAAAGAGCGTGGACGGCGGTCGGTATCGGGTACAGCTGCTCGGCGCCGCCGGCGAAACCCCAGTTGACAGCCCTCGATCGATGCCCGAAGTGGAAACTGACGTGGCCCGTCGTGCCCGGCGCCACCACGTATCACGGGCAGGCCAATCCGCAAGCTTGGGGATGGCTGAACCCAAGCACGATCATCGATGGGAATCTGAATCAGTGCACTCAGCAAGTGTCGACGTACACCCAGGCGCGAGTGAGAGCCTGCAACGGTTGCGGCTGCAGTGACTGGTCCAATGAAGTCACCATGTTCAAGTGGCCGCAATGCCCTTGAGCAAAATCAGTAGACAAGATGTTTGCGCACTGCCGGTGAATGATCCCTGACTCCGGCCTATTTCTCCGGCGACGCTTGCGCGCTCCCCAGGCTTCCGGCCACGCACCATGCCGCGCCGGCCATCGTCAGCGCGATAACGAGCATCGTCCATTCGGTACGATTGCCGGGATCGCCGATGACACGCGGTACATGCAGCAGCAGCACGAAGCCGCTCACCATCGTCGCGAACAGAATCGAACCGAGACGCGCGAGTACACCGGTCAGGATAGCGATGCCTGCCGCAATGTGACCACCGCCCGTGAAGTACGCCCAGAACAAATGTGCAGGTATGAATGCCGGAATCATGTCGGCCGTGAATTGCGCATAGGCCCAGTGCGACAGGCCGAAGATCGGCAGGCACGCGCCGAACGCAATCCTGCCGATGAGCAGGCTCCAGCGCGCGAATGACGTGCCCGGCACTTGCGTAGCGGCCAGCATGAGCGCGCCTGCGGCGACTTCGAGGCGCTCGGTGAAGCCGAGCCAGGGGAGAACATTCAGCGGATCGGCAACCACACCCGGCCCATGTAGCAGCAGCGCCCACACTAGAAATGCCGCCGCTGTCGCGATGGCGAAGGTGTGCTTGTAGCGGTCGAAGAGCAGACCGGCTCCAAGCGCCCAGAAAAGCGCGGCGGTGATGTAGGCGAGCGTCGTGCGCCCCGGTACGGACGCGGGCACCGGTTGCCAGTTCAGCGCGAAGTCCCCGGTGATGAAGCCCAGCAGGCCCAGGCCGAGCATCGACAGCGCGAGCGCAATCCAGCCGATGTTCAGCATCGCTGGCGCATAAGTTGCGGATGCGGCGGCAGCGCGTCGCAGCGCGCTGCCGCCAGCTTCCGGATTTGCAGTCATCGTGGTTTGATTCACTGGCGACGCGCCCTCCCGGATTCGCTGGGCAGACTAGCGCAGGGAAGGGACGGTGACTTGGGGAATCTTGCCGCACCGGAATTGGCCGCCGTGGAATTGCGATGACGTTCTGGCCCGATACACGACTCGAAGGAATTTCCAGCGACGCGACGATCGCGGATCCGACGGCCTATGGCATTGCGCCGGGTCCCGCCGGTTACAGCATCGCTGACCTGCGCTGTGCCCCCGCCGTTCAGCGCCACGCGCAAGGCGTCTATACGCAGAGCGCCGTCGCGCTGGTGCTGTCGGGAATATTCGAGCATCTGAGCGACAGCCGCGCCTGCATGGCCGTGCCCGGCTCGCTGGTGTTCGCGAACAAGCAGGCGGAATTCTCCTGTCGCCATCAGGGATCCGACGGCAATCGCCGCATCGTGGTGTTCTTCTCCGAGCAACTGCTGGAGACGCTGGCAAGCGATCTGTGTCTCGACGCGCCGAAGTTTCAGGCGGCGTGGGCGCCGCCTTCGCGCCTGACCTCGAAGGTCGCCGGACTCTTATTAAAGATGGCGTGCGGTTCGGCCGACAGCGAGGAGGCGGCTGTCGCGCTCGCGAACATCTGTTTGTCTGCTTCCGGCCGCTTCTGCTCCGACAAGGCGTCGGACGCCGACACACGCGGCGTGCTCGAAGCGGTGCGCTACATCAATGCGCATTTCACCGAGCCTTGCCCGCTCGATAAGCTCGCGGCCGTCGCCGGGATGAATCGCTTCCGCTTCGCGAAGCGGTTTCGCGTCGTGACCGGCGAGACCGCGAATCAGTACGTCATCAATCGCCGCCTGTCGGCAGCCGCGACCCGGCTGGCCGCGACCCGCGCGCCGATCGCGGAGATCGCCTTCGACGTCGGCTTCAACGACCTGTCGCA
>CADEEJ010000078.1:6717-10596 GCA_902826315.1 uncultured Steroidobacter sp.
CGCGGCGAGCTGGTGCTGCGCAGCCCGAGCAATGCACAGATCGCGGAGTGCCTCGGCCTCAACGATTCGATCGCAGTCGACCACACGCACGACGTGATCGTGGTCGGAGCCGGACCGTCGGGATTGTCGGCCGCGGTGTATGCAGCTTCCGAAGGTCTGGATGTTCTCGTGATCGAGGCGCGCGCGCCGGGCGGGCAGGCGGGTTCGAGCTCCAGGATCGAGAACTATCTGGGTTTTCCGACCGGCGTCTCAGGCCAGGCGCTCGCGGGCCGTGCGCTCACCCAGGCGCAGAAATTCGGCGCGCAGCTGTTGATCGCGCACAAGGCGGCCAGGCTCGACTGCAGTGTGCATCCGTATGCGATCCATCTCGATGAGGAGGGTCACACGGTTCGCACTCGTGCGATCGTGATCGCAACGGGTGCGGAATATTGCAAGCCGCCGCTGGAGTCGCTGCCACGCTTCGAAGGCGTCGGCGTCTACTACGCGGCCACGTTCATGGAAGCGCAGCTGTGCAAGGACGAAGAGGTGATCGTGATCGGCGGCGGCAACTCCGCGGGTCAGGCCGCTGTGTTTCTCGCCGAGAGCGCGCGGCGCGTGCACATGCTGGTGCGCTCGGGCGGATTGGCGGCGACGATGTCGCGATATCTCATCCACCGCATCGAAGATCATCCCTCGATCGAACTGCATCGATTCACGGAGCTGGACGCACTCGAAGGCGAACAGCACCTGGAGCGCGTGCGCTGGCGCAATAGCGAGCGGCAAACCGAAGAAACGCGGCCGATCCGTCACGTGTTCGTGATGGCCGGCGCGCTGCCGTCGACGACCTGGGTGAACGGCTGCATCGCGCTCGACCCGAGCGGCTTCATCAAGACCGGTCCCGACCTTTCGCGCGAAGATCTGGGCCGGGCCGAATGGCCGACGGGACGTGCACCCTACATGCTGGAGACGAACGTGCCGGGCGTGTTCGCCGTCGGCGACGTGCGCTCCGGCAGCACGAAGCGCGTCGCGTCTGCCGTCGGCGAAGGCTCGATCGCGATCTCCTTCGTCCACCGCGTCCTCGCCGAGTAGCTGGTGCCGGGTTAAAAAGCGAGCCCTAACTCAGCGGTGCAGCAATCATTGTTGCAGTGCTGAGTTAGGGCTCGCTTTTTAACCCGGCACCGTCAGGCACCCGTCAGAGGTCGAGGATGCCGCGCTTCAGCGCGATCATCACCGCGTGCGTGCGATCGGAGGCGTCGAGTTTTGGCAGGATGCTTTTCATGTGCGTCTTGACGGTGCCTTCGGAGATGTCGAGCTCGGCGGCGATCAGCTTGTTGGACTTGCCGGCAGCGACTCGTCGCAGCACTTCGATCTCGCGGTCGGTCAGCTCGTCGTCGGCGACGTGCTCGGCGATCTCCGTCGCGATTTCCGGCGGGATGCGGCGCTTGCCGGAGTGCACGGCGCGAATCGTCTCGATCAATTCCTTGCGTACGAGATTCTTCAGCAGGTAGCCGGCCGCGCCGGCTTTCAGTGCTGCAGCGGCCTGCGCATCGCCTGCGTACGTCGTCAGCACGATGATGCGTGCGTTCGGGAATTCGTGACGAATGACGGTGATCGCCTCGATGCCGCTCATGTCCGGCATGCGCAGGTCCATGAGCGTGACGTCGGGACGCAGGCGCCGGAAGCTCTCGACCGCTTCGCGCCCGTTGCTCGCCTGCGCGACGATCGTCATGTCCTCCTGACTTTCGAGCACCGCGGCGATGCCTTCGCGCAGCAGCTGATGATCGTCGACGGTGAGGATGCGGATCGTCTCCGTATCCCGTATGGCGGTCATGACGTAGCTCCCAACCAGAACCGGATGCCGCGGGACGCAGCCGGCGTCCGTTTGTACGCCACATTGGCGGGGACTCGCAAATCCACTTCCGTGCCGGCGCCCGGTTTGCTCCACACGTCGAGATGGGCGCCGAGCTTCTTGGCTCGCTCGCGCATGCCGAGCAGGCCGAAGTGGCCGGGCTTGCCGCCCGCATCGAGGACCGTGGCGCTGATGCCGCGGCCGTCGTCGCGGATCCTCACATGCAGTGCCGTCTCGCCGTAAGTGACCTCGGCCTCGATGTCGTTCGCGTCCGCGTGCCGGAACGCATTCGCCAGCGCCTCGCGCCCGATCATGAGTCCTTCCTCGTGCACGATCGGGTGCAGGTCGCGGTGCGTGCCCTGCACGTTCACGCGGAACTTCGCGGTGTGCAGCTTCGCGAACTGCTCGCCTTCGGCTGCGAGCGCCTGCGCCAGGTCCGCGACGTCGCTGGCCGCCGGCCGCAGATCCTTGACCTTGTCGCGACTCTCCTCCAGCAGCTTGTCCGCGCGATCGAGCGACTGCTCCATCAATTGCCGCGCCGGCTCGCCGGCCGGAATGCGGTCGCTCGCAGCCTGGAAGCGCCAGATCAATCCCTGCATTCCTTGCAGCAACGTGTCGTGTAGATCGCGCGCGATGCGTTCGCGCTCGGCGAGGCGCGCTTCCAATCGGCCGCGTATCTGAGCTGCAACCTGTCGCACGCGAATTCTGTACGAGACAGTCAACACGCCGAGAAACGCCAGCACACACAGCGCGTAAAACCGCCGCGTCTGATAGAACGCGGGCGGAATCGTGAACTGAATCGCTGCACCCGTCTTGCTCCAGACGCCGGAGTCGTTGGCCGCACTGACGCGAAACGTGTACTCCCCCGGTGCAAGATTCGTGAAGTACGCCGCCCGCCGCGGGCCTGCGTCCTGCCACGGTTCCTTGCCGAGCTGGTAGCGGAACCTGACGCGCTCGGGAATCGACAAGCTCGCTGCCGTGTAATCGATCTGCAGATTGCGCATGCGCGTCGGCAGCCGCAGAGCGCCGTCGGCACGATAGTGCCTGCCGTCCGCGACGATCGATTGCACTTCGACCGTCGGCTCGATGCCGTTCTGCTTCGGATGCTGCGGATCGATCCAGACGATGCCGTTGCTGGTCGAGAACCACAATCGGCCGTCGGTGCCGGCTGCGATGGAGGGCAGGGGCCGCATGGCGTCCGGCGTGCCCGGCATGCCGTCCAGGAAGTCGAACACCTCGGTACGCACGAAGTGGCGAGGATCTGCGGTCACGCGTTGCACGTCATCCGCCGCGACCTTCATGGCACCTTCGCTCGTGCTGAGCCACAGGTCGCCCTGCGGCGTCGTCGCGATTCCCGAGACGGTCGGGAAGGGGATGCCGCCGCGCCGCGTGACGGCGCGAAAGAGCTGACCGTCGAAGTACGCAAGGCCGAGCTCGCCGCCCACCCAGACATCTTGGGCGCGCGGATGAATCGTGATGATGTTGCCCAGGTCGAGCCGCGTGTCCTGCGAGAGCTCGCGCACGTTGTCTGCGTCGCGTACTTCGAGCTTGTTCTTCGGATAGCCGAGCCAGACGCGTCCATCTTCGCTGCTCGCGAGGCTCAGCGACGTCACAGCGGTGAGCCGCGTCCACTTGCCGTCGTCGAAGCGCAGGATGCCGCCGCGGACGACGGAGATCCACAGACGCCCGGCGCGATCCTTGGTGATCGCCTGCACCGGATAGAAGTCGGCGTTGCTGCGATCGATCGGCACTTCCAACGGGATCCATCTGGAGCCGTCGGAATGCCACAGCATGCCGCGGCCTCCCAGCCACACGACGCCGTCGTCGTCGCGATAGGCGCAGGTGACGTGGCTCGGACCGTGTAAAGCGTTCGCGGTCGACGGCGGCGTGATCTTGTACACGCTGACATCGGCGTCGACGGCAACGAAGGCAGTGCCGGCGTCGCCGGCCACGATGGCGTAGCCGTTCGCGCCGCGCGGCAGGCTCACCGGCGTCAGCCGCGACTCGCGAAAGCGGTCGAGGCCGCCGGCGGTGCCGATCCACACGTTGCC
>CADEEJ010000078.1:10696-15291 GCA_902826315.1 uncultured Steroidobacter sp.
CGCTGATCCATCAACCACAACGTGCCATCCGGCGCTTCGACGAAGTCGGCCTCGCCGTCGCCGGTCTGAATGTTCGCCGCGAGAAACACCCGCTCGCCGGGCCGCAGGAACATGACGTCGTGGCCCACGACGATCCACAGCGTCCCGTCGCGAGCCACACGCAGCGTCTTCACGTACTCCGAGGCCAGGTTGAGCTCTTCGCGCACGTCCTCCCAGATCGAGCCGTTGAGGCGCATCAGCCCCCAGGTCGTAGTGGCCCACAGGCCGCCGGCATGATCTTCGGCGAACCGCGTCAGGCTGCCTCCGGGCAGCCCGGCGCGCTCGCCGTAATTCGTGACCTTGCCGTCGCGGATGAGACTGGCGCCGCCGAAGCGATAGCCGATCCACAAGCCGCCCTCGGGCGGCGCGAACAACGTCATGATGTTGCTGGAAAGGAGCCGCTCGCCGCCCACACCGTCGATGTGCTCGAAACGCACGCCGTCGAAGCGGAACAGGCCGCTGGCGGCAGCCACCCAGAGATAGCCATCGCTCGTTTGCGCGAGGACCTCTACGCCGGTCGGCGCGCCGTCGTTGATGCTCCAGGCGCTGTGATGGAACTGGGCGATGCGCAGGTCCGGCGATAACGCGAACGCGCCCGGCGAAAGTGCGAGCGACGCGCCGATCACGAGCGTCCGAAGCTGCATAGGTGCGAGCATACTTACCTTCGCCGGGACCGCCCAAGGATCTCCCAAAAGGGGTAGGGCACCCTACCCGACTGTCGGCTACGCCGCGCTCCTCGGCTGTAGCACCGTGCCCCCGTGCAAAGACTCTTCTCCATGTTTCCTCCCGGGACGCCAGGGCTGGCGTTGCTGCTGCTGCGGGCTTCCGTCGCGATAACGCTACTGATGGATGTCCACGGTCACCGGCAGCATCTCGCGGGGTTGCTCGAGGGCGTCGCCATACTGCTTTCGTTGAGCCTCGGCTTCGGCTATTTCACGCCGATTGTCGCGGCGTTGGCGCTCGCGTTCCACAGCGCCATCTGGCTCGGCCTCGGTATCGACAACTCGACCGCTGCGCTCGCCATCGCTCTCGATGCGACCGCATTGGCGCTGCTCGGTCCGGGTGCGTACTCGATCGATTCGTATCGCTTCGGCCGTCGCGTGGTGGTGCTTCCGCCGCAATGAGTCGCTCCATCGTGTCGGTTGCACACCTCCCATTAGAGGCGTGATTCCCGACCGGCAGCAGCGGACGATAGCTGCAACCGGGGATAAGAGTGTGACCAGGAGCCTGTCATGAATCTGCAGCACAGCGTCGCAATCCGCACTTTCGAGCCTCGCGTCGTACCGGTGGTGTACGTGGTCGATAACGACGCAGCGGCACGCGCAACCCTGGAGCCGCTGATTCGCTCGGGCGGCTGGCAGCCGCGGATGATTGCGTCGGCCGAGGAATTCCTGGCTCAGCCGCGCGAGATGCTGCCGGGTTGCCTGCTGGTCGAGCTCGACCTGCCGGGCTTGAGCGGCCTCGATCTGCAACGGCGCGTGTTCGAGCGCTCGGAGCTGCCGCTCATTTTCATGAGCAGGCATGCGGATGTGCCGACGACCGTGCGCGCGATGAAGGGCGGGGCGTTCGAATTCCTGACCAAGCCGTTCGAGCGCAGCGTGCTGGTGGATGCGATCGCCGGCGCGATGGAGCGCAGTTATGCCGCCCTTCGGCAGCTGACTCATGTGCATGCTTTACAAGAGCGTTACCAGTCGCTCAGCCGCCGCGAGCGCGAGGTCATGGGCCTGGTGGTCAGCGGCCGGTTGAACAAGCAGGTCGGCGGCGAGCTCGGCATCTCCGAGATCACGGTGAAGGCGCACCGGGGAAAGATGATGCGCAAGATGCGCGCGACTTCGTTCGCCGAGCTGGTGACGATGGCCGCGAGCCTGCGTGGCGGCGGCCTGCATGCGAATGCCTGAAATCAGCGCATCTCGCGAGCCAACGTGGCAATCAAGTCTGCTGCTGGCAGCGCGCGTGCGAGCGGCGCGCCTTGACCGGCCCACTGCGCACCGAACCGCGTCTCGCCCGCGGCCTTCGCGGCTGCGTTGAGGGCTTTGCCCGCGTCGTAGGCGAGCGGATAGGCGGGAACATCTCGATCTGCAACACCAGCGCTCAGCGCTGTGAATGCATTCGCCAGGCACCGCGCGGGCCGGCCGGAGATCGCGCGAGTGATTGTCGTGTGATGGGCCGCATTGCTGGCGAGCGCTGCACGAAAACCTGCGTCAGCTTCTGACTCAGGACATGCGATGAACGCAGTGCCGAGCATCGCGGCGGCGGCACCCAGGCGCAGCGCCGCGCTGATGCCGGCGCCATCCATGATTCCGCCTGCGGCGATCACTGGGATGTCGAGCTCGCGCACCAGCAGACGCGTGAGAGCGATCGTGCCGAGACGATCGTCGTGCGCATCCGGATCGGAGACGCCGCGATGACCGCCGGCTTCGTAACCTTGGGCCACGACTGCCTGCACGCCGGCGCTCACGGCTGCGCGCCCTTCCGCTGCATTCGTCGCCGAGGCAATGAGCACGATGCCTGCTTCGCGTAGCGCGCGGATGCGCTCGGCAGAAGGCAACCCGAAATGGAAACTCACGACTCGCGGCTGCGCAGCCACGAAGGCGGCGAGCATCGCGTCGTCATCGAGAAAGGTGCGATAGATTTCCCGCAGTCGCTCCGGAGGCTGCGCGCCGAACTTTTCGAAGTGCGGCCGCAGACGCGCGAGCCAGGCCGCTTCGAGTGCGGCGTCGGCTTTGGGCGGTTGATGGCAGAACACGTTGACGTGCAGCGAGCGACTGGTGCGTGCCCGCACTTCGGCGATCATCTTTTGTGCGCCGTTGGCGTCGGTCGCACCGACGCCGATCGAGCCGAGCGCGCCGGCGTTGGACACGGCCGCCGCCATCGCCGGCGAGGACACGCCCGCCATCGGCGCCTGAATGATCGGCAGGTCGATTGCGAGTGTTTCGAGCAGCGTCATGCGGGCAACGATACCGCAGCACCTATACCTTGGTGTGATCGTTTTATCCCGCGGCGTGAGTACGCTGACCGCCATGGTCGCTCTCACTGTCAACGGCAAGAAGCACGAAGTCGACGTGCCGCCGGACATGCCGCTGCTCTGGGTGCTGCGTGACGTGCTGGGCATGACCGGCACGAAATTCGGTTGCGGCATGGCGCTGTGCGGCGCCTGCACGGTTCACTTGAACGGCAATGCCATCCGCTCCTGCATCACGCCGTTGAGTGCGGTCGGCGCTCAACCGATCACGACGATCGAAGCGATCGGCAATACGCGCAACGGCGCGAAGGTGCAGAAGGCGTGGCTCGATCTGGAAGTCGTTCAGTGCGGCTACTGCCAGTCGGGCCAGATCATGTCGGCCACCGCGCTGCTCGATTCCAACCCGCACCCGAACGACGGCGACATCGATGCGGCGATGGCCGGCAACATCTGCCGCTGCGGAACCTATGTGCGTATTCGCGAGGCCATCAAGCGTGCTGCGGGATGACACTGCCGAGCTGACACGACGCGAATTCTTCGGGATGACGGCGAGCGCCGTTTTCCTGTACGGCTTTCACGTCGCGGCGAGCGCAGCCAACGACTCGGTGCAGGCCGCGGCGTTTGCGCCGAACGCGTTCATCCGCATCGACGCCCAAGGCAACGTGACGCTCATCATTCCCCAGGTCGAGATGGGGCAGGGCGTGTACACCTCGCTGTCGATGATTCTCGCGGAAGAGCTCGATGCCGATTGGAACCGCGTGCGCGTCGAGCACGCGCCCGCGAACGAGAAGTTGTATGCCAACCCCATGCTCTCGATCCAGGCGACCGGCAATTCGAATTCCATCCGCGCATTCTGGAAGCCGCTGCGAGTCGCCGGCGCCACGACGCGCGCCTGCCTGGTCGAAGCGGCCGCGCGCAGCTGGAATGTTCCTGCAGCCGAGTGTCGCGCTCAGGACGGCAAAGTCATTCACGATCGCACGCAGCGCACGCTCGATTACGGCGCTCTGGCCGCCGGCGCCGCTGCAGTCGCTGCGCCCAAAGACGTTCCACTGAAGGATCCGGCGAAGTTTCGCCTGATCGGTCGCGCGCTGAAGCGACTGGACACGGCTGAGAAAGTGAATGGCCGGGCGATGTACGGCATCGACGCGCGGCCCGCCGGCGTGAAGATCGCAACCCTGACGAAGAGCCCGGTGCTCGGCGGCAAGGTCGCTCGTGTCGACGACAGTCGTGCGCGTGCGGTTCCCGGTGTGCGCCAGGTCGTCGTGCTGGACGATCTCGTCGCCGTGGTCGGCGATCACATGTGGGCCGCCAAGCAAGGGCTCGCGGCGCTTGACATCACCTGGAACGATGGGCCGAACGCCACTGTGTCGACGGATGTGATCTGGTCACGGCTACGCGAAGCGAGCAAGCGCGACGGCGCACTCGCGAAGGAAGTCGGCAACGTCAAGGAGAGCTTCGGCCACGGCGGGGTCGTCACGGCCGAGTACGAGATGCCGCTGCTCGCGCACGCGACGATGGAGCCTTTGAACTGCACCGTGCACGTCACGCCGACGTCCGCGGAAGCATGGACCGGCACCCAGGTGCTGGCGCGCGT
>CADEEJ010000078.1:15391-19222 GCA_902826315.1 uncultured Steroidobacter sp.
GTCATCGCGCGCTTCCTGCCGCAGTTCTATCAAAAGGGTGTCGACCCGGACGGCGTCGATGCCGCAGCGGACTCGCCCTACGACATCGCCAACTTTCGCGTGGAGTTCGTGCGCGAAGAGCCGCCGGGTGTGAACACCGGCTTCTGGCGCGGCGTCGGGCCGAACAACAACGTGTTCGCGATCGAGTCGTTCATGGACGAGCTCGCGCGCGATGCCGGCAAGGATCCGATCGCCTTCCGGCTCGCCCACCTCGACAAGCAGCCGCGACTGCAAGCGGCGCTGGAATTGGTGAAGCAGAAATCCGGCTGGGGTACGCCACTGCCGGCGCGTTGCGGACGCGGCGTCGCGGCGCAGGCTGCATTCGGCAGTTTCATCGCGACGGTCGTCGAGTGCGAAGTGGACGCAGCGGGCGCGATCAAGCTGCGCCGCGTGACGAGTGCGGTCGACACCGGTCTTCCAATAAATCCGGACATCATCGTGGCGCAACTGCAAGGCGGCCTCACGTTCGGTCTGACTGCCGCGTTATACGGACAGGTCACGCTGAAGGATGGGCGCGTCGAGCAATCCAACTTCCACGACTACCAGTTGCTGCGCATGAACCAGGCACCGCATATCGACGTGCACGTGATCAAGAGCGGCGAATCGCCCGGCGGCATCGGCGAGACCGGCACGACCGCTGCAGTCCCGGCGCTCAGGAATGCAATCTATGCCGTGACCGGCGTGCCGCTGCGGCGCATGCCGATCGATTCCAGCCTGCTGGCTGTCAAGGCTTGATCCTGGCGTGCAGCGCTTTCAGCGCGGCGAGATAGATTTCCGAGAACGTCGGGAATGGCTGGATCGTGTCGAGCAACACGTCGAGCGGCACGCGTGCGCGAATCGCGAGCGTCGCCTGTTGCAACCACTCGCCCGCTTCGGGGCCGAGCGCGTACGCGCCGGTGAGGCGCTTGCCATCGCTGAGCAGCGTCATGAATCCGTTCGACTTGTCGTAGGCACGTGTATACGTAGCCGTCTTCGCGACTTGCGCGATGCGAGCAGTTGCGCTGAAGGTGGCTTCGGTAGCACCGACTGAAGCGGCCTGTGGATCGGTAAAGATCACGCGCGGCACTGCTTCGTAGTTCGCTGCGCGCGGCTCGCCGAGGATGTTCGCGGCGACGACGCGACCTTGATACTTCCCGACATGCGTCAGTTGCCAGATGCCGTTGACATCGCCGATCGCCCACAAACGCTCGCCGGCGCGCAGATGAGTGTCGACCGGAACGCCGCGCGCATTCGGTTGGATGCCGACAGTTTCCAGGCCGATGTTATCGACGCGCGCACGCCGGCCCGTCGCGACGAGCAAGCGCTCGCCGCTGAGCGTTCTGCCGTCGTCGAGCTCCAACACGTAACGCTCGCCTTCGCGACGAGCGGCGATGGCGTGTACGCCGAGTGCGAGCTCGATGCCGTCGCGGCGCAAGACTTCTGCTAGTGCTTCGCCCAACGGCCAGGGCTCACGCGGCAGCACGCCGCTCGCGACGATCGCCACTTCGCCGCCGAGACGGCGAACAGCCTGCGCCATCTCGACACCGACAGCTCCGGCGCCGAGCACGAGCAGCCGGCGGGGAACGGCGTGCATGCCGGTCACTTCGCGATTCGTCCAGATGCCTTCGAGCTCGCGCAGACCCGGCACGGGCGGAATGATCGGCTCGGAGCCGTTCGCAAGAACGACATGCTTCGCCGTGTAACGCACGCCGTCGACTTCGACGACGCCCGTGCCGGCGAGCCGTCCGCTGCCACGAATCAGGTCGATGCCCTTGCTCGCGAGCCATTGCTCCTGGCCAGCGTCGGAGTAGTTCGAAACCATGAAATCGCGCCACGCGAGTGCAGCGGCAACGTCGACACTCGCTGTCGCGGCCGCTTCGTTCGCCTGGTGCGCGGCTTCACCTGGGCGCAGCAGCGTCTTGGAAGGAACACACGCCCAGTAGGAGCACTCGCCGCCGACGAGCTCGCGTTCGACGACTGCGACGCGCAGGCCGCCGTCGGCGAGCGCACCGGCGCAGTGTTCACCCGGTGCGCCGCCACCAACGACGATGACGTCGTACTCGCTGCTCACGTCGGCAGCGGCTTACCGTTTTGCTCCGCAATCATGTAAGCAGCGTACCAGCTGGGCCAATCAGCGTCTCTTTGCCCAAGCAGCTTCTCGTGCGCGCCGTGGGCAGTTTCCGCACGGCGCATCGCGTTGGCGAGATCGGTCAACGACGCGTACGTCGTCTCAGTCGCGTCGACACGTCCTGGCAATCGTTGAGTGACTTCCTGCAGCAGCCAGCTGTTGCCGTCCGGATCGTCGAACGCGGCGAACGAGGCATAGCTGTGACGCTGCGGATCCGGGCCGCCGAGCGGCGGCTTGCCCGGGCCTTCGACGTGAAACACTTCGCTGACCTTGACGCCGCGATCGACCAGCTCGGCGCGCGCGGCCACGACGTCCGTGACGGCCAGAAACAGTCCTTTGGCCGAGCCGGGCGCAGCAGGCGTCACGCCTTTGCCGAAGTGGATCGAAGCGGGCGAGCCGGGCGGCGTGTACTGCAACGCCCGGAACGCATCGCCGTTGATGAACTCGCCGTCGAGCCGCCAACCGAGCGTGTCGCCGTAGAAGCGCTTGGCACGATCGACGTCGGCAACGGGAACCGCCACCACTTCGAGCTTGAGGTCCAAGGTTTTCATGGACTGTCCTCCTGCAGTTGTTCGTGAATGAACCAGCTCTGCAGCTCGTTCGTGCGCACGACCTGGCTGACGATGAGGTCATTGGTGCCATCGTCGCCGCGCTCCGCCGCTTCGCGCGCGAGCGGCCGCGCCTCCTGCAATACGATCTCATGTGCATCGAGCAATCGACGTAGTTGCGCCTCGACGCGCTCGCGTCCGCGCGGTGCACGCGCGATGCGAGATTCCTCGACGACATCGTGTGCGAGTGCCAGTGCGACGCCACCCAGCGTCTGCACGCGCTCGGCTAGCGCGTCCATCAACTCGAGTTGCTCGCCGTGATGTTTGTCGAACAACAGGTGCAGGCTGTAGAAGGTCGCGCCTTTCGTCTGCCAGTGCGCCTTCTTATATAAGTCGCGCAGCGCCATCGTGTGCGCGAGCAGGCGATTCAGGGCGCCGACGGACTTGGCACGGACGGCCTCGCCGAGACCGAGTCTGGACGATCCGAGGGTACCGAAAGCCTGGATGACGTCGCTCTCTTCCGGCGCACGACCCAGAATGGAATTGCTCATGCCGCTGCCTCCTGTGTGTGTATTCCTGGTGATCAGAGCAAAGAGCGGCGCGCGATGCGATTGCACGATGGTGTCGTTGCCATCGTTGCGTGAGCTTCTGGTGAGGTGTCGCGTCCTACAGTGACCTCCAAAATTAACCACGGAGGTCCCAACGTGAAGCATCTGGCCCGGATTGCCCCGATCGCAATACTCAGCAGCGCGCTGCTGCTCTCCGCTTGCGGCGGCGGCGGTGGCGGCGGCGGTAGTCCGACTCTGCCTCCCATAGCGACCCCCGGCAGCATTCAGTTCGAGACGACGGCAGCGACTGTCGCCGAGGGCGGCAGTGCAACGACTGTGACCTTCAACGTCACGCGCACGGGTGGCAGCGACGGCGCCGTGAACGTCACCATCGATCGGACGGGCACAGCGACCGCTGGAGCCGACTACACGATTTCTGGCACGACGGTGAGCTTCGCGGCGGGCGACGCGGCGACCAAGACGCTGACGGTGACTCTGGCGGACGATTCTGTAGTCGAGCCTGCCGAGACGCTCACGCTCACGCTGAGTGCGCCGACCGGTGGCGCAACGATCGGTGCGAACGCTGCGG
>CADEEJ010000079.1:0-2853 GCA_902826315.1 uncultured Steroidobacter sp.
GGCATGTAGTTGGCGCGCGGCACGCCGGGCAGGTAGCACTTGATCTCGGGGTCGGAAGTCAGCCAGTTCTTCTGGTTGTCCTTCTTCTTCTCGAGCGCGGCCGGCAGGTACGGGATCGTGTCGCCGTCGACGACGCCCAGGCCGGCGGGCACCGAGCCGACCGCCCCCATTTTGACGATTTCCGGCGCCGGGACCGGTACGAACTGACCCGGGACCATGGCGAGCGCGGCACGCGCGGCATGCGGCTCGAGATCGAAATTCGCGGAATTCACGGCCTGCCAGATGCCGTTCAGATCGGGCTTACCGTCCTTGGTGCGCGGCCCCTTGGCCGGTGCCCCTGCAGCCAGTGCGCCAGTGGCGAAAGCTGCAGCTGCGGTCAGCAGCAAGGCGCGTGAAAGTACTCGCATCGTTAGTGTCTCCCCCAGGGTGCGGCGCATAAAACAATGCGGGCCGCGGGCTGTCAATACAGCGGCGCGTCAAGAACACTTTATCCGCGCTCGCGCAGACAGTGTGGCGGGCCAACCCCGCGGCCAGTGTAGAGAATCGTCAGATTCGCAGCTGTTCGCAGCAGATCGGCGTGGCAGTCGCATTGGCCCTCTGCAAGACTCTCGGCATGAAAACACGACTGGCCTGGGTTCCACTGTGCGCAATGCTGGCGATCGGTTGCAGCGGCTCCGAACCGCCACCCGCCGCGACGACTGCGGCTGCCGCGCCGCCCTTTCACACGACGCTGACGACCAAGCAACTCATGACCTGGGTCATCGATCCGAACGCCGTGGCGGTCTGGAATTCGGTGGGCACCGACGTCACGGACAAGGGCACGGAAGAGCGGCATCCGAAGACCGACGAGGACTGGGCCAAGTTCCGCAATGCCGCGGCGATGCTGGTCGAGTCGGGCAATCTGCTGATGCTCGACGGTCGGGCCGTCGACCAGGATCAGTGGCTGACCACTGCGCGGGGGATGTCAGACGCGGCAGCCCAGGTGCTGGAAGCCGCCGAAGCGAAGGACGTTCAGGCCTACTTCGACGCCGGCGGTGCGCTGTACGAAGCGTGCACCGCCTGCCATTCGAAATACCTGATCGTGCCGCAGAAGTCAGGCTGACGGCTTGTCCCGCTGATACGCGGCGAATTCCTCGCGACTCAGCACGCCGTCCTTGTCGCCGTCGAGGCTCTTGAAGGCCACGAACAGCGCGTCATTGTCGGCCGCCTCGTTGAGGCTCACCTTCCCGTCGGAGTTCTTGTCCAGCGCCTCGAAGCTTGGCTTGGCGTCGGCTGCCCAGGCGACACCGGCGACCAACGCCGTCAACGTGCACAGAACGGATACCTGAATGCGAATCATGGCGGGATCTCCTCGATCGATCTGCAGGGTATGCTGAAGACATGTCCAAGATCAGGGCAAAAGACATCAGTCAGGCAGTGCGCGAAGTATGCCTGTGGTTCCCTGAATCCGCCGAGGTGCTCGCGCACGGCTCGCCGGACTTCCGCGTGCGCGGCAAGACCTTCGCGACCTACGTCATCAATCATCACGGCGACGGGCGCATCGCGCTGTGGTTGAACGCGCCCGCGGGCGCGCAGGAGCTGTACGCGAAAGAAGAACCGAAGCACTTCTTCGTGCCGCCGTACGTCGGTCCGCGCGGCTGGCTCGGCGTGCATCTGAACAAGGGGATCTCGTGGAAGCGCGTCGCGAAGCTGGTACGCGAAGCGTACGAGAAGGTCGCACCGCCGGCGTTGTCGGCGAAGCTCGGCAAGACGATCGAGATCGAGCCGCCGACTAAAAAGTTGAGCGCGGCCGACATCGATCCGCTGCAATCCAAGCGTGCGCAGGCGGTGCTGAAGACGATGCGCCGCATCTGCCTGGCGCTGCCGGAGACTTCCGAGGAACAACAGTTCGGCTTCCCGGTGTGGCGCGCGGGCAAGAAAACGTTCGCGCAGGCGTACCAATATCGCAGCGAGGACCGCTTGCGGATCGCGTTCTGGGTCGGCGTCGAGCAGCAGTCCATGCTTACCGGCGACGAGCGCTACACGATTCCGAAGTACCTGGGTCACAACGGCTGGATCGCGCTCGACGTCAGCAAACATCTGGATGCCGACGAAGTGAGCGAGCTGGCGCTGTTCAGCTACCGACACTTTGCACTGGGGCGGATGCTGAAGCAGCTGGGTGCACGCTGATCTCGAGGTCGTATGCTTTCAGCAGCGCGAAGGCCGACCACGCGATGAGCGTGACGCCGAGCATCTCCAGCGTCTCTTCGACGACGACCTGCATGAGGAACGCAGCACTGTGCTTGTCGGCGCTCAGCAGATTAGCGAAGAGCTCGATGACCAGCGCGCCGGTGAACATGACGATGAAGCCCACGATCAGCAGCAGCAGTGCGCGCGGTGCGCGGGCGAGGAAGATGTGACGCGTGCCGCGCACGACGACCGCGATCGCCGCGATCACGGGAATCCCGATGACGAACGGCCACAGGCCGGTGCTCCACAGCGCAGTGCCGTCGCGCGTTCCGCCGCTCATCAGCGCGTCGCTGGCAAAGCCGAGTCGCTCGTGGATCTCGGCGATCTCGTCGATAGAAAATACGATGCACGCAGCTGCGAGCGCGGCGATGCACAGCGCGCCGCGCATCCGGCGGTGCCAGGCGTGCCTGGCGAACGACGCGAACATCGCACCCGCGAGCAGCCATTGCATCGACGAATACCACGTCGGTACGGTTTGCTCGGTGTCGAGGTTGAACAGGTTGCTCAGGCGGGGGAACGGGTGTCCCACTGCGAAGTCGGCGACCGCGATGAGCGCAAGCGCGAGGTCGGCGGCGAAGAGCAGCGCAATCAGCAGCGGAATTCTGCGGACGCCGACGAGCATTT
>CADEEJ010000079.1:2953-5060 GCA_902826315.1 uncultured Steroidobacter sp.
CTTCGACACGATGCCGTACTCGATCGCTTCCTTCGGGCTCATCCAGAAGTCCCGCTCCATGTCGCCGATCACTTTCTCGTAGGACTTGCCCGTCTGCTTCGCGATCGTGCGCGCGATGCGCTCACGCGTGCGCAGGATCTCTTTCGCCTGAATCGCGATGTCGGTTGCGGGGCCGCCGGCGCCGCCCGCCGGCTGATGGATCATGAAGCGCGTGTTCGGCAAGCACATGCGCCGCTCCTTGTCCGCGGCGAGGAAGATGTGCGTACCCGCGCTCGCGACCCAGCCGGTGCCGATGGTCGTCACCGGTGCGCCGATGAAGCGGATGACGTCGTGAATCGCATCGCCCGACTCCACGTGTCCGCCCGGCGAGGAGATCAGCACGCGGATCGGCGCGTCGGATTGCTGGGCCATCGCCACGAGCCGCTCGCAGGTGGTGCGCGCAACCTGGTGGTTGATTTCGCCGAACAGGAATACGAAGCGCGACTTGAACGACAGCTGCTCGGTGATGCTTTCGGGGCGCTGGTCGTTGCGCTCGGGTTTGTCGTCTTTCTCGTCGTCGGCGTAGGCGCCCATAGTAGCTCCTGCGAATGCGGGCACGCAGTCTAGAACAACGCGAGCACGTTGCGTACCGTGATGACCATCAGCACCAGCGAGCCCGCCGCGAACACCATGAAGCGCACCGGCACGAAGTTCGAGGTGCACTGGATCAGCGAGTGCACGATGCGCAGGCCCACGTAACCCCAGGCCAGGCCGACGTTGAGCGGGTCCGCGACGCCGGCGAGGTGCGTGTAGATCGCCAGCGCATAGAACAGGGTCGGCTGCTCGTGCAGGTGGTTGTAATTGTCCGCAATCTGTTGCACCGAGACTGGCAGCGGATCGAGGTCGCCCTTGCGCTTGATGCGGGCCGGGTCGATGCCCGCGGCACGCATCGCCGGCAGGCGGGTCGCGTACAGCCAGAACCAGATCACGAAGGTCCACACGATCAGCGCGAGCAGGGGCGTCAGCATCGTCGTCTGCATGAGCGGTCTCCTTTCTGGGTTATTCTCGGATCGTCATTATTCTCGGACACCCACCGATGGCGACACAAATGCTGTTCAGGGACGACGCCTACCTGAAGACCGCGGCCGCGCAGGTCATTGCGGCCAGCGAGCGCGGCATCGAGCTCGATCGCACGATCTTTTACCCGCTGGGCGGCGGACAGCCCGGCGACAGCGGCGCGCTGATTCGCCAGAACGGCGAGCGCATCGTGATTGCCGACACGCGCAAAGGCGAGACGTTCGATAGCGTTTTGCACATTCCTGCGGCGGGGAGCCCATTGCCCGAACCGGGCGAGCCGCTGACGTTGGAGATCGATTGGGACCGGCGCTATGCGCTCATGCGCCTGCACACCGCGCTGCACGTGATGTCGTGCGTCGTCGTCGCGCCAGTGTCGGGTGGCAACATCGCGCCCGACAAGGGGCGGCTCGATTTCGACATCGACATGAACCTGCTGAACGCAGAGCGCATAGAGCAGGGAACGAACGACCTGCTCGCGCGCGGGACAGCGACCGAGACGGTGTGGATTACGGACGAGGAGCTCGACGCACGACCGGAGCTGGTGAAGACGATGAGCGTGCAACCGCCGCGTGGCGCGGGCCGCGTGCGCTTGCTGCGTATTCCAGGGATCGATCTGCAGCCGTGCGGCGGCACGCACGTCGCGAACATCGCAGAGATCGGCGCGATCCGCGTCGTGCGGATTCGCAACGAAGGAAAGCGGAACAAGCGAGTCGAGATCGCTCTCGCGTAGTTACAGCTCGCGATTCAAGCGATCCAGCGACGCGGCCACGGCCGCCATCGCTTGTGGCCGATAACTCGAATCCGCCTTCCAGCGCCGCAGCACGCTGTCGTGCACCGTGTCCGTGCTCGCGACTTGTCGCGGCGAGCGAGGCAGTAACGCGAACGGCGCCTTGCTCCACGGCTGATGGATCGCCGGCGCGATCAGCGGCTCCGGCTTGTATGTCAGCGGCGTCGCGAGTCGCACGCCGACTTCTGCGAGCTGCTTCATCATCCATTCGAGCGCGATGTCCGACAGCCGCGACTCGTCCGCGGAATAGCCGCCACCGACGTC
>CADEEJ010000079.1:5160-18912 GCA_902826315.1 uncultured Steroidobacter sp.
GCGCCGTGCAGCGACATGTTCTTGCACTTGCACCACGCCGCGACGCCGAGCCGATACGCTTGGTCCTTGTCCGACGCATCGTACTCGGCGCGATTCAGCAGGCCGACGCTCGAAATCATCCCGGCCAGTGCCCGCGCGGTGTACGCGCCGCGGCTGAATCCTGCGATATGAATCTCGTCGCCGGCATCGTAGTGACGCGAGATGAACGTATAGCCGCGCACGATGCGTGCGATCACGCCCATGCCGAACATGCCGCCCATCGCCTTCTTCAGGAAGCTGTCGGAATCGCCGACGCCGTGCATGTACTTGGCGATCTGATGGACGCTGCCCGCTGCGTCGGCGACGATTTTTTCCTGCTCGTCGCGCATCGTCATCGTCTGCGGCGTGACGCGCCCGCCGAGGTTCGCGAACAGCTTCACGACGTTCGTCACCTTCGCGCCCTGCAGCTCGCCGTGCTCGTCGGCCGAGTCGATCGGCGCGACGCCGGTCTGCTTCTCCGGGCCGTTCCAGGTGCCGTCGGCACAGAACACGATGCGCTTTGTCATGATCAAGTTTTACGCCGCAATGCGTGCGAAATCGATAGGCCCAAAGGTCCTGCTAGACTCGCCGCATGAGCGCGAACGAACCGGTCGAGATGGTCATCGAAGCACGCCGGCGCGATCTGGGCGGCTTCGAGGTTGGACGGGTGCTGCCGTGGACGAAGCGCCGCATGGTCGGCCCGTTCGTGTTCTTCGATCACATGGGCCCGGTGCAGCTCGCCGCGAATCTGCCGCGGCGGGTCGACGTCCGGCCGCATCCGCATATCGGCCTGTCGACGATCACGTACCTGTTCGCGGGCGAGATCGTGCATCGGGACAGCCTCGGCGTTCACCAGGTGATCCGCGCCGGTGAAGTGAATTGGATGACCGCGGGGCGCGGCATCAGTCACTCGGAGCGCTTCGAAACCATGCGCGAGCACGGCGGGCTGCTGCACGGCATTCAGGCATGGATCGCGCTACCCGAAAGCGATGAAGAGATCGAGCCGGCATTCGTGCATTACGACGCCGACGTATTGCCGTGCGAGCGCAAAGCAGGTGCGAGCACCCGAGTCATTGCGGGCAAGGCGTTCGGGAAGACCAGCCCGGTGAGCACGCAATCACCGCTCGTCTATGTGCACGTCGACCTGCAAGCCGGCGCTAGCACCGGCATTCCTGACGGCTACAGCGAGCGCGCTGCTTTCGTCGCAGCCGGCACCATTCGCGTCGAGCAGCAGAACTACGAAGCGGGGCAGATGGTTGTGTTCGCGCGCGGCAGCCAGCCGCAAATCGTTGCTGTGACGGATGCGACGGTGATGCTGCTCGGCGGTGAGCCGCTCGGCACGCGCCACATCTGGTGGAACTTCGTTTCGTCGCGATTGGAGCGCATCGAGCAGGCGAAGGCGGATTGGCGTGCGGGACGCATTCCCTTGCCGGTCGGCGACGCAGACGAATTCATTCCGCTGCCGGAGGAGCCGCCGCCTCCGCCGGAACCGATGTCCTGACGCTCAGCGCGTTACCTTCTTGCGCCAGATCACCGCGTGCTCCTTGGGAGCCTCGGATGCTTTTGTCGTCGACGCGCAGCCGTCGCCGCAGCCATCGCAGCCGCCACTCGTCGAACCGACCTTGAGATTGCCGAACACGCTCGGCAACGCCGTGCGCAATCGCATGCGCAATGCGTCGCGCATCGTACGCGGTCCAAGCCGCCACACCGCGTAGCACGCAGCCACGACGATCGCGATGACGACGATCGAATTGGCGAGCACGGTGCTCATGCTTTCCCCATGAGCCACACGGCAGTGTGGTACGTCACGAACGAGGCCGCATACGCTAGCGCGAACAGGTAGCCCGCCATGATGAGCGGATAGCGCCACGAGTTGGTCTCGCGCTTGACGGTCGCGAGCGTCGAAAGACACTGCGGCGCGAACACGTACCACGCGAGCAGCGAGAGCGCCGTCGGTATCGACCACGAATTCTGGATCAGCGGCGTCAGCGCAGTGGCGACGTCATCGCCGGTCGCTGCCAGCGAATACACGGTGCCGAGCGCAGCGACTGCGACCTCGCGTGCCGCGAGACCCGGCACGAGCGCGATCGAGATCTGCCAGTTGAAGCCGAGCGGCGCGAAGATGACTGCGAGCCCCTCGCCGATCTTGCCGGCAATGCTGTACTGAATCGCCGGCCCGGTCGCATCGGGCGGCGGCGCGGGGAACGAGCTCAGTGCCCATAGCAGGATCATCAGCGCCAGGATGATCGTGCCGACGCGCGACAGGAAGATCTGCACGCGCTGCCAGAGCCCGATCGCGAGGTTGCGCAAGTGCGGCCAGTGATACGCGGGCAGCTCGAGCATCAGCGGCTGGAAGCGCGAGCGCATCGTCGTGCGTTTGAGCAGATAGGCGACGGCCATCGCGCCCGCGACTCCCGCTATGTACAGCACGAACAGCACGAGGCCCTGCAACTGGATCGGACCCCACACCGTCTGTTGTGGAATGAACGCCGCGATGATCAGCGCGTAAACCGGCAGACGCGCCGAGCAAGTCATCAGCGGCGCAATCATGATGGTCGCGAGCCGGTCGCGCGGATTGGCGATCGTGCGCGTCGCCATGATTCCCGGAATCGCGCACGCGAAGCTGGACAGCAACGGAATGAACGAGCGCCCCGACAGCCCGACGCCGCCCATCATGCGGTCCAGCAGGAACGCTGCCCGCGGCAGATAGCCGGAGTCTTCGAGCACGAGGATGAAGAAGAACAGGATCAGGATCTGCGGCAGGAACACGAGCACGCTGCCCGCACCTGCGAGCACGCCGTCCAGCAGCAAGCTGCGCAATGCGTTATCGGGCATCACTGTGCGCAGGTATCCAGCGAGCCCATCGACTCCGGCCTTGATCGCATCCATCGGTGCGGTCGCCCAGGCGAAGACCGCCTGGAACACGAGGAATAACGTAACGGCGAGAATCAGCAGACCGAGCACCGGATGCAGCACGATGCGATCGACGCGATCGCTCAGCGTTTCGCCCGCTCGTGCTTCGCCGCCGGCAGCAGCGAGAATTCTCCGGACCTCTGCGTGATCGCGGACGACATCTGCGTCGCCCGCCGGCGCAGCGAGATGGGCAACGGCAGCGGGCCAAACCGCATCGAGGCGGCCGAGCAATTCAGTGACACCTGACGGCCGCACGCCGACGGTCTCGACGACAGGAACGCCTAGCTCGCGCGCGAGTGCGTCCTTGTCGACGACGATGCCGCGCTTGCGTGCCAGGTCACTCATGTTCAGCGCGAGCAGCAGCGGCACGCCGAGCCGCTTGAGTGCGAGCACGAGGCGCAGGTTCTGACGGAGATTGGTCGCGTCGGTGACGCAGATGACGGCGTCGGGCTTCGATTCGCCGTCGCGTCGGCCGAGCAGCACGTCGAACGTCACTTGTTCGTCGGGCGTTGCCGGCTCGAGGCTGTAGAGGCCCGGCAGGTCGAGGATGCGAACGCGCTTGCCGGACGGCGTGATTGCGACGCCTTCCTTACGCTCCACGGTCACGCCCGCGTAGTTCGCGACTTTCTGGCGGCTGCCGGTGAGCAGATTGAAGAGCGCGGTCTTACCGCAATTGGGATTGCCGACCAGCGCGATCAGCTGCGGGGTGCCAGCTGCGATGGCACTCACGATCTACTCCAGCGGCGCGATGCGAATGCAGTCCGCTTCCAGCCGGCGCAGTGCGAAGGTGGCGGTGCCAACACGAACCGCGACGGGCTCGCCGCCGAGAGGACCGCGCGCGAGCACGTGCACGCGCTCGCCGGGAAGAAAGCCGAGGTCCGCCAAGCGCCGCGTCAGATCCGGCGGCACGTCCGGACCGCTCGGCACGACGCCGACGACACGTGCGGACTGACCCTTGGCGAGATCGCTCAAGGCCTGGCATGCGACGGGCGCGGCGTATTCATCGAGAGGCAGGACGGCAGACATGGGAACGAAGACTACATGAGAATCGTTCTCATTGCCATGAACTGCGTTAACCTGCTAATTTCCTAGATAAAAATACCGTTGCGATGCCGGCGAAAGTCATCAGCACGGAGCCTGCGAGATGCACTCCGGCGGCAGCGATCGCCCACAGTGCGCGGCCTTGCTGCAGCTGGATCACGAGCTCGGCGGAGAACGTCGAGAACGTCGTGAGGCCGCCGCAGAAACCGGTGATGACGAACAGCCGCCATTCGAGCGGCAGCGTCGAGGTTGCGAACACGGCGATCGCGATGCCGATGATGTAGCCGCCGATCAGATTCGACAGCAGCGTGCCGGGAGGAATCGCGGGGAACGAAGCGTTGAGCCACACGCTCAGCACCCAGCGCAGCAACGCACCGAGTGCGGCGCCGAGAGAAACAGCGACGATCGATTTCCAGCCGAAGCTCAAAACCACACGCGCACTCCTGCGACGAAGCGAGTATCGCTGCGGTCGTCGCCTGCGAGATCCGCAGTCTCGCCGAAACGCCGGACCCAATGCACGCCTATATAGGGCGCGAACTCGCGGCGCACCTCGTAACGCAGGCGTAAACCAGCTTCTACGTCGCACAGCCCAGAGCCGTGGCGACGCTCCGGGTCGCCTTTGCTGTACACGTCCGCCTCAAATTGCGGCTGCAGGATCAGGCGCTGCGTCAGCAACATGTCGTAGCTGACGTCGACGCGCAGCGCGGTGCGACTTTCTTCGCCGACGTAGAGAGTAGCCTCCACATCGAACCACTGCGGCGCGAGGCCTTCGATGCCAAACGCCAGCCAAGTGCGCGATGGGCCATCGCCAGAGTCATGTCGTACACCGGCTTGCAGGCTCCACCACGGCGAGACGATTCGATTCCACAGCGCTTCGGCACGAACATCGTCCTCGCTCTGCTCGTGCACGCCTTCGGTCTTCAGCCACAGCTTGTGGTAGTCGCCGCCGTAGTACGCCTGCACGTCCCAGGCCACGTCCGCATGATTTGCGTCGTCCTGCCACTCGAGCTGATCCGCAACGATGCGGCCGTAACGCTCGGTATCGTCCATGCGCATCATTTCCGCCATCTGCTCGTACGACTGATGCGGCAACAGGTGTTGCGGCGGATCGGGCGGCACGTGCTGTGCCAGCGAGTTGCTCGCGACGGCAAGCAGCGCAATTGCGAGTGCCCGCTTCATTCGACGTGCACTTCGCGGAACATGCCCGCTTCCATGTGATAGAGCAGATGGCAGTGAAACGCCCAGCGACCGAGTGCATCGGCGGTGACGGCGTAGCGGACCTGCTGGCCGGGCTGCAGCGCGACGGTGTGCTTGCGCACCAGGAATTTGCCGGCTTCGTCTTCGACTTCGCTCCACATGCCGTGCAGATGAATCGGGTGCGTCATCATCGTGTCGTTGATGAGCGCGATCCGCAGCCGTTCGCCGTAGGTGAAGCGAATCGGCGGCGCTTCGGAGAACTTGCGGCCGTCGAACGACCAGATGAAGCGCTCCATGTGGCCGGTGACCCGCAATTCCAGCTCGCGGCCCGGCTCGCGCGTGTCGATCGGCCCGCCAAGTGTGTGCAGATCGGCGTAGGTGAGCACACGGCGGCCGTTGTTGCGCAGCCCCGGGCCGGGATCGTCGAGATTGGTGCGCGGTTGCGCGGCGCGCATGTCCACCGTTGGCGATGTTGGTTGGGCCGGACTCATCTGTCCGCCCCCGTGATGCGCGTGCTCGCCGCCACCATGCGCCATGCCCATATCGCTCATCGCAAGCACCGGTCGCGGATCGAGCGCGGGAATCGGCGCTTCCATGCCGGTGCGCGGTGCAAGCGTGCCGCGTGCGTAACCCGAGCGGTCGATCGATTGCGCGAGGATCGTGTAGGCGCGATCGTCCTGCGGCTCGACCAGCACGTCGAACACTTCGCCCGCGGCGATGCGCAGCTCGTCGACCGTCACGGGCTCGATGTCCTGGCCGTCGGCCGCGACGACGGTCAGCTTCAGGTCGGGGATACGAACGTCGAACACGCTCATCGCGGAACCATTGATGAGACGCAGTCGCACGCGCTCGCCCTTCGCGAATGTGCCTGTCCAGTTTCCGTCTGGCGTTACGCCGTTCGTGAGATACGTGTACGCGTAGCCCGAAACGTCAGCGAGGTCGGTGGGCTGCATGCGCATCGCACCCCACGCGCGCCGATCGGCGACAGCGGCGCTGAGCCCCTGCGAACGCGCGTCGCGCACGAAATCGGCGGCCGTACGCTTGCCGCGATTGAAGTAATCGCTCTGCAGCTTCAGCGTTCGATAAATATCCTCCGGATCCAGGTCGCTCCAGTCCGAGAACAGCACGACGTGCTCGCGCTGGGCCGGATGCCGCTCGCTGTTGCGCGGGTCGATGACGATCGAGCCGTAAAGGCCGACCTGCTCCTGAAAGCGCGCGTGCGCGTGATACCAGTACGTGCCCGACTGATTCACTTTGAACCGATATTCGAAGGTCGTGCCGGGTGCGATGCCGGCGAAGCTGACGCCGGGCACGCCGTCCATGTCTGCAGGCACGATGAGGCCGTGCCAATGCAGGGCCGTCGTGGTCAGCAGCCGATTCGTGACACGAATCGTGACCGTGTCGCCTTCGCGGAAGCGCAGCGTCGGTCCTGGCACTTGTCCGTTGATCGCAATCGCCGTGCGGCGCGCGCCCGTGTAGTTCACAGGAAGCTCGTCGATCGTCAAGTCGAACTGCGTGCCGCTCAACACTGCGACTGGTGTCGTTGCAGCGCCGCGCGTTGCGTTCCAGCGCATCGCGCCAAGCACGAAAGCTGCGCCGGTGAAGCCGTGCACGAAGCGGCGGCGCGAGATCATCGGAAGCTCCGCGTCAGCAGCAGCACGCCGGAGATCGACAGCCACAGCGCGGCAAAGCCGATCGTGACGATCAGCGGGTTGTTGAAGTTGTCGCGCCCCGAGTAATCCATCGTGTGCAGCATCCAGAAGAAATCGTATAAGCGCCACGCTGCGCTACGTGCGGCGATGAAATGCCCGTCATCCGCCGCGAAGTACAACGTCGTGCGTTGCGGGTCGTCGAACTGCGCCTGCCACACTGGTCCGCTCGCGCGCGATGCGATGTCCGGTTGCGTCTGCAAGGTCGCGGCGATCAGTTGCCCGCCGCCGGCGTAGCGGCCGAGCGCGAGGCGGCGCAGCCAGTCTTCGTCGAGCTTTATCCGCGCACCGTCCTCGACGGCCCGCAGCTCTATGCGATCCCGCAATTCGACGCGCCAGACCCAACGGTCCGCCAGTGAGACCGCGCGGAGGTCGTAAAGATCCTGCGGCGGATAGTCGTGGAGCCAAAGTGCCGGCTCGGTCTTCACGATCGCCGGCGAGAGAACTGCGGGCTCGACGGTCCGCACACTGCTCGCGGCACCGACGTCGTCGCGATCGAGCCACGCGAACATCACGCCGCTGACCGCCCACAGGATGACCTGCAGTCCGATGACGAGACCCAGCCACTTGTGAAGCTTGCGCAGGAACAGCATGGAAATCGGTCTACACGCGCTGTGCGCGGGGGCGCCAGAAACTGAAATACAGCAGCCACACGCCGCTCGCGATCGTCACGGTTCCGAGCACAGTTGCCACGCGCGGCACGACGCCAGTCGGCGTCTCGCGCTCGCCGTAGTCCATGATGTGCAGCATCCAGAGGAAATCGTACCAACGCCACAATCGATGCCGTCGTGCGACGAGCGCGCCGGTGTCCGGATTCAGATAGAGCGTCGTTTGCAACCAGTCGTCGAAGTCGGCACGCCACAAGGGCGGAGCGCGACCGCGGACTTCCATCGGTACCTCGTGCTCCAGCAACTGCACGGCGCTCAACTGACCTCTGCCGGCGTAATAGCTGCGCGCGAGCTGGCGAATCATTCCGGAGGACAGCGGCGACAGCTGGTGGCCGTTGGTCGCATCGACGAGCACCTTGCGACCTGCGGCCGTGAGCTCGTACACCGGTGAGCTCAGCACGGGCAGCGAGTGCAGCGAGACGAGCGTGATTTCCGGATAGCGGCCGGCAAGTTGCGAGACGGGCAGGGCGGCTTGCGCGCTGCCGACGGGCGCTCGCAGGTTGCGCACGAGCGAGTCGCCGTGAATGAAATCGAGGTCGACCGCGACCATGAAGAAGCCGGTGACCGCCCAGATCAGCAGTTGCACGCCGACGACCAGCGTGAGCCACTTGTGCAGGTTTCGGGAAAGCAGCGACGGTTTCATTCGCGGCGAAGTTTAGCCGCGTTTGCGTGCCGGCAGGGCGCTCAGCGCCGCTCGGGTTGTAACGAATCGTGTAGTTGCTGGGCGCGCGCCGCTTTTTCTTCCATCGTCAGGCTCTGATCCTTCTCCAGGCGCATCAGCTCGACCAGCTGTCGCGATACGGCTTCTTCCTCGCCATACAGCGCGCGAGCGACGAGCGGACCGAAGTGCGCGACGCGCAGAGCGTGCAAGCCGTCCAGCTCGGCCAGCGCCGCTTCTTCAGTGGCCGGCGCGATGCCCGGCGGATATGCCTGCCGCTGCGCCTGCTGATAGTTGTCGTACTGCTCGAGCAGCTCGGCGGCTTGCTCGCCGGCCCCGGCGGGCAACGGCTCGATCGCCTGCTGTTTCGCCGCCGCGAGACGATCGCGCTCGGTGCGCGCGAACAACGCCTCCATGTTCAGGCGCGTCGACTCGTCGAGCACCAGTCGCTCGGAGTCGTTGACTCGAAATGTCTGGTCGTTGGTCTGTGCCACCGGGACCTCGCGCGACACGACAGGTTCTTCCATGTGTGTCGGGGTCTCCGTCGCCGACGGTTCCGGCGGACCGCTATCGCGTGCGGCGATCGCCGCCGCGGGTTCACTGCGTGTTGCGGCCGCGGGCGCCGCCGGTGGCTCGCCCTTGCGCTGTGCCGGGCCGAACACGACACCGACCACGAGGGCCGTCGCCGCGACGCCGAGCCAGATGTAGGTTCGCTTCCTCATGCTGCGAAAAGCGCGGCGGCTGCTTCTCACAGCCGCCGCCGCGCCGACCCCCCGCGAGCTACCCCGCGTTGTCCTGCTTTCTACTAGTACGGGCACGTCGAGCGATAGTCGGAGAACACCGTCGGCGTCGCGAACGCCGTATGCGGCGCACCGCACAGGAACGGGTCGTAACGCAGGTCGTTGTCCATGAACCGCTTCGCCCAAGACACCGAGTAGCGCCCGATCGGCGTGTTGGTGCTGTTCGGCGCGAAATGGCTGGCGCCGTTGAGCTCCGCGTACGCCTTGTCGAGCGAGCTGGGCAGACTCGTATAGAACGGGATCGAGTGCGACGCGACCGGCGCCACCGTGTCGTTCTCGGCGCCGAAGATGATCGTCGGCACGCGGACCGTCGAGAAGCTCTTGGTCGAGCTCCACGGCGTCATCGGCACGGCGACCTTCAGCGACGGATTGTCACGCGCGGCCATCAGCGAGCCGCCGCCGCCCATCGAATGTCCCGCGACGCCGAGCCGGTTGGCGTCGACGCGGGCGCGCACGGTGCTGTTGCTGGAGTTGGTGAGGTAGCGCAGCGCGGCCATGAGCTGCGTCGCGCGACTCGGCGGCTGATCGAAGGTCGAGTTGGTGTTGATGGTCATGACGACGAAGCCGTGCGTCGCGAGCCGCCGCCCGATCCAGGCAATCGACGACTGGGTCGCCGTGAAGCCCGGGCAGATCGCCAGCGTCGCGTACGAGCCGGCAGTCGTCGGGTAGTAGATGGTGCCGCCGCCGAAGCCGCTCACGGCGCTCGACACCGACGCCGTGGCTACAGCGAACGGGCCGGCGGTCGCGTTGAGGATGGCGGATGTCGGATCGGGTCCTTTCTGCAACGGATTCGTCTGCGCCTGCGCGACAGCTGCCAGTAGCAGCAATCCGAGGCCGACGGCGCAGCGGCGCTGCCAGCGATCGATGGTTTTCATGGTTAACCCCCTGTTGATTTCCGATCTCTCGTGCGCCGGCGGCATGCAGCCGCCCGGACGCGCCCCGCCGCCGCTCCCGGTCGTTCGTGGTCATGCCGGAGTCGGCGGCACGGCTGATATATCACAGGTTTTTCGTGTTTTGCTATAGAAGTGTAGATATACACCGGAATGTAAAACCATTAGGCAGAGCGATTTCCATCGAGCAGAATCGGTTAACGATGTGCACCGCCGACGACAGACTGAGCGACGGCTAGTGCGTATTGCGGAAAAAGCTGTACGCTCACTGCGGCCCGCCACGAATCTCCCATGCCTGCAACGCCATCCGTCGAACAACTTGCGACCTCGACCGCGAGCGCCGCGAACAAGCATGAGCGCGTGCTCGACGAAGCCGCGCGCCAGCTCAACGAGAAAGGGGTGCTGTTGACCTCGCTCGCGGAAATCGCAGCGAAGCTCGGCGTGACGCGCGGCGCGATGTACTACTACGTCGCCGACCGCGAAGACCTGGTGTTCCAGTGTTATCGGCGTGCTGCCGAGATCACTGCGCGTCACTTGCTCGAAGCCAGTCGCGCCAGCGGTACTGCCGCCGATGTGCTGCGCGTGTTCGTCACGCGCATGCTGGATCCAAACGAGCCCGAGATTGCCGCGCGCGCCGAAATAGCGATGCTCAACGAGACTCAGCGCGACACGATCCAGGGCCTCTACGACGCGCTGGCGACACGCCTGGCGCACGTGCTGGAAACCGGCGAGAAAGAAGGTGTGCTCAGGCGCTGCGACGTCGAAGTCACGGCGCGCATCATCCTCAGCCTCGTGACCTGGGCGCCGCTGGCGCGGCCGTGGGCGCACCAGGTCGGTCCGATGGGACACTCCAGGCTGCTCGCCGCCGCCACCGCAACCGTCTTCGAAGGCTTCTCGCGCGCCGCACGGCTGCCTGAGTTCGAGCCGCTGGATCTCGCTGCCTTGTCGCCGCGGGTCGTGAGCGCATTCGACCGTGACGCCGCGGGACAGGCGAAGGTCGAGGCGCTGCTGCGAGTCGCATCGAAGCTGTTCAACCGCAAGGGCATCGATGCGACGTCGCTCGACGAGATCGCGGCACAGGTCGGCACCACCAAGCGGACGCTGCATCATCACATCGGCAGCAAGCAGGACCTGGTCTCCGCCTGCTACGACCGCGCGTTCCGCATGTTCTTCCTGATCAAGGACCGCATGCTCGAGCACAAAGGCTCGCGTATCGACGCGCTGTCCGCAGCCATGCACGCGCTCGCGCTTGCATATCCGAACGACGAGCAGACACCGCTGTCGCCGCTCGTCGGTCACGGCGCGCTGTCGCCGGAAGGACAGGCCGCGTTCGATCGCAACTCAGGTCTGCTGGGCGACGCGTATCACGGGCTCATCCGTCAGGGCATCGAGGAAGGCAGCATCACGCCGATCGAGGACGTCGAGGCGCGCGCGCTGATGTTGCCGGGTCTGGTCAGCTGGCTCGTCAAAGACGACGTGCCGCGCGACGCCGGACAGCAGCGGCAGATCGCACGCGAAGTCTCGAACTTCGTTGCGCTCGGGCTTCGTCCCTAGTACCGCCACAACACACCTACGGAAGGGATCAGCGGCAGCCACGAATCCTCGGCGCGCGCATAGCGCAGCGAGCCGTCCGGATTCTGTGTGACGTCGGATTTGACGCAGCAGGCGTTCGCACGGTCGATCGCGTTGCTCAGTTCGACAAACACATCGAGCGCGCCGCGAGGCAGCGCGAACGTGCGAGTCACGCGCACGTCGAGCGAATTGTAATCGGTGAGGCGCGCGCGATTGCGGCGCGAGAGCACGAGCTGCGGATTGCCGGTAGCGGTACCCGTGAGTTCAAACACCGTCCTCGGCCAGCCGGTATGGTAGCTGTCGCTCACTGTCGCGCTCCACGGGCCCTTCGACCAGACGATGCCGAGATTCACCGCGTGGCGCTGATCCCAGCTGCGCGGCACGTGCATGCCGTTCAGATGATCTTCCGCGCGCGACCAGCTGTAGCTGAGCCAGCCGCTCCACGAGCCATGCGGCTTCAGGCGCAACATCATTTCCAACCCGCTCACCCGCGCGGCGTCCGGCGCAATCCGCACGCGATCCGACTCCGCTTCCGGCAACAGCACGAGCGGATCGAAAATGTTCTCGAAGCGCGGGTTGATGCGTCGGTAGTCCTTGAGAAATGCTTCGACCCGCAAGTCGAGTCCCGTCGCAAATGCGTGATCCACGCCGAAGATCCAGTGATACGCGTGCTGCGCCGGATAGAAAGTATCGACACCATCCTCGACCTGCAGCTCGTTGATCCCTTGAAATTGCACGAAGCGGCCGACGCTCGCGCGTAGCTGCGTTTGCGGCGACAGGGTGTAGAGCACGCCGAGGCGTGGGCTCCATTGCTCGCCGTCGTCGGAGCCGTCGTAAGTCTGCGTGTCGATGCGGGCACCGCCTTGCACGGCCCAGCGTTCGTTGAAATGCGCCAGCATGTCCCAGTAACCGGACGACTCGTAGCCCTGCGGCGACGGCTGAGTCGCACGCGCTGTGTCGAAACCGGGCGAACCCGGGAATGGAAACCCCGGTTGCGCGTGCACTTCGCTGGAGTAATCGTAGTCGCCCCCCAGACGTCGGATCTCCGCACCGAAGCGATGTTCGAGCATGCCGGTGTCGAGGCTGTTTTCGAGGCGCAGGCCGATGACGTGGAACCGTCGCTCGTCGCGCACGCGCGCAGTGCGCACGCCAGGGTCGTCGACTTCGCCCTGGCGCCGGTTGTCCAGATCGGTGAACGAGGCGACTACGCGAGTCGACGCGCCGTTGCTCCAGTCGTGGTCGAGCGTCGCCCAGGCGTAAATGTTGCGATATTTCGCGCGCGCGCGCTGCTGTCCGTCCGACTGCCGCGCGACGATCGAGTCGCTGGAAGCAAGCGTTTCGAGCGATGCGCGCGTCGAGCTGTTGAACACGTAGTCCGCGCGGGCGAAACCGTCGGAGTACTGCGGGTCGCCGAAGTCGTTCTCGCTGAGGTAGGCGAGGTCGCCGACGTTGCTGCGGCGACCGGACACGAGTACATGACCGCGGCCGTCGGCGAATTCCGTCGCGGCGAGTGCGCTGGCGTGAAACAGATTGAGCCCGAGCTCGAAGTAGCGCGGGTCCATCGGCCGCACCGTCCTGGCATCGATGATCGCGCTCATGCGGTCGCCGTACACGACCGGAAAGCCGCCGGAATAGAACTCGATACCGTCGATCACCCGCGAATCCAGCAGGCTCACCGGGCTCAGGAAATTCTTCAGGTGGAACGGCTCGTACAGCCGCAGCCCGTCGAGCACGATCGCAATCTCGTTCGGCTCGCCGCCGCGCACCGAGCCGATGCTGGAAAAGCCGTTGGTCGTCGTGCCGGGCAGGCGTTGCACCGCCCGCAGCGTTTCGTCCGCGAGCCGCGGCATGTTCTTCACTTGCTCTTGCGTGAGGAACGTATGCGTCGCCAGGTCGCCGGTAGCCAGCCGATAGCGGCTGGTCTGCACGATCACTTCTTCGAGTTGCAATGGTTGCGCAGGAGCGGCGGCAGCGGCACGAGCGGCATCGCGCGACGAGGAATCCGCTACGACGGCGAACACATTGGGAGCGACCTGCGACAACGCGAGGCCGCGCGCAGCCAGAATCTCGCGCGCCAGCTCCACGCCAGAACGAGCCTGGGGCTCAGTCGCTATGCGCAGATCGTTCGGCACGATCTGCGTGTTGTAGATGAACGTCAGCCCCGCCGAGCGCAGCTCGTCGAGCACCTCGCTGATCCGCCGACCGCGTAACTCCTGCGCGGAGGCTGGAGCGGCCAGCAAGGTGCAGATCAGGAGCCAGCTGACGAGGCACCGCCGCTTCATGTTT
>CADEEJ010000080.1:0-8047 GCA_902826315.1 uncultured Steroidobacter sp.
CGCAGCTCCAGCGCGTCCGCGCGATCGAGGGCACGGACTTGAACGATTGCTTCGCCAGCGTCCGACTTCACAGTGCGCGCATAGCCGCGCTCGTCGACTCGCTCGACACCCGGCACCGCGCGCGCCGCGAGAGCATCCCGTACCTGCGGCCAGTCATACGGCGGCCGGAAGGAAAGCTTCAGGACGACTTCGCCGGCTGCCGCCGCCGTGGTTCCGCCACGGCGCTGACGCCTGAGATCGCGGGGCGCACGTTCGTACGTTTGCTGGAAGGTGTAATTGAACCGCCGCAAGCTGCCGAATCCCGATGCGAGCGCGATCTGCGTGATCGGCAGATCCGTCTCGTCAAGCAACCGCTTCGCGAAATGCAGCCGGCGTGTCTGTGCGACGGCGATCGGCGAGGCGCCGACGTGCTTGGTAAACAAGCGATGCAGATGGCGCGGGCCGATGCCGATGCGCTCCGCGAGCTCATCGACCGAGATCTCATCGAGCACGCCTTCCTGAATGAGGCGCAGCGCGCGCCGCACGACTGCAGAAGTACCGAGCCAACCCGGCGTACCCGGCGCCGCTTCCGGGCGGCAGCGCAGGCACGGCCGGAAGCCGGCCTCGGCTGCTCCGGCCGCCGTGGCGTAGTAGCGCACGTTGGTGCTCTTCGATGTCGGCGACGGGCAGATCGGCCGGCAGTAGATGCCGGTCGAGGTGACCGCAATGAAGAAGCGGCCGTCGAAGCGGGCATCGCGGCTGAGGCGTGCACGATCGAGGGCGCCGCGGTCGAGGCCGAGAATCTCTTCCATGCGCCGACGATACGCGCCGCGGGCGGCATCGACTAGCCGTTTTCGGCCGCTGCCGCCCCGATGTATTCTTCGTCGCCGGTCATCCGTTGGAACAAGAAAGGAGAATAACCATGCCGATTTCACGCAAGGCTCTCTGCGTCGCCTACGGCCTGATCGCGCTGCTCGCGCTCGGCGGAACGTGGGGCAACAACCTGGCCTACACGTCGCTCGGCTTCGTGGGCACGATGCAGACGTTCTGGCAGGACACGCTGGTCAATCCGGCGAGCCGCTCGATCACCGTCGACATCTTCTTTCTGGGGCTGGCGGTCTTCGTGTGGATGGTGCTGGAAGCGCGCCGCCTCGGCATGCGTGGCGTGTGGCTGTATTTGTTGTTCGGAATGCTGATCGCCATCAGCGTCACGGTGCCGATCTTCCTGATCAATCGCGAACGGACGCTGGCCAAACGCGAGCCGTCGAGTGCCGCCGGAACGCTGAGCGCGTTGGATATCGCCGGCCTGGTCGCCTTGACTATCGCGATCACGGCTTACACGGCCGTGACGTTGCGCTAGTACTTGGCGTAGCTCTTCTCTTCGACGATCCTCGAGCCGAGGCGCGTGTTGATGTCGCGCTTCACCGCGGCGCGCTCGTCGTTCGTGATGTAGACCGCACGTGCCAGCTCGATGAACTTCTGGTCGAAGGTGCGCGCGCGCTCCTGGTCGCGGATGTCATCTTCGATGTCCCATAGCTTCTCGTTGATCGCGCGCAGCGCCGCCCACTGCGCGGTGATGTCGTGCGACGCGTAGGCGGACGAGCGCCACGTGTCCTGCAGCAACGTGAGCTCGGTGCGCACGTTCGCGAGCTTCGCGGCATCGGTCATGCGCGCGGACTTGATCTCGAGGATCGTGATCTTGTCGACCAGCTCGCCCGGCGAGATCGGGACTGTGATTTCCACTGCCATTTCCTGCTCCTCTACGCCCGGCCCCAGTAGCGGATGCGCCGGCGGATCTTCAGCTTGCGCCACCAGTTGCGCGGTTTCGCTCGCGGATTGCGCGCGCCGGCGGCGATGAACTGATCGACCGCGTCGAGCACGCGCTCGCTCGAACGGCCGTCGCGATACGGGTGAATCGAATCGGCGAACTCGCGGACCGCATCCATCAGCTCCGGCGGCCGCGCCAGCGCGCGCTCGATCGACGGCAACAGCAGCTCGGGCTTGTCGATGTCGATCAGCTGCGGGCCGGGCCGGCGATTCTTGAACGTGACGACCGGCTTGTAGGTCAGCAGGAACTCGTTCAGCGCCGACGACGTGTCCGAGATCATCATGTCGACCTGCGGGAACAGGTCGAGGATGTTGTCTTCGGTCGCGAACCGCAGGTGCTCGCCTTGCAGCGCGCGGTAGCGTTCCACCGTCTCGCGGTCCGACTTCGGATGCAGCGTCACGATCCATTGCCAGCGCCCGCTGCGCGACAGGTCGCGGATCGTCTCGTAGAGAACCGGCGCGGCGCTCCACGATGGCGAGAACGTCGAGTGATAGAGGATCGCCGGTTTCGCGCGCACGGGTGGCGGATCGCCGGCGCCATGCACGCGCATGAACGGGTCGAGCTTCGGCCAGCCGGTTTCGTGCACGGCGAAGTGGCCGACCTCGCGCGCCTTCGCCTCGAACGCGCGTGTGTCGCGCGGGCCGGTCGTGCAGTACAGGTCGAAGAAGCCGCGGATGTAGATGTGGCGCGGCTTGCCGGCGTCGAAGCCATGGAAGACTTCGGTCTTCACGCCAGGAAAGAAATGCGGCACGGCGTTGCTGGAGGTCAGCACGGCGATTGGCGCGAAATCGCGCACTGCGTCGGTCGAGGGTAGCAGCGTCTCGCCGGACTGCAGCTCTTCGCCGCCCGGCCCGTCGAAGAACCATGCGGCCTCGTGCCCGCGCTCGCGGATCGCGGCCTGCAGCGGTCGCAGAATGGCGAGCGCATAGCGCTCCGAGCCATAGAGAAGGTAGTGCTTCGCACTCATCGAGTATTCATCATGGGTCGAGATCGTAGCTGCGCAGCAGCTGCGCCGCTGCTTCGCGCGAGGCAGGGTTGCGCTTCATCTCGTAGTAACGCATGCGCTTGTAGATGGCATATGAGGCCGCGACCTGCGCGACGACGTAGCCACGCCAGCCGTCGAGGAACGCGAGCCGCAGCACGTAGTCCTTGAAGAAAGCCGCAAAGCGCACGAACGGCAGCAGCCACATCTGCGGCGACTTGTCGCGATCGAGCCAGTCGCGCGCCTTGAGCTCCGCATAGCGCACAGTCTTGAGATGCTTGTGGACGAGCGTCGGATTGTTCAGATGGATGAACGGCCGCGCGAAGGTTTCCGTCGGGCCATCGAAGCGCAGCGACTCGTGCACGCGCACGTCGGTCCAGCGCGCCCGGCCGCGATGATAGAGCCGGCCCAGCCGCTCGCCCATCATCGGGCGATACCAGCGCATCGGCGCGCCCATGTACCAGGTCTGGCGCCGCAGGATCGCGCCGGCACACTGCGATTGCATGAGCTGCGGCAATCGGCGCTGCATCTCCTCGGCCAGCTCGGTCGACAGCGCCTCGTCCGCGTCCAGAGCGAGGATCCACTCGTGACTCGCCTGCGTGCTGCCGAAGTTGCGTTGCGGGCCGAAGCCGAGCCAATCCTGATGCACGACGCGCGCACCGTGCCGTGTAGCAACTTCCTGCGTGCCGTCGGTGCTGCCCGAGTCGATCACGAGCTTTTCGGCGGCGAACGGCACGCTGTCCAGGCAGCGCCCGATGATCGGCGCCTCGTTGCGTGCGATTACGACCAGGCTGAGCGGGAGGGCAGGGGCGGCCGGCATGCGCGGAGTTTATCTTTTCCGCGCCAGTGCCAGCAGCACGCTGTGCAGTTTCTTGATGACGTCATCCGGGGTGATCAGGTCCATCACGCCCGGGCGCTCGATCTTGGTCGTCCACGGCAGATCGGCTGCAGGCTTGCCGAGCAGCCGGCGGGCTGCCTGGTCGTACTTGTCGACGCACCACTGGCGGCTCAGGTACGGGCCCGAGCGTTGCGGATTGGTCGCTGCATACAATCCCACGACCGGAGTGCCGACTGCGGTCGCCATGTGCGCCGGTCCGGAGTCCGGCGTGACGATCGCAATCGCGCGCTCCAGCGTCGCAAGAAACTCCAGCAACGTGTCCTGGCCGATGGTGTTCTCGCAGCGCTCGGTCATGTTCCGCACGATCGCTTCGCCCGTGCGCTGTTCGATCTCGCTGCGGCCGCCGCACAGCACGACGCGCATCCCGAGCGCGCTGATGGCGTAGTCGGCGATCTGTGCGTAGTACTCGGCCCGCCAGTTGCGCAGCCGATGACTGGAGCAGGGACTGATGATCAACGTCTTCGAGTCGTCGGGGATCACGCGCCGCGCGTAGTCGCGCGCGGCCTGCGGAATCGGAATATCCCAGCGCAGCAGCTTTTCGTAGACGTGATACTTCTCGGCGAAGCCGAACAGCGCGTCCATGACGTGCTGCCGCCCGGTGGGCACGATGCGGTTGGTCGTGAACAGCCACTGCAGCTCGCGCGCACGCTTGCGGTCGAACCCGAGCTTGGTTCGCGCCGGCACCAGCGTCGAGAGCAGGCTGGCGCGCAACGCGACCTGCATGTGCATGAGCACGTCGAAATGCCGGCCCCGCATCTGCTCGCGCAGCAGGCGGTAAGAGCCCGCCAGGCTCTTCTTGTCGAGGACGATGAACTCGATGTCGGGAATGTGGCCGAGCAGCTTCGCCTCGACGCGGCCGATGATCCAGGTGAAGCGCGTATCGGGCCAGGCACGCTGCAGCGTCCGCACGACCGGCAGCACGTGACAGGTATCGCCGATGGCGGACAGGCGCAGGATGCAGACGCTGGCCGGTGGAGTGTCGAAGCGATTGGGCATCAGATGCTGCAGGTCCGCGGCGAGCGGCTAGAATTGTTGTACATGCTTGCCATCTCAGAAGGTCAACTGCGCACCGCCGGCGGCGGCATCCTATACGACACCTCGCGCTTGCGTAAGCCGGGCGCGGAGCTGTTCGATGTCGAGCACTGGCGGGCGGAAGGCTCGCTGCAGGAAATCGCGGGCGGGCGTGCGTCGATTGCCGTCGTCGGCAGCGGCGAGCAGCGCTGGGTATTGCGGCATTATCGGCGCGGCGGGCTCATCGCCCGCATCTCTCGCGACCGCTACTTCTGGCTCGGCGAGGCGCGCACACGCTCGTTCGCGGAGTGGCGTTTGCTCGCGGAGCTGCGTCGTCGCGGCTTGCCAGTGCCCGCACCGGTTGCCGCGCGTTATGTCCGCGGCGCGCTGACCTACACTGCAGACCTGATCACGGAATACCTGCCCGACTGCCGCACGCTGGCCGACGCGATCACCGGCGCGCAATTGCCGGCGGAGCAGTGGTCGATCGTCGGCAAGACGATCGCCGCCTTTCACCGCGAAGGTGTCCATCACGCAGATCTGAATGCGCACAACATTCTGATCGAGCATGCAGTCGCGCCGCGCGTGTATCTGCTCGACTTCGACCGCGGGCGCATCGAGGCGCGCGGCTCGTGGGAACAGGACGTTCTGGCTCGCCTGCGGCGCTCGTTGGAGAAGACCAAGGCGCAGCGAAGCGCTGTCGCCTTCACGGCCGAGCAGTGGGCCTGGCTGATGGCGGGCTACGAATAGTAGTTGGGATAGTCGGGCGTCAGCCCTTTGAAGCGCCGATGGATCCACAAGTACTGCGCAGGCACGCGGCGCACTTGCGCTTCGATCAGCTCGTTGAAGCGCCGGGCATCCGCCGCCGGCTCGTCGGTCGGAAAGTTGTCGAGCATCGGCTGGATCACCATCCGATAACCCTGTGAGCCCGGCAAGCGCTCGGGGAAGTACGGGAGCACCGCTGCGCCGGTCATGCGCGCGAGACGCGACGTCGCGGTGTTCGTGGCGGCGGGCAGATGAAAGAACTGCACCATCTCCGCACCTTTCTTGCGATAGCTCTGATCCGGTGCGTACCACACGGGCTCGTTGCTCTTGAGCGCAGTGATCAACGTGCGGACGTCATCTCGCGGAATCGCACGCTTGGCCCGCAGCCCGCGATTGCGCATCAAGAAGCGTTCGAGCACGACGTTGCGCGTCGGGCGATACATGATGCTGGCCGCGACTCGCGCGCACAGCGCACGCGCGCCGATTTCCAATGTCGTGAAGTGCGCACTGAGCAGGATTGCGCCACGGCCGCGCGCCAGAGCGGCATTCAGATGTTCTTCGCCTTCGAGTCGAGTCAGCTGGCGAATGCGCTCGTCGGAGCTCCACCAGCTGATCGCAGTTTCGAAGATGCCGATACCGAGGCTGCGGAAGTGCTCGCGCAGGATTTTTTCGCGCTCGACCGCTGACAGCTCCGGCAGGCACAACTCCAGATTGCGCCGCGCGATGCGCACGAACCCGAGCGGCAGCCGCCCGATGACGCCGCCGACGCGCCGGCCGAGCCAGACGAGCAAAGGGAACGGCAGCGGCTCGAACACGCGCAGGATGCCGAGCGCGAGCCACGTGGGCCAGTACCGGGGATGAATGCTCATGAGCGGTACGGGTCGCCGTCCGGCCCCGGCCGCTTGAAGCGCTTGTACGTCCAGAGGTACTGCTCCGGATGATCCCGCACGTTGCACTCGATCAATTCGTGAAAGCGGCGCGTGTCGGCCACCGGATCCGCGGAGGGAAAGTTGTCGAGCGGCGCGTGGATCTGGATCACGTAGCCGCGATTGTCGGCGCGCCGCTTGGGAAAGTACGGCAGCACCGGCGCGCCGGAGATCTTCGCGAGGCGCGACGTCGCGACGTTCGAGGCGGCGGGTTGGCCGAAGAGCGGCACGAGCTCGCTGTTCTTGTCGGTGTAGCGTTGATCGGGCGCATACCACACGGGCAGGTTGCTCTTGAGGCTCTGCAGCAGGTCGCGCACACGATCGCTGGAGATCGCTCGGACCGTGTGCCGGCCGCGGTTACGGCGCGACAGCTCCGCGACCAATGCGTTCTTCGGCGTGAGGTACATGATGCTGGTCGGACCGAGCAGCGTCAGGGCCCGTGCGCCCATCTCGAGCGTCGTGAAGTGTGCGCTCAGCATCAGCGCACCGCGGCCTTGCGCGAGGGCTGCGCGCAAATGCTCCTCGCCCTCGAAGTCGACCAACCGCTGCAGGCGCTTGGCGCTCGCCCACCAGACCATGCCGGTTTCGAGCAGCGCACAGCCGAGCGCCTCGAAGTGGTCCTTGACCAGGTCGGTGCGCTCTTCCTCGGTCAGGCCGGGCAGGCACAGCCGGACGTTGATGTCGGCAATGCGGCGGTCGCGCCGACTCAATGCGTAGGCGATGCGTCCCAGGCCACGGCCGACTGCCATCTGCCAACGCAGCGGCAATGTGTTGAGCGCGCGCACCAGTCCCAGGCCGACCCACAGCAGCCAGTACCGGGGACCCAGGAAGCGATAGAGCGGGACACGTTCTGGATCGTGCTCGTGTTCGAGTACCATCGGCGCGCATGTTAGACATCTATAAGAACATCGCAACATGCTGAGGCTCCTGTACTCGGCCCTCCTGTACGTCGTCGCGCCCTTGGCTTTTGCAACAACCGCTCTGCGCGGGCTGCGCGACCCGTCCTATCGCGACCGCTTGCCGGAGCGACTTGGCTTCACGCAGCTGCGCTTCACGGCCAGGCCGATCTGGATCCACGCTGTCTCGGTCGGCGAAGTGCAGGCCGCTGCCGCGCTGGTGCGGGCGCTCGCATCTCGCTATCCGCAGCATCCGCTGCTCGTCACGACGGCGACGCCGACTGGTGCGCAGCGAGTGCGTGCCATCTTCGGCGACTCGGTGCGTCATGCTTATCTGCCGTACGACCTGCCGGGAGCGGTGCGGCGGTTTCTCGATCGCACGACACCGGCGCTGGCGATCGTCATGGAACGCGAGATCTGGCCGAACCTCTATCGCGCCTGCTACGCGCGGCGGATTCCGATCCTGCTCGCCAGCGCGCGCATCTCCGATCGTTCCGGGCGGCGCCACCTGCGGTTCGCGGGATTGTTTCGCGACGCGCTCGCCTGCGACGTGACCATCGCAGCACAGACCGACGCGGATGCAGAGCGCTTTCGTGCAATCGGCATCCCGGAGGCTACCGTTCATGTCACCGGCAACATCAAGTTCGATCTCGAAGTACCCGAGGACGTGCGTCGCGCCGGCGCGCACATTCGTGCGGAGCTCGCGCATCGACCGACGTGGATCGCCGGCAGCACACACGAGCGCGAAGAAGACATCGTGCT
>CADEEJ010000080.1:8147-12246 GCA_902826315.1 uncultured Steroidobacter sp.
CTGGTGCCGATCGGCGGACATAATCTGCTGGAGCCCGCGGCACTGAATCGACCGATCGTCGTCGGTCCGCACACGTTCAACGCTGCGGACATCGCGCAGGACTTTCTCTCACGCGGGGCTGCACTGCAGGTTGAATCTGCAACGGAGCTCGGCGCAGCCGTGCTCGATTTGCTGACGAACGCTGCACGTCGCGACCAGATGATCGCGAGCGCGCACGCGATTTTACAGTTGAACCGCGGCGCGCTCGCACGCCTGCTCACGCTCATCGAAAAACTGCCGCGTCGCTAGGCAGGCGCACTAGCAGCGGAAATAACGGCGGAAATATAGATGGGTAGACTCTGTCTGCCGGAGCACACTGCGCGCGCTCGTTTTGGCAAACCCGTCGAAAGATGGGGACGCAAAGCCTCCGGTCCCGAACAGCGTTCGTGGATAGCGGGGTTGCCGGCAGACCCAACATGGCATTTCACGAGCGCACGCACGGTCTGTCGTCCTCCCCTGTCTCTTCCCGAACATCGAGTTCGTGCCGTCGGGCCTGCGTGAGTTGCGCGATGGGATGCCAACTCGGAAGCGGGTCATCGACACATCAAGAACCGAAAGAGACTCAAAAGGGGTTTGCATATGGAAGCTCATCAATTGTTGAGGAGGGCCGTCTGGGCTGGCCTGGCCGCAGCCGCATTGGCGACGACGGCACACGCGCAAGTCGATCCTGGCGTGCGCGGCGGCGATCCGGGAGCCGGCTTGCCGTTCGCGGATCTCACGGACAACGAGCACTCGTTCTTCGAGGTCGGGCTCGAAGATTTCGAAGAGGCGGAAGGCGTCGGCGAGGGCATGGGCCCGCGCTTCAACCTGGATGGTTGCGCCGGCTGTCACCTGCAGCCCGCGGTCGGCGGCACTTCGCCGTCCGTGAATCCGCAGGTAGGAGTGGCGACGGCGTTCGGCGCGCAGAACACCGTGCCTTCGTTCATCACGTTGAACGGGCCGGTGCGCGAAGCGCGCTTCAAGTTCAATCCGGACGGCAGTCGTGACGGCGGCGTGCATGCGCTGTTCACGATTCGTGGCCGTGTCGACAGCACCGGCGATGCCTCGAGCTGCAACGCCGTGCAGGACGACTTTGCGAGAGAAGTGGCGCGGAACAACGTGATCTTCCGCATTCCCACGCCGACGTTCGGCGCGGGCTTGATGGAGATGATCACGGACCAGACGCTGATCAATAACGTCAACGCGAGCCCGAACACGAAAGCGGCGCTCGGCATCAGCGGGCGTCTGAACCGCAACGGCAACGACGGCACGGTCTCGCGCTTCGGCTGGAAGGCGCAGAACCAGTCGCTGCTGCTGTTCTCCGGCGAAGCGTACAACGTCGAGATGGGCATCTCGAACGAGCTGTTCCAGGTCGAGCGCGACCAGAACCCGCGTTGTCAGTTTGCATCGTTGCCGAACGACGTGACCAACGTCGACGGCCCGCTGCCGACGGACACGGTGAGCGCGGTGGAGAAGTTCGCGTTCTTCATGCGCTTCCTGGCGCCGCCGACTCCGTCGACGACTTCACCGGGCGGTTCCGCTTCGATCTCGCGCGGTCGCGCGAACTTCACTGCGGTCGGTTGCGGTCTGTGCCACACGCCGACGCTGCGCACCGGCACTTCGACGGTCGCGGCGCTGAGCGGCAAGGACGCGAATCTGTTCTCCGACCTCGCGCTCCACCAGATGGGGCCAGGGTTGGCCGACAACGTCCTGCAAGGCGCAGCACGCGCGGATGAGTTCCGGACCGCGCCGCTGTGGGGCCTGGGTCAGCGCATCTTCTTCCTGCACGACGGACGCACGTCCGATCTGCGGGCAGCGATCGCGGCTCATCGCAGCGGCGGCAATTCGCAGTTCGGTCCGTCCGAGGCGAATGAGGTCGTCAATCGCTACAACTCGCTCAGTCAGGGTGGCAGGCAAGACGTTCTGAACTTCCTGCGCTCGCTGTAACAACGACCAACGTTGCCCGCGGACACGCGAGTGTCCGCGGGCTTTTTTTCACTCTTCTGCATTACCATACGCGCCCTCGACAAGAAGAAGCGCGGAGGTTTCCATGCGTATCGTGCGGAGCGGACACTTGGTGCTCACGTTGCTCGTCGCGTGCTCTGCGACTGCAGCCGACAACAACGCACTGCAAGGCGTGCAGGTTGGTGACATCGACCGCAAGGTCGATCCATGCACGGACTTCTTCGCGTTCTCCAACGGCCGCTGGCGCGCGGAGAATCCGATTCCCGCATCGATGCCGCGCTGGAGCCGTCGCTGGGCAGCCGGCGAGGCGACCAAGGAACAGCTGCGCGGGATTCTCGAGCAGGCTGCCGCTGCGAAAGCGCAGCGCGGCAGCATCGAGCAGCTGACCGGCGATTTCTACGCTGGCTGCATGAATGAAGCGCAGGCGGACAGTCTGGGTGCGAAGCCGGTGGCGCCGTTGCTCGCGCAAATCGACGCTATCCACAGCACCGCCGATCTGCAGAAGACACTCGGCGAACTGCACGCTGCGGGCATCGCCGCGCCGTTCGTCGTGCTCGGCGATTCGGATGCGCACAACCCGTCGTTCGTGATCTCGCAGTACTACAACAACTCGCTCGCGATGCCGGATCGCGATTACTACCTGAAGGACGACGCGCGCTTCAAGGAAGCACGCGAGAAGTACCTGGCATACATGCAGCGCCTGTTCACGCTGACCGGCAGCACCGAGGCGCAGGCGAAGGCGGCGGCCGGCACTGTGCTGCGCCTGGAGAAGCAATACGCCAACGCGTCGCTCGACAACGTCGCGCTGCGCGATCCGCAGCAGACCGATCACAAGATGACGTTCGCAGAGCTGCAGAAGCTCGCGCCCGCGTTCGACTGGACCGGCTACTACGCGGCCGTTCGTCTGCCGCAAGGCGACCTGAACCTCAACGAGCCGAAGCTCATGCAGGAGTTCGGACGTCAGCTGCGCGAGACGTCGCTCGCCGATTGGCAGACTTATCTACGCTCGCGCGTGCTCGACTCCGCTGCGCCCTCGCTGTCCAGCGACTTCGTCAAGGCGGAGTTCGCGTTCCGCGGCGCGTTCCTCAACGGCGCGCGCGAGATGAAGCCGCGCTGGAAGCGCTGCGTCGAATCGACGGACGGGCTGCTCGGCGAAGCGCTCGGTCGCAAGTACGTCGAGAAGTACTTCCCGCCCGAGGCGAAGGCGCGCATGCAGGAGCTGGTGAAGAACCTGCGCCTGGCGATGAAGGAGACGATCGAAGGGCTCGATTGGATGAGCCCGCAGACCAAGGCGCGCGCGCTGGAGAAGCTCGGCACGTTCAACCCGAAAATCGGCTATCCGGACAAGTGGAAGGACTACAGCACGGTCGCCGTGCGTCGCGACGCCTATTGGGAGTCCGTGCTCGCGGCACAGAAGTTCGGCGTGCAGGACGATCACAGGCAGATCGACAAGCCGATCGATCGCGGCCGCTGGGGCCTGACGCCGCCGACTTCAGACGCGTATTACAACCCGACGCTGAACGAGATCGTGTTCCCCGCGGGCATTCTGCAGCCGCCGGCGTTCAGCATGCAGGTGGCCGATGCCGTGAACTACGGTGCGATCGGCGTGGTGATCGGTCATGAGATCAGCCACGGCTTCGACGACCAGGGCGCACAGTTCGACGCGCAGGGGCGGCTGAAGAACTGGTGGACCGACACGGACCTGAAGAAATTCGAGGAGCGTGGCCAGTGCGTGGTGAAGCAGTACGAGGGCTACTTCATCGAGCCCGGCGTGCACCACAACGGCAAGCTGGTGCTGGGCGAGAGCATCGGCGATCTCGCGGGCGCCAAGATCGCGTACCGCGCGTTCCAGATCTCCCAGCGCGGCAAGCCGCCGGCGCCGACGATCGGCGGCTACACGCCGGACCAGCAGTTCTTCATCGCGTGGGGCCAGTTCCGCGGCGACGAGGTGCGCCCGGAGTTCGCGCGCACGATGGTGCAGGGGGACCCGCACCCGATCGCGAAGTACCGCGTCATCGGCTCGGTGTCGAACTCACCGGAGTTCCAGAAGGCGTTTCAGTGCAAGGCCGGCGCGCCGATGGTGCGCAAGCCGGAAGAACGCTGCGAAGTGTGGTGA
>CADEEJ010000080.1:12346-16000 GCA_902826315.1 uncultured Steroidobacter sp.
CCGTCGCGCAGCACGACGCTGTGGAACTCACGCACGTCGAAGCGTGAGCCGAGCGCGGCCTGCGCCTTCTTGCGCAGCTCCGTGATGCGCAGCTGGCCGACCTTGTAGCCGAGCGCCTGTCCCGGGATGGCGATGTAGCGCTCGACTTCAGAGGTGGCGTCGCTCGCCGCCATCGACGAGTTGTCGCCCATGTACTTGATCGCCTGCTCGCGCGTCCAGCCCTTGGTGTGCAGGCCCGTGTCGACGACCAGCCGCATCGCGCGCAGCATCTCGTCGGCCAGCCGCCCGTAGTACTGGTACGGGTCGGTGAACATTCCCAGCTCCTTGCCGATCGACTCCGCGTACAGCGCCCAGCCTTCCTGGTAGGCGACGTAACCGTTGCCGAAGCGCCGGAAGCGCGGCAGCTCTTCCAGCTCCTGCTGGATCGCGATCTGGAAATGGTGGCCGGGCGCGGCTTCGTGCAGCGACAGCGTCTCCATGCCGAACTTCGGCTGCGCCTTCAGGTTGAAGGTGTTGACGTAAAAGATGCCGGGGCGCGAGCCGTCGGCCGACGGCGATTGATAGAAGCCGCCGGCCGCGCTCTGCGCGCGGAACGGCTCGACCTCGCGCACTTCGTAATCCGCTTTCGGGAAATCGTTGAACAGCTTCGGCAGCTTCGCATCGATGTTCTTCTTCAGATCGCGGAAGCCCTGCACCAGTGCGGGGCCGCTGTCGTAGTAGAACTGCGGGTCGTCCTGCAGGAACTTGAAGAACGCGGCGAGATCGCCCTTGAAGCCGACCTGCGTCTTGACCTGTTCCATCTCGCCGCGGATGCGGGCGACTTCCTTCAGGCCGAGCTGGTGGATCGCGTCCGGCGTCAGGTCGGTCGTGGTCGAGACCCGGGCGAGGTACGCATACCACTCGCTGCCATGCGGCACCGTCGACCAACCCACTTGCGTGCGTGCGCTCTTGAGGTACTCGTCGCGGATGAAGTCGTGCAGCCGCTGGTACGCCGGATTGATCTCCTTCGCGATCGAGTCGCGGTACGCGGCCTGCAGGCGCGTGCGATCGGCCGGAGCAACGGCGTCCGGAAAACTCTTGAGCGGCGTGTAGAACAGGCTTTGTTGCGGATCCGCGGCAATGACGTCCTTCAGCTGCGGCAGCACTTTCTCCATCAGCACGCGCGGATACGTCAGGTTCTGCGCGAGTCCCTTGCGCATGTTCGCGATCGCCTGGTCCGACCACACGATGTACTCGCGCATGCGCCCGAGGAAACGGTCGTAGTCGGCGGCGGTCGCGAATGGCTGCGCGCTCGAGCCGGAGCCCAGCACCGGCATCAGCGTCGGGATGCTCTGGAATTGGTTGATCGGCACCAGCTCGCCCGGAAACTTCGCGCCGTCGATCGAGGCGCGCAGATCGAACATGAAGATCTCCACGCTCAGGCGGTCGGCGTCCGACAGCTGTCGCCCGGCAAACTTCTGCGCCTCGGCGAGTGCCTTGCGGTCGACTTCGAGCGCGATGGCGATGTGCCCGGGCGAGAGAGTGTTCGTGAATTTGTCGTCGTAGCGGTGATCGCCGATGAATGTCGCCAGCAGCGGGTTGAGCTGCAGCTGGCGCTCGAAGTAATCCTCGAACAGGCGATGCAGCGCGGCCGAGTCGGCGTTCGCGCCGGGGGCGGCCGCGGGCGAGGATTGCGCCGCGAAGCCGGGGGAAGCCGCCAGACCGGTCGCGAGCGCGACGGTTGCCAGCAATCGATGAATTCGCAGCACGACCCGACTCCTTCAGCCCAACGACGAGGCGGGCAGTTTCGGCGCCGCACGGGGCAAAAGAAAGCCCCGGCTCTTGCTTATATCGACGCCTAGTTCGAGCTGGCCTGCGTCGCCCCGGCCACGACCACCTTGATGCTGCCGCCCGAAGTGCGCGCGTAGATCGGATCGCCGCCGCCGTTGATGGTGCCGGTCAGCCGGTGCTCGCCCATCTCCGTCGTCGTGACCGGCAACTCCGTGCGCACCGAGCCGCCGCTGGTCGCAGCGTTGAGCTCGCCTTTCGTGTCCTTCGGTACCCGGACGGTGAGATCGCCGCCGGAGCTCGACACGGAAATACCGCGGTTCGCGCCGACCAGCTCCGCCGTGACGTCGCCGCCGGACGTGTGGGCGGCGATCTTGCCGTCGATCGTCGCGCGGATGTCGCCGCCGGAAGTCTTCAGGTCGGAATCGCCGCGGATGCCCCGGGCGATGACGTTGCCGCTGGAGGTGCGCGCGTTGACTTTGCCGGCGACGTCGTCGAGATGGATGTAGCCGCCCGAGGTTTTCGCATCGAGATTGCCGTTGACGCGCACGATCTCGATATCGCCACCCGAAGTGTTGAGGCGGGTTTCGCCTTCGATCTGCTCGACGCGCACGTCGCCGCCGGAAGTGCTCATGTCGACGGGTCCCTGGACCTCGGTGATCCGGATGTCGCCGCCCGAAGTTCTGCCGCGGGCGCTGCCGCGCAGCTGCGCGACCGTCATGTCGCCGCCCGAGGTGCGGATGTCGATGTTGTAGTCGCGAGGCACCTTCACCTCGATCTTGCCGTCCAGGTTCCAGCCGCCCAGCCAATCCGTCCACTTGCCGGAGCCCTGCTTCGTGACGACCGCGACGTCGCTGCCGCTCTGCTCAGCGGACAGTGTGATGCGCTCCACGGCACGTTCCGAGCCGGTGACCAGGATGTGCACCACGACCTGGTTGCCCGAGGTGCCTTCGACGCGCAGGTCGCTGCCTTCGGACTCGATCGTCAGCCGGCCGCCCGGGGCGACGCTGAAGGTGCGGTCGAGGCGTTTCTCGGCCGCCTGTGCGGCGAAGGAGCAGGCGACGAGACAGAGTCCCAAAGCATTGCTGAGGGTTGCGAAACGGACAGACATGGAGGTTCCCCTCTGGCGAGATGTTCTGCCTTCTGGGACGCTAGTACGCCCCGAAAGGTTGCAGCGGACACATGAACGAGCGCAATCCCCAGGCCGAGCAGATGGCCGACGAGTCGATGCTGCGCAATCTGGCCGCGCAGGCCGACGCGATCTGGCCGCAGGAGCAGGCGCTGTTCGAGCGCTACCAGCTGCCCGTGGCCGCCCACATTGCCGACATCGGTTGCGGCAGTGGCGAGATCACGTCGCGGCTCGCGCGGCGTTATCCGGAAGCCGAGCTGGTCGGCGTCGATATCCTGGAAGGCTCTGTCGGGTATGCGCGCCGGCGCTACGCGGCGCTGTCACCGCGCGTCAGGTTCCAGCAGGGCGACGCGTTCGAGCTGCAGTTCGCGGCGGCACAGTTCGACCTCGTTGTGTGTCGGCACATGACGCAGTCGGTGCCCGAGCCGCAACGCGTGCTGGCCGAGCTGCGCCGCATCTGCCGGGCGGGCGGCTGGGTGCACGTGCTGAGCGAGGACTATGGAATGATCCACTCGGCCGCGGACAAGGCCGATCCGGACCGCTTGTGGCACGAAGGCGTGATTCCTTTCACGCACGCAACCGGCACCGACGCGCGCGTGGGACGCCGCACGTGGTCGATGATGAAGCAGCTCGGTTTCGAAGATCTGCACGTCGACTACATCGTCGTCGACACGATCCGCGTGCCACGTCCGACGTTCGGCGCAATCATCGCGGCCTGGCGCGACGGGTATACGGAAGCGTTGGCACGCAACACGAAG
>CADEEJ010000080.1:16100-18847 GCA_902826315.1 uncultured Steroidobacter sp.
GCAACCGCTCGCCGATATCGGTCTCATCGGGCTCGCCGTGATGGGCGAGAACTTCGCGTTGAACATGGAGAGCAAGGGCTTTCGGGTCGCGGTGTACAACCGCACCGCGTCGCGCGTCGACCAGTTTCTCGGCAGTCGCGGCCGCGACAAGAAGTTCGTCGGTGCACGCACGCCCGCTGAGCTGGTGGCAGCACTGCAGCGGCCGCGCAAGATCCTGATGCTGATCAAGGCCGGCCCGGCCGTCGACGCGGTGATCGACGAGCTGCTGCCGCTGCTCGACCAAGGCGACATTCTGATCGACGGCGGCAACAGCTTGTTCACCGACACGATCCGGCGCACGAAGCAGGTCGAGGCGGCCGGCATGTTGTACGTCGGCTCAGGTGTGTCCGGCGGCGAGGAAGGCGCGCTGACCGGTCCGTCGCTGATGCCGGGTGGCAGCGCGGCTGCATGGCCGCATATCAAGCCGATCTTTCAAGCCGTTTGTGCGCGCACGCCGGAAGGCGAGCCGTGCTGCGACTGGATGGGCGAGGACGGCGCCGGCCATTTCGTGAAGATGATTCACAACGGCATCGAATACGGCGACATGCAGCTGATCTCCGAGACATACGACGTGATGAAGCGCGTGCTCGGCATGAACAACCGGGAGATGCACGCCGTGCTCGCGGAATGGAACAAGGGCGAGCTCGACAGCTATCTCATCGAGATCACGCGCGACATCCTTGCCTACAAGTCGAGCGAGGGTGAGTACGTCGTCGACGCGATCCTCGATGCCGCCGGCCAGAAGGGCACCGGCAAGTGGACCGTCATCGAGGCACTGCAGGAAGGCGTGCCGCTGACCCTCATCAGCGAAGCCGTGTTCGCGCGTGCGCTGTCAGCGATGAAAGAGGAGCGCGTCGCGGCGTCGAAGCAGCTGCGCTATGAAGGCAGCAGCTTCGCGGGCGATCGTGCTGCGCTCGTCGACGATCTGCGGCGCGCGCTCTATGCATCCAAGATCATCAGCTATGCGCAGGGCTATCAGTTGCTGCGCGCGGCGGCGCAGACCTACAAGTGGAGCTTGAACTATGGCGGCATCGCGCTCGTCTGGCGCGGCGGCTGCATCATCCGCTCGGCGTTCCTCGGCGACATCAAGAAGGCTTTCGACCGCGAGCCAGGGCTCGTGAACCTGCTGCTGGATCCGTTCTTCCGGGACGCAGTGTCGAGTCGGCAAGTCGGTTGGCGTCGCGCGGTCGTCGCGGCCGTGCAGAGCGGCGTACCGGTGCCGTGCCTCAGCTCGGCGCTTGCATACTTCGATGGTTATCGTTCGGAGCGCTTGCCGGCGAACATGCTCCAGGCGCAACGCGACTACTTCGGCGCGCACACGTACGAGCGGGTCGATCAGCCGCGCGGCAAGTTCTTCCACACGAACTGGACGGGGCATGGAGGTACGACCACCTCGGGGTCGTACGGCGCCTAAGGATCACATCTTCAACCGCGCGAGCACTTTCTCGACGATGCGGTTGCAGCGTGCGCCGAGGAACGGGAACGTCTGCGGAATGGTCGCGTCGATGTTCTCGCTGAGATAGCCGCGCAGCAGGTTGCGCGCGCGATGGTCGCGAGTCTTGACCGTCGCCGGCGGGATGCCGAGGTACTCGGCTGTTTCCTCGACCGACAGTCCTTCGACCTCGCGCAATACGAACGCGGTTCGGAACTGCTCCGGCAGGCGCTGGATCGCGCTTTCGAGCAGCTTGCGCAGCTCCGCGTTCGAGGCGAGCGCCTGCGGGTCGATCAGCGCCGGGTTGCTTGTCGTTGGCTCGCTCGTCACGTTGATCTCGTCCTCCCCGGACTGCGCGCCGAGATCGGCTTCGATTGCGATATGGTTGCGGCGGCTCTCTCGCGCGCGCACGCGGTCGATGGCTTCGTTGCGCACGATGCGGGCGAGCCATGCACCCAGGTTGCCCGCGCCGGAATAGGTGGCGAACGCATAGAACGCGCGCACGTAACTTTCCTGCAGCACGTCTTCCGCTTCGCTCGCGTCGCCCATGACGCTCACTGCGAGTCGATACAACCGCTGGTTGTAGCGACGCATGATCCGTGCGAATGCATCCTGATCGCCTTGCGCGGCCCGGCTTGCGAGCGCCGCGTCGTCGCCGGCAGCGGCGACGACGTCGGCAGCCGCCAGTGCGGCGGCGTGTTGCAGAGTCTCGTTCACGTGAACTTGTCCGGGAACTGTTTGGCGATTCCGCCGGCCAGTGCGTCGGCGATCGTGTAGATGTGAGTCTTCATCGCGTCCCACGTTTTCGCCTCGGCAGCCATGTCGTGCGCAGCGAGTTGCTGATTCTGCTGCACGTGGTGTCCGCCGTGCGCCGCAAGCAGACCCTGCAGCGTCGCTTCCGGCAGATTCGGATTCGCGCCCGCGAGGAACTTGGCGATCTCGTTGGCATTGCTCGTCAGATCGCCGAGCGCCTTCTTCGCTCCGGCAGCATCGCCGGCGACGGTCGCAGTCGCGTGCGCCTTGATGGCCGTGTAGTGGCCGGCGAGCAGCTTGAACAATTGATCGTTCGCGGCCTTGCCGTAGAACGGCTCGATCGAGCCGGCGATCTGCTTGGCGTTCGCCACAACCTGCTTCTCGGCGAAATCGGCAGCCGCCTGATTCTTGTCCGCGAGTCCGCGCGACACCTCGCGCACCCAGAAAATGTGGCCGACCCACAGGTCGCGCTGCGCAGCCTGAGTCGCGGCGAGCTTCGCGGGAACGGGGCCGCTCGGGGCGG
>CADEEJ010000081.1:0-1585 GCA_902826315.1 uncultured Steroidobacter sp.
GTAGAAATCCTGCAGCACATAGAACGCCTTTTTCTTCACGCCCTTGTCGCTGATCAGGCCCTTACGGTTCCAGCCGTCCTGCACGCCGGGCAGCGGGCGGCGCGGCGAGCGGAAGTCCGCGAGAATCCACGGCGTCGTGCCGCGCCACTGCGGCAGCCGCTGGAGCATGAGGAGTGTCTGGCGATACAGGTCTTCCTGGTACTCCTCGCTGAAGCGCGCGAGACGATCGCCGTGTCGGCCCTGCAGGGCGTCCGCGCCGAACTCGCTGATCACCACCGGCTTGTCGTAGCCGAACGTCCAGCGGATCCGCGGCAGCTTGTCCGGCAGCCCGTCGTACCAGCCGACGTACTCGTTGAAGCTCAGCAGGTCGATATACGCGCCGAACGGATCGTCGACGATGCGATGGTCGGCATCGGCTGGATCGCGGCGCACTTCGAGCGCGGCGGCTACCATGCGCGTCGAATCGAGCGCTCGCGCCGACTCGACGAGTGTCCTCAGAAACTGCGTGCGCTGCGCGCTGACTGGCGTCTCGTTCGCGACCGACCAGACGATGACGCTCGCGCGGTTGCGATCGCGCAGCATCAGCTCCCGCAGCTGCCTCGTGGCATTCGCAAGCGTTTCGGGATTTTCCCACTGGATCGTCCAGTAGACCGGCACCTCCTCCCACACCATCAGGCCAAGTTCGTCCGCGACGCGCGCCATGTGCTCGTTGTGCGGATAGTGCGCGAGCCGCACGAAATTGCAGCCGAGCTCCTTCGCCCAACCCAGCAGCAGCCGCGCGTCCTGCTCGGAATGCGCGCGCCCGCCGCGCAGCGGATTTTCTTCGTGGAGCGAGATTCCGCGCAGAAATACCGGCTCGCCGTTGAGCAGGATGTCCGCGCCTCGCACGGCGATGCTGCGAAAGCCAATGCGCTCCTTGATCCGATCGGCATCGGTAGCGAGCTCGACCTCGTAGAGACGCGCATTGCGCGCCGACCACATCTCGATGGCACGCGCTGCGACGGAGAATGTTGCGATCCCACGCACGTCGCTCAGCGCGCGCACGCGAATGCCGGCCTCGGGAATCGACAGCGTTACACCTATACCCGCCGCCTTCGCACCGTCGAGCTCGACGCTCGCGACGATTCGGTCGCTCGAACCCGCGGCCAGCTGCACGACATAGTCGCGAATGAAGGTCGCCGGCGTCTCGACGATCGTCACGTCGCGCGTCAAGCCGCCGTAGTTCCACCAATCGGTGTTGACCGTCGGTATGCCCTCGACCCGGCGCGTGTTGTCGACCTTGACCACCAGCGAGTTGCCGCGTGCGACGAGCATGCCTGTGATCTCGAACTGGAACGGCGTAAAGCCGCCGACGTGCCGGCCGAGCTTGCGGCCGTTCAAATAGACGTCCGCCTGGTAGTTGGCCGCTCCGAAGTGCACGAACACCCGCCTCCCGGCGGCCGGTGCGTAGTCGAACTTGCGGCGATACCAGACCGTGCCCTCGTAGTAGTAGAGCCGCTCGTTCTGCGAATTCCAGTCGCTCGGCACGGCGAGCGTCGGGCTCGCATCGAAGTCGTACTCGACGAGCTCCGAGGGATCGGCTGGC
>CADEEJ010000081.1:1685-4538 GCA_902826315.1 uncultured Steroidobacter sp.
AGCAGCGCCTGGTACCACAAGGCGCTGCTCTTCAGCGTGCGACGCTGCGTCGGATAGTCGACGTGCACGATGCCGAAGCGCTTGCGATAGCCTTCGGCCCATTCGAAGTTGTCCATCAGGCTCCAGACGAAATAGCCGCGGACGTCCACGCCGCGCGCGATCGTATCCGCGACGGCGACCAGGTGCGATTCGATGTACTGGCGGCGTTGCTCGTCGTCGACGCGGCCGGCCACGACGTCGTCCTGGTACGCCGCGCCGTTTTCCGTGATGAACAAGGGCGGCAACTCGTAATCGCGATCCAGGCGCAGCAGCAACTCTGCGAGACTTTGCGGCGCCACTTCCCAACCCATGTCGGTCACTGCAGCACCGCTGCATGCCGGCAACGCAGCGTTGGCGCTGCTGGAGAAGACCGTAGGACTGTAGTAATTCACGCCGACGAAGTCGAAAGGCTGCGCGATGAGCTCCGCATCGCCGGGTCGCACTGCCGGTGCGTCCGCGCCGAGATGCTCGACGATGTCCGGTGGGTAGCGACCTTTGAAAAGCGCGTCCATGTACCACCGCACGAGCCGGCCGTCTTCCAATCGGGCGTGCGTTGCATCGAGCTCCGAGTCTGTCTCCGGATAGACGGGCGACAGGTTCAACACGATGCCCACCTCAGCCTTGCTGCTCGTCGCGCGCATCGCCTGTAGCGCGAGCCCATGACTCACGAGCACGTTGTGAGCGACCTGATAGGCCACGCGCCGGTCGCGCACGCCCGGCGCAAACACGCCGCGCTCGTGCCCCAGCACCGCGGTGACCCACGGCTCGTTATGTGTCGCGATGGAAACGATCCGGTCGCCGAGGCGCGCGGCAACTAGCTGCGCGTAGTCCGCAAAGCGCTCGGCGGTCTCGCGTGCGAGCCAACCGCCGTAGCGGCGCTGCAGCTCCGCGGGCAAGTCCCAGTGATAAAGCGTCGCATATGGTTGGATATTGCGCGCGAGCAACCCGTCGATGAGCCGCTCGTAGAAAGCGAGGCCTGCCTCGTTGACCGCGCCGCTCCCGGCCGGCTGAATCCGCGGCCAGGAGATGGAGAAGCGGTACGCGCGCACGCCGAGGTGCGCAATCAGGTCCAGGTCGGACTCCAGCCGGTGATAGTGATCGCACGCGACGTCGCCATTGCTGCCGTCGGCGATCGCGCCAGGCACGCGGCAAAACTCGTCCCAGATGGAGAGTCCTTTGCCATCCGCGCGCGCCGCGCCCTCGATCTGGAACGCGCTGGTCGCGACGCCCCAGACAAAGTCCTGCGGAAAGCGCCGCCGCAGTTCGGCCAGGTTCGTCTGTCGATTCATGCGGGCGTCGACTTCGGGCGCGACAGCAACTCGCCCTCCAGTTCTTCGAGCGTCCGGCCCTTGGTCTCCCGGACGAACACCAGCACGAACAGCAGCGCTGCGCTGGCGAACAGGCCGTACACCAGGAACGTGCCGGCAGGCCCGAGCGTCGACAGCTCCCACGGGAACACGAACGTCACGCTCGCGCTCACCAGCGCGTTCCAGAAACCCGCGACCGAGATCGCGACGCCGCGGTACTCGTTCGGGAAAATCTCCGAAAGCAGCACCCACATGACCGGTCCGAGCGAGATCGCGAACGAAGCAACGAAACCGATGATCGCGATCAGCACCAGCTGCGGATTCGTCGTCAGGGGAGCAGCGCCCGCCACTGCCTGGTTCGGCTCGACATTGAAGGCCCACGCGATAGTCAGCAGCGACACCGCCATGCCCGTCACGCCGATCACCAGCAGCGGCTTGCGGCCCAGGCGATCGATGAGCCAGATCGCAACGACAGTCATGACCACGTTGACCAGGCCGACGATCACGGCCTGGCGGAACGCGTCGGCGACACCGCCGCCGGCCTGAGCGAATATCGTCGGCAGGTAGTAGAAAATCGCGTTGATGCCGGTGATCTGCTGGAAGAACGCGAGCCCGAGCGCGATCAGCATGACGAGACGGATGCGCCGGTCGAACAACGCGCGCCAGCCGTGCGAGACGTTCTTCGCCGCGAGACTCTGCCGGATCTGCTGCAGACTCTCTTGCGCCTGCGCGGCGCCGCCGACGCGCGTGAGAACGTCCAGTGCCTGCTCGTCGCGGCCCTTGATCACGAGCCACCGCGGACTTTCCGGAATGAGCGACAGCAGCAGCAGATACAGCAGCGCCGGAAATACCTGCACGCCGAGCATCCAGCGCCAGTTGTTCTCGCCCACCTCGAGCAGGAAGTAGTTCGAGAAGAACGAGGCCGAGATGCCGATCACGATCATCAGCTGGTTGAGCGACACGAGTCCGCCGCGCCGCTGCGCGGGCGCGATCTCCGCGATGTAGACCGGCGCAATCAAGATCGCCGCGCCGACCGCAAGCCCGCCCACGATGCGTGCGGCTACGAAAGCTGTGAGCGTCGTCGCCAGCGACGCGAGCAACGCTGACAGCACGAACAGCGCGGCCGCGGACAGCAGTACTTTTTTGCGTCCGAGTCGATCGCTGAGCACGCCTGCGAGCGCGTTACCTGCGAGCGCACCCCAGCCCAGCGAGCTGACCGCCCAGCCGAGCTTGAGATCGCCGCCGGCGCCGTCGAGAGCGAAATACTCCCGAATGAAAGGCACGACGCCGGAGATCACCGTCGCGTCGAATCCCAGCAGCAGACCGCCGATCGCAGCGGTGAGCGCCACGAATCCGATGTTCAGCCTGCGTTGCCCCATGTGCGGAGCATGCGCTTCGTTATTCGTCATCGAGTTGTTCTGGTCGCGTCACATACCGTCTTGCCAGCGCCCGGCGAGCGTGCTACAAGGCAAATTGTAAGCGCTTACATTTTTCGGCACAAGAACCG
>CADEEJ010000081.1:4638-6524 GCA_902826315.1 uncultured Steroidobacter sp.
ATCGGCGAAGGCCAGCGCGTCACGGTTCGCGGCGTCGGCCCGGACTTCAACCTGGTGCTGCTGAACGGCCGGCAGATGCCGGTCTCCTCCATCCAGGACACGGTCGCATCCGACTCGCGCGCCTTCGACTTCGCGAATCTCGCTTCGGAAGCGATTTCCGCGATCGAGGTCTACAAGACCAGCCGCGCCAGCACGCCGACCGGCGGCATCGGCGCGACCATCAATATCAAGACGGCGCGGCCGCTGGACAATCCCGGTCTGCACACCAGCCTCGGCCTGAAAGGCGTGATCGACGACTCGGGGCAGAATCTGCCGGACCACTTGCAGGGCGACAAGATCACGCCGGAAATCTCCGGCATCTACAGCGATACGTTCGGCGACGACAAGTTCGGCGTCTCGCTCACCGCGAGCTACCAGGAGCGCAACTCCGGTTTCAACCAGGCAGCGGTCGGCAACGGCTGGCGCCCGTTCGCCGGCGACGAGAACAACTGGGGCACGATTCCGCAGCCGGGGCAGCCGGGCTCCGAACGCATCACCAACCGTCCCGATGCAACCGACATCTATTCGGTGCCGCAGAACCTCGGCTACAGCGTCAACGGCATCGAGCGCAAACGCACCAACGGTCAGCTCGCCCTGCAATGGCGTCCGATGGACGCGCTGACTGCGACGCTCGATTACACCTACTCCGAGAACAAGATCCAGACCGAGCGCAACGAGCTGTCGGTGTGGTTCAACTTCGGTCCCTCGACCAGCAGCTGGAGCGACGGTCCGGTGGCAGGCCCGCTCGTGTACACCGAGCTGATCCCCGGCGCCAACAGCGACCTGTCGATGGGCGGCGCCAAGTTCGCCAGCAAGAACGAGAACAAGTCGGTGGGCTTCAACCTCGAGTGGCAAGCCACCGAGCGTCTCGGCTTCCAGTTCGATTACCACGATTCGAGCGCTGAATCCGGCGCCGACAGCCCGTATGGCTCCAACGCCGTGCTCGGTGTTGCAAGCTTCGTGCGCGGCGATACCACGGGTGACTTCCGGCAAGACTTCCCGGTGATCAGCGTGCGGCTGCCCGCCGGCCAGAGCACCATCAACCCGGCGCAGAATACGGTCACCGGCTCGGCGTTCCGCAACGGCTACATGAAGATGGACATCGAGCAGGCGCAGCTGGGCGGCAACTTCGATTTCACCGACAACTCGCGCCTGGACTTCGGCGTCGCCCTGACGGAGATGAAGAACCGTACCGCGTTCTCGACCGTGCAAAACGACACGTGGGGCTCCGACGTCGCGTTCGACCCGGCGGTGTTCCCGGACGACGTGTGGCGCGCCGACACGATCCGCCAGTACTTCGATCAGATCTCCGGCAGCGGCAATCCGAATCTGTTCAACGATTTCTTCACGTTCGACTTCGACAGGGTACGCGGCATAGCTGCCGGCCTGCGTGGCGCGGACCGCTTCAGCGCAAGCGCCGACTTCACGACCGATCGTCACGTCAAGGAAGAATCGCAGAGCGCCTATGTGCAGTTCAGCCAGGCGTTCGACACAGCGATGCCGATCAATGTGGCAGCGGGCCTGCGTTACGAGAAGACGGACGTGACGTCCAGTGCGCTCGTACCGTCACCGTCAGGCATCAGCTGGGCTTCGGATAACGAGTTGAACGTCATCCGCCCGGCGGGAGCATCCACCACCACGACCCTGGAGGGCGACTACGACTACGTGTTGCCGAGCCTGGATTTCGCCATCGGGCTCATGGACAACCTGAAGTTCCGAGCGAGCTGGGGCAAAACCATCGGCCGCCCGAAGTGGGGCGACATCCAGGGCGGCCAGGTGCTCGACCTGCTGGTGCGCGTCGACGGCGGCACCGGCTCGCAGGGCAACCCGGCCCTGAAGCCGCTGGA
>CADEEJ010000081.1:6624-11103 GCA_902826315.1 uncultured Steroidobacter sp.
ACGCGGTCGCTCGCACCATCCTCGGACAGGCAGGCGATCCCATCGCCGACTTCCGCATCACGGTGCCGGCGAACCAGCGCTCGTCCACCCTGCACGGCTGGGAGCTCAACATCCAGCACATGTTCGGCGCCACCGGCTTTGGCGTAGCGGCTAACTACACGAAGGTCGATTCGGGGCTGACCTACCCGAACCAGCTCCGCAACGAGCAGTTCGCGCTCGAAGGCCTGAGCGACGCGGCGAACGTGGTGGCCTTCTACGAGAATTTCGGCTGGGGCGTGCGTCTCGCCTACAACTGGCGCGACGAGTTCCTGTCCAGCCGCTTCGACGGCGCCGGCGCGAGCCCGAACTACACCGAAGAGTACGGTCAGTTCGACCTCAACGTGAGTTACCAGTGGGGCGACAACCTGACGCTGCAGGTCGAGGCGATCAACCTCACGGATGAGATCCAGCGCATTCACGGCCGCACCGACACCGAGGCCCTGTTCGTGACGCAGACCGGACCTCGCTACATGATCGGAGCGCGGTACAAGTTCGGGCAGTAACGACGCGAGCTCAATCCCGCGTTCGATGTAGAGCCGCTGGCGCCCCCAACCAGCGGCTCTTTTCGTTACGATGGCGGGTGCAATGACGACGGGGAGCAATCGGATCAAGCATGTCGTGATCGCAGGCGGCGGGTCGGCCGGCTGGCTGACCGCGGGCGTCATCGCGGCCGATCATTGCGCAGCCAGCGACTCGGGGCTGCAGGTCACGCTGATCGAATCGCCCGACGTCGGGCCGATCGGTGTCGGCGAAGGCACCTGGCCGACCATGCGCGACACCCTGCGCCGTATCGGCGTCAGCGAGAGCGATTTCCTGCGCGAGTGCGATGCCTCCTTCAAGCAGGGCTCGCGCTTCAATGGCTGGCGCGACGGCCAGGATGGCGACTACTACTTCCATCCTTTCGTTCTGCCGCACGGCTACACGGAGACGAACCTCGTCGCCGGCTGGCTGCAGCGTCACGCCAACGTGCCGTTCGCCGACCTGGTGAGTTTCCAGCCTCACCTTTGCGTGCAGAACAAGGCGCCGAAGCAAGTGGCGACGCCGGAGTATGCGGCGGTCGCGAACTACGCCTACCACCTCGACGCCGGCAAGTTCGGAGTGTTTCTGCGCAAGCACTGTACCGAGCGCCTTGGCGTGCGACTGGTGCTCGATCACGTGGTCGGCATCGAATCGCATCCCAATGGCGATATCGCCGCGCTGCAGACGAGGTCGCAGGGGCCGCTGGTGGCGGATCTGTTCGTCGACTGCACGGGTCTGCAATCGCTGCTGCTCGGCCGGCATTATCAAACGCCGTTCGTGTCGCAGAAGCACGTGCTGTTCAACGACTCGGCGCTGGCGCTGCAAGTGCCCTACCCCGACGACAACAGCCCGATCGCTTCGCAGACGATTTCGACTGCACAGAGCAGCGGCTGGATCTGGGACATCGGCTTGCCGACCCGGCGCGGCATCGGTCACGTCTACTCGAGTGCGCACATTTCCGACGACCAGGCCGAGGCCGAGCTGCGCCGCTATGTGGAGCGGGTTGCCGGAGCAGCAGGTCAGGCAAATGGGGGCACTCCGCGCAAGCTCACGTTCGAGCCGGGCTATCGCCAGCACTTCTGGCACCGCAACTGCGTCGCCATCGGACTGTCGGCTGGCTTCATCGAACCGCTCGAAGCCTCGGCCCTGGCGCTGGTCGAGCTGTCCGCCATGACGCTCAGCGACCAGATGCCGGCGACACGCGAGGCAATGGACCTCGTCGCGCGGCGCTTCAACGATTCGTTCACTTATCGATGGGAACGTGTCATCGATTTTCTGAAGCTGCACTACGTGCTGAGCCAACGCCGCACTTCCGCTTTCTGGCGCGATAACGTCGCCCCGGCCAGCGTTCCCGACCGGTTGCGCGAGTTGCTCGTGCTGTGGCGTCACCAGCCGCCTTCGCGTTACGACCTGCACCGCATCGAAGAAGTGTTCCCATCGGCGAGCTATCAGTACGTGCTGTACGGGATGGGCTTTCGCCCCGAGCCGGCCGTCGCGACACGCCGCGCGGATGACTGCGATCGAGCCGACGCATTTTTCCGCGAAGCTGCGGCACTGACTGGCAAAATGCTGGCTGCGCTTCCGTCCAACCGGGAGCTGCTCACGCATATCAGGCGGCGCGCATGAACAACGTTCTGTTGAACAACATCGACCACAAGGACCTCAGGGTCATCACCACGCGCACGGCCGCGTACGGCGATGACGTGAAGTTTGCGCTGACCTTTCCGGCCGAGTTCCGCAACATCCAGGCCCACTATCCGATCGTGTTCCACAAGACTGCGGATGGAAAGTTCCAGTCGATCGCGCTGTTCGGCTTCCAGGACAAGGAGAATCTGTTCCTCGGCCCGGACGGCTGGGATGCGCCGTACGTGCCGTTGACTGTCGAGCGCCAGCCGTTCCTCATCGGCTTTCGCGATCGCGAGCCGCTGGTCCACATCGATGTCGCCAGTCCGCGCGTGAGCCGAAGCGAAGGCGAAGCGCTGTTCCGCGAATACGGCGGCTCGAGCGACTTTCTCGAGCGCATGAGCTCGGTGCTGCTGACGATTCATCAGGGCTTGGAAGCTGCGCCTGCGTTCTTCGACACCCTGCTTCAATACGACTTGCTGGAATCGTTCGTGCTCGACGTCGAGCTCGACGACCGGTCGCAGCATCGACTCACGGGCTTCTACACCATCGACGAGGAGCGTCTTGGCAAACTCGACACGGGCGCGCTCGAACGAATGCACAAGGCAGGTTATCTGCAGGCGATCTACATGGCGCTCGCCTCCTTATCGCACTTCCGCGATCTGATCGAGCGCCGGAACCGACTGAATGCTGCCCATCGCTAACGCAATCGAGGAAATCGCCGGGCTCGATCCGCAGTCGCTGTCGGACGAACTGCTGACACGCACGCGGCCGGCGGTCTTTCGCGGCCTCGTTTCGAGCTGGCCTGTCGCGCGCGCCGGCCGCGAATCGGCCGCGGCGACCGATGCGTATCTGCGACGCTTCTACCAGGACGCGACCGTCAACGCGATGCTCGGCGCGCCCGACATCGGCGGCCGGTTTTTTTACAGTGATGATCTGACCGGATTCAATTTCAAGTCGGTGCGTATCAGGCTGGACGCGGTGCTCGACGAAATCGCGCGCCAGAGCCAGTCGGGGATTCCGCCGGCAATCTATGTCGGGTCGACGACGGTGGACACGTGCCTGCCGGGCTTTCGCGCCGAGAACGATCTCGCGCTCGGTAAGCGCCAGCCGCTCGTGAGCATCTGGCTGGGCAATCGCACACGCATTGCCGCCCATCACGATCTGCCGGATAACATCGCGTGCGTCGTCGCGGGGCGCCGCCGATTCACGCTGTTCCCGCCCGAACAGCTGGAGAACCTTTACGTCGGTCCGCTCGACTTCACGCCTGCAGGCCAGGCGATCAGCCTGGTCGATTTCGCGCGGCCGGACTTCGCAAAATTTCCGAAGTTCGCCGCAGCGCTGCAGCACGCGCAGGTCGCCGAGCTCGGTCCGGGCGATGCGATCTTCATTCCCAGCATGTGGTGGCATCACATCGAGTCGCTCGAGCCGCTCAACGTGCTGGTGAACTACTGGTGGCGCCAGTCGCCGGCGTTCATGGACTCACCGATGAACGCGCTGATGCTCGCGATCCTGACCGTGCGCGATTTGCCGCCGGAGCAGCTCGAGGCCTGGCAGAACCTGTTCCGGCACTATGTGTTCGAGGCGGACGAGCGCACGGCCGCCCACATTCCGCCGCAAGCCCGCCGCGTCCTTGCACCGCTGGATCCCGAGTCCGCGCGCGAGTTGCGAGCGCGGCTGCTGCAGAGATTGAATCGCTGATTGAATCGCTGATTGAATCCCTGGGGGGATGAGCGTGGAACAGAAGCTGATCAACAGGATCGTCATCGCCGGCGGCGGTACTGCGGGCTGGATGGTGGCCGCGTGCCTGTCGAAGATGCTCGGCAAGGTGCTCGACATCAAGCTGATCGAGTCCGACGAGATCGGCACCGTCGGCGTCGGCGAGGCGACGATTCCGACGCTCGTGACCTTCCATCGCCTGCTCGACATCAACGAGCAGGAGTTCATGGCCGCCACGCAGGGGACGTTCAAGCTCGGCATCGGCTTCGAGAACTGGCGCGCGGTCGGCCAGAACTACATTCACTCCTTCGGTCTCACCGGCACGGATCACTGGAGCGCCGGCTTCCAGCATTTCTGGCTCAAGGGCCGCGAGCGCAAGCTGGCCGGCGACTACGGCGACTACTGCCTGGAGCTCAAGGCCGCGCAAGCGGAGCGCTTCGCGCACCTGCCGCGTGGCGGGATGAACTATGCCTTTCACATCGATGCCAGCCTGTATGCGAAGTTCCTGCGCAAGTTCAGCGAAGGCTTCGGCACCCAGCGCATCGAGGGGAAGATCGTCGAGGTCAAGACCGATCCGAC
>CADEEJ010000081.1:11203-18792 GCA_902826315.1 uncultured Steroidobacter sp.
CAGCACCGCGTCGGCAACGGCATCGTGTACTGCAGCCGCTATCTTCCGGACGAGCAGGCGAAGCAGACTCTGCTGGCGAACGTCGAAGGCAAGGTATTGACCGAGCCGCGCGTCATCAAATTCCGCCCGGGCCAGCGCCGCGAGCACTGGAAGAAGAACTGCATCGCCGTCGGCCTGGCGAGCGGCTTCATCGAGCCGCTGGAGTCGACCAGCATCCACCTGATCCAGCGCAGCATGATCCGGCTGATGCAGATGTTCCCGCGCACCTCCATCCAGCAGTCCGACATCGACGAGTTCAACCAGCAGATGAGCTCGGAAATCGAGCACATCCGCGATTTCATCGTGCTGCACTATCATGTCACCGAGCGCCAGGACACGCCGTTCTGGCGGGCCGTGCGCAACATGAGTATTCCTGAGTCGCTTCAGCACCGCATCGACCTGTTCCGCGAGACCGGCCGCGTCTTCCGCGTGCCGAACGAGCTGTTCGCGGAGAACTCGTGGATCCAGGTCATGCTCGGCCAGGGCATCATGCCGCGGCAGCATCATCCGGTCGCCGACCTGATGGGCGATGAGGAACTGTCGCGGTTCCTCGAGGGAATCCGCTCGAAGGTCGATCGCACGGTGCAGCAGCTGCCGCAGCACCAGACCTATGTCGAGCAGTATTGCAAAGCGCCGGACGTGCGCCGCGGAGTCGGCGGGTGAAGCGTGCGTCGGCCAACATGTACGAGGTCGCGAAGCTCGCGGACGTGTCGATCGCGACCGTCTCGCGCGTAGTCAACACCGACTCGCGCGTCAAGGAGAAGACGCGGCAGAAAGTGCTGTCGGCGATGCTCAGCCTCGGTTACCAGCCGAATTCGATCGCACAGTCGCTCGCGACCCGCACCTCGAACAGCGTCGGCGTGCTGGTCTCGGAGCTGCACGGCGCGTTCTACGGCGCGATGCTGAGTGCGATCGAGGAGACGCTGCGCGCGGCCGGCAAGTTCGTAATGGTCGCAACTGGTCACGACCGCGAGGACCAGGAGCGCGAAGGCATCCGCTTCCTCGTCGGTCGCAACTGCGACGCGCTGATCGTGCACGTCTCGGGGCTGACCGACAAATTCCTCGTCGAGCAGAACAAGAAGCACACGCCCGTCGTGATCGTGAACCGCAAGGTGCGCGGCATCGCCGATCGCTGCTTCAGCCTCGACAACGAGCTCGGCGGTTACCTCGCCGCGCGCTCGCTCCTGGATGCGCAACACCGGAAGATCGCCTATATCTCCGGCCCACTCGACTGGACCGACGCCCAGCAGCGCCTGCAGGGCCACAAGCGCGCGCTCGCGGAGGCGAACGTGGCCTTCGACCAGCGGCTGCTGTACGAAGGCGACTATCACGAGGCGACCGGCAGCCGGGCGCTCAATCATCTGTTCGGCAACGGCCTCCCCTTCACCGCCGTGATCTGCGCGAACGACGAGATGGCAGCCGGCGCGATGGCGGCAGCGCACGACCGGGGTCTGAAGCTTCCCGACGAGCTCTCGATCGTCGGCTTCGACGATGCGCCGATCTCGCGCTACATCTATCCGAAGTTATCGACCGTCCACTACCCGATCACCGACATGGGCCACATGGCCGCCCGCTGGGTCCTGCAGAACGTCTACAAGCAGGAGAACCTCGACGTGCGGCAGCGCGTCTTCAAGCCGAACTTCGTCGATCGCGACTCGGTCAGCCGGCTCGCGTAATCTTCGCGCCGGATGTACGGCGAACAACAGGTCGACTCGAGTCTGATCGACGAGTGGGCGTGCAGCGATGCTCGCGCCCTCCCCGGCTCCGTGGACGTTGCGATCATCGGCGGTGGCATCGTCGGCTGCTCAGCGGGGTATTTCCTCGCACGCGAAGGACTGCGTGTAGCTCTCTTCGAGAAGGGCCGAATTGCCGGCGAGCAATCGGGCAGGAACTGGGGCTGGGTGCGACAACAAGGCCGTTCTCCCATCGAACTTCCCATGATGATGCGCAGCCTGCAGCTGTGGCTGGAGCTACGCGAGGAACTGGGTGACATCGGCTTCGCGCAAGGTGGATCGCTCTACCTGGCTGAAGACGCGACACAGCTGGCCGGGCTCGGGGAATGGTTGAGCGTCGCGCGTGAACACGCTCTCGATACTCGCCTTCTCAATAGAACAGAGCTCGCAGCGGTCCTGCGAACCAACGAACGCCGCTTCAAGGGAGCCCTCTACACCGCGAGCGATGCGCGAGCCGAACCCAGCCGCGCGGCGACTGCGATTGCCCGTGCCGCGCAGCGCCGCGGAGTTCAGATCTTCACTCATTGTGCAGTTCGCGGCATCGACCGCGCCGCCGGGCGTGTACAGGGTGTGATCACGGAGCGCGGACGTGTCGCGGCATCGACAGTCGTCTGCGCGGGCGGCGCTTGGACGAGCAGCTTCTGCCGATCGATCGGCATCAACTTCCCGCAGTTGACCGTTCTCGGCACGGTCGCACGCACGGCTCCAACCCGCGAGATTCTCGATGGCGAAGCCTGGTGCCCTGCCATCGCGATCCGCCGACGCGCGGATGGCGGCTACACGGTCGCGCACGGCGGCTCGTTCCTCCATTCCCTGACCCCCAGCACGCTGCGACACGCCCGCAAGTTCTGGCCGGCCCTGGTCCAGGATCACCATTCGATCCGGGTTCGCTTGGGGCGGGAGTTCTTCACAGCACTGAGCACGCCCGCGAGTTGGGGAATGGATGAGGTCTCGCCCTTCGAGCGTCAGCGAATCCTGCATCCGGAGCCGGAAAAACAAGTGCTCAAGCAGATGCGGGCAGCCCTGCAGCGCTGCTTTCCGGAGATTGCGCCCGCTCCGTTCGTGGAAACCTGGGGTGGCATGATCGAGTCGTCGCCCGACGTCCTTCCGGTGATCTCGCCCGTCGCCGGGCACGAAGGTTTCCTGGTTGCCAGCGGATTCAGCGGACATGGCTTCGGCATTGGCCCCGGCGCCGGTAAACTCATCGCAGACATGGTCCGGGGTGTCGCCGACCGCAACGAGGTGCACTCGTTTCGTTTGCAGCGTTTCTTCGACGGCTCGCCGATCCGGCCAGGACCGTCGATATGAACAGGTGCCGATCCAAGTGAACCCGAGCGAACAACCCGTTTCTTCCCGCGAGCTGCAACCGGCTCTCGCCGCGCGCTTCTACAGCAGCGAAAGCATCTTCGCGCTGGAGCGCGAGCGGCTGTTCCACACGCAGTGGTTTTGCGTGGGACGCGCCGAGCAGGTGCCGGCGCGCGGTGATTGTCTGCACGTGCACGTGGCTGGCGAAAGCGTGTTGATTCTTCGACAGGCGGACGATTCGCTGCGAGCGTTCTACAACGTTTGCAGTCATCGCGGCAGCCGGCTCGTGCGCACGCCGCCTCTGCCGGATCCGGAGCAGCCGTCGGCGACGAGCTCGACTTCGATGTCGAGCGGCGTCACGTGTCCGTATCACTCGTGGACCTACAACCTCGATGGCTCGTTGCGCGCAGCGCGCTATGTGCAGTTCGATTCGAGCTGCCCGAAGGAGAACTTCTCCCTCGTGCCGGTGCACCTCGATACGTGGGGCGGATTCATCTTCGTAAACCTCGCGAAGACGCCGGCGCAGTCGCTGCAAGAACAGCTCGCGGTGCCCGTGCAGAAGCTGGCGCGGTATCCGTTGAGCGATCTGCGTCGTGGCGCGCAGCTCATCTACGACGTACGCGCGAACTGGAAAGTGATCATGGAGAACTACAACGAGTGCTATCACTGCGGGCCGGTGCACCCGGAGCTGTGCGCGCTCGTGCCGGCCTTCCGCGAGCGCGGCGGCGCCGGTCTCGATTGGGATGACGGCATTCCTCATCGCGCGGGTGCGTGGACGTTCACACTCAGCGGCACATCGAACCGCGCGCCGTTCCCCGGGCTTTCGGACAAGGAAAAGACTCATCACAAAGGTGAAGTCGCGTATCCGAACCTGCTGCTGAGCGCCGCGGCGGAACACATCGCGGCATTCATCATCTGGCCCATGGGCCCGGATCACACGCGCATCGCCTGCGAATTCCTGTTCCATCCCGACGAGATCGCGACGGCGCACTTCGATCCCGCCGACGCAGTCGAGTTCTGGGATGTCGTCAACAAGCAGGACTGGCAGATCTGCGAATCGGTGCAGGACGGGATGCGTTCGCGCGGCTACCGCGGCGGCTTCTATGCGCCGATGGAAGATCCCAGTCTCGACATCCGCCGCTATCTCGAGCGGCACCTCGGCGACCTGTCACAGGTGAGTTGAGAACGCCGCGTGACATCCCGCTACGACGTAGTCGTCATCGGCGCAGGTCACAACGGACTGACAACCGCTTTCTATCTCGCCCGGGCCGGGCTGCGCACGCTCGTGCTGGAACGGCGCGAGATCGTCGGCGGCTGCTGCGTCACCGAGGAAATCGATCACGACGCTGCGCCGGGTTGTCGCGTCTCCACCGCCTCGTACATGGCGAGCATGTTACGGCCGGAGATCATTCGCGATCTGCAGCTCGATCGACAGGGACTGAAGATGATCGCGGCCGAGCCGACGGTCCAGGCTGTGATGCCGGATGGCGTGGTGCTGCCGTGGTGGAGCGATCGTGAGCGCATGCGACAGCTGCTGATGCAGTTTGCGCCCAAGGATTGCGAGCGCTTCCTGTCGCTCGATGTTCATCTCAGCGAACTGGCACGTCATCTCGAACCTCTGTTCATGCAGGCGCCGCCCGATCTGCGTCGCGGGGGCTTTGCAGGGCTGGGCGAGCTGCTGCGGTTTGGATTGAAGTTTCGGCGGATGAAGGGCCGGCAGATTGCAGATCTCATCGCGTTCGCCACCGGCAGCCTCGGCGAATTCCTGGATCGCTCGCTCGAATCGCCACACCTGAAGTCGCTGGTGCTGTCGAACAGCCTCTATGGCAAGCACGGCGGTCCCTACGACCCCGGCACTTTGTTCGGACTGCTGTTCCATCTGCTCGGCGGCGGCTCCGAAGCGAAGCAAGGATTCGTCGGGCACGTGATGGGCGGGATGGGCGCCATCACGCAAGCGATGGCTGCTGCGTGCGTGGCGAAGGGTGTCGAGATACGAACTGCATCAGCTGTGCAGCATGTCTTGATCCGCTCGGGTCGTGCAGAAGGCGTGGTGCTTGCGAATGGATCGCAGATCGACGCGGCCATCGTGATTTCCAACGCGGATCCCAAGCGCACATTCCTCGATCTCGTGCAGGCCAATGAGCTCGACGACCAGTTCCGCGCCGACGTGCGCGGCATCAAGATGGATGGACCGTGCGGCAAGCTCAACCTGGTGCTGGACGAAGAGCCCAAGTTAGTCGGCGGCGATCCCGACGCGGACACGCTGCGCAACGCGCAGTTCACTTTCGTGCCCTGGCTCGAAGGCGCGCAACGCTGCTACGAGAGCGCGCGACAGGGAAAAGTGCACGAGCGACTGTGGATCGATTGTCTCGTGCCCTCCCTTCTCGATCCGTCGCTGGTGACGCCAGGCCGGCACGTCATGACCTGCTTCGTTCAATATCTTCCGGGCAAGCCGACGCAAGGTTGGGACGCCGTGCGCGAGCCGCTCCGACGTCAGTTGCTCGCTCACCTCTCCGAGTACGTTCCAGCCGTGCACCGCTCGCTGGTCGCGAGCCGTCTCTACACACCCGCCGATCTCGAAAGCACGTTCGGCATCACCGAAGGCAACATCTTCCACGGCGACCTGCGGCCGGATCAGCTGTTCTTCATGCGACCGCTGCCTGCGTATGCGCGCTACGCGACGCCGATTCGCGCGCTGTATTTGTGTGGAGCAGGCACGCATCCGGGCGGCGGCGTGACCGGCGCTCCGGGATTCAACGCCGCACACCAGATTCTTTCCGACCTTTCTCACGACCGCGACCTGCGTAAAGCGATGAACGCATGAGGCACCCATGAGCGGCGCGCGAGCGATCCCGGTGCGCTACCGGATCCTCGGCGTGCTGTTCGTGCTGAGCTTCGTCAACTACCTGCTGCGGAACAACCTGTCGATCGCGATTCCGAGCATCCAGGAAGAATTCAGCTTCACCAATGCCGAGATCGGCTGGATCCTCGGCAGCTTCAATTTCAGCTACGCGCTGGCGCAGATTCCCGGCGGCATCTTCGGACAGGTGTATGGGCCGCGTCGCGCGCTCACGTTCATCGCTGTGTCCTGGGGAGTGCTCACGCTCCTGACCGGATTTGCTCCATCGCTCATGGCCGCATCGGCCGCCGGTGCGATGGTGTCGCTGATCGTCATTCGTTTCCTGCTCGGCGCGACCAACGCGCCACTATTCACAACAACGGCGGGCGCTTTCGCAAATTGGTTTCCCGCAGGAAGCTGGGCTTTTCCGAACGCGGCACTGAGCGTCGGCCTGGCGCTCGGACAGGCGGCGATAGGTCCGATCGTGACCATGCTGATCATCAAGTACGGCTGGCGCGAATCGTTCTACATCCTGGCGCCACTGGGTCTGCTCGCCGGCGCGTGGTGGTACTGGTACGGCCGCGATCGGCCCGCGCAGCACCCCGCGATCACAGCCGAAGAAATGCAGTTGATCGAAGGCAATCAGCCGCCTCGCGAGGCTGTGGCGGAAGAGCCCGGTGGATGGCGTCGCATGCTCGTACATCGCGACGTGTTGCTGCTTTCAGCCAGCTATTTCTGCATGTGCTACGTCTTCTACATGTTCGCGCAATGGCTGTTCATGTACCTGGTCAAAGCACGCGGCTTCTCGTTGCTGGAAAGCGGTTGGTTGTATGTGCTGCCGTTCGCGACGGGTGCAGTGCTCGCGGGACTCGGCGGACTGACGTGCGACGCGCTGTGCAAAAGGATTGGCGCGACGTGGGGCTGCAGGTTACCGGCGATCGTGGGGCTCGTGCTCGTGGCTGTTTTGCTGATTGCGGGCGTGTACGCGTCGAATCCGTACGTCGCCGTGGGATTGCTTTCGCTGTGCTTCGGATTCACGCAGTTCACGGAAGGAGCGTATTGGTCGGCGTCGACGTATGTCGCCGGGCCGCATACGACGGCGGCCACGGGTGTGATGAATACGGGTGGGAGTGCTGCGGGGTTTCTGGCGCCGGTGGTGGGATTGATGGTGGATCAGTTGGGGTGGCTGGCGACGCTGGCGAGTGGGTCGGTGTTCGCGATAGTGGGGGCGGTGTTGTGGTTGCTGATTCGGATCCGGCCGGCTGGCCAGTGATGGTCGGGGTTGGCGCAACACGCCCTGTACCAGAGCCAGTCTCACGTTTTGAGACTGCCATCATGTATCCGCTTACCAGGTACTAAGTGAATCGGAAGTAGAAGTTGTGTTGGCGATGAGTGATGAAGGCGGAGCGCGCTTTCTCATCGCACCTCCGGCGAGGACGCAGTCCTCTATGCACAGGTGGTGCAGCTGGGCGCTGAGCTGCTCGACGATTCAGTCGCGCGCCTCGAGCAAGCCGCTTAGCGGCGAAGAACAGAGGAATCACGCGCACCGGCATCGATCGATCAGCAGTACGCTGACATTTTCCACGGAAGGCAACGCCCTCCCTCAATTCGAGGGAGGGCAGCGAAGATGCACATGACCTGTTACAACTTTACGGACTACTTCGAAACTGAAG
>CADEEJ010000082.1:0-4110 GCA_902826315.1 uncultured Steroidobacter sp.
TCGATCAGCAGGCGGATCGTCTGACCGGCGAACGGCGTCAGGTTCGCGGAGGCCGCGGCCCACGCGCCGTTGAGGTTCGTCGCCGAGCCGACGCGCTGGAACACGACACTGGTCGTCGTGCCGACCACGCTCACGCGCAGGAAGTCCGCGCTCGTCGCGTTCGAGCCGTGCGCGAGATACTGGTTGAATGTCAGCGTCAGCGTGCCGGTCGCCGGCAAGGTGATCGCGGGCGAGCGGATCGAGGTGACACCGCCATCGATGTCGTTCACGCCCGCGCTCGCACCGGCCAAGCGCGCCGTGACGAGATCGTTCACCCCGCTGGTCGTCGTGCCGAGCTGCTTCGCGCCGCTGGAGTTGGTCGCTTCAGGATCGCCGCGCTCCCACGCTCCGGTCGTCGCGGTGTCCGTGCCGTTCGGATTCGTCTGCCAGCCGAGGGCGGTTTCGAAGGTGTCGTTGAACACGACTGTGCCGCCACCGCCCTGGCAGGACGCAGGAATGGCGAAGCCGTTCGTCGGCGTCGTGCCGTTCGCGCCGCTGCTGACTGCGTTGGTGCCGAGACCGAAAGCTGCGAACGCTTCCCACATCGGGCAGACGTCTTCGCCGCCGTGATTGTCGACCGCCGCCTGGATGATGCCGTCGCGCACTTGCGTGAACGTCGGATTGCAGGCGGTGTTCTTCAGGCCTTCGACGACGTACAGCATCATGCGCTGGTTGCCGGCGTTGCCGTTGGCGTTGAACAGGTTCGGATCGAAGCCGTAACGGTCGACGAGCTTCCAGTACACCTCCCACGCCGCCTGCGCCCACACCGAGCCGACGCCGTGCGGCACGGCCATGCCGTTGATGCTCGCGTACGTCCAGGTGTTGACCGCTTGATTCGTGCTGTAACGCTGCGTGCGGATGCCGGCGCCGCTCGTCGGCTGGCCGAGTGAGTACGTGCCCATGCCGCGCGGATCGGCACCCGTGTCGCCGACTTCCGCGGTGTGCGCGAGCGCCCACCAATCGGAGAGTCCTTCGCCGGGCTGCTGCCGATTCGTCAGGCAGTTCACGTTCGCGGGGCCGCCGACCAGGCGATTGGAAATGCCGTGACCGTACTCGTGGAACACGATGCCGGCGTCGAGATCGCCGTCGCGATCGGGATTCGGGCTCGTCCAGATGAACATCTGCATGCGCGGACGCTGGCCGTCCGGCGGCGTACCGAAGTTCGCGTTATTGGTGCCGGCGCCATCCTGCGCCTCTGCCTGCACGGAGTCGTTACCGGCGCCACCGCGGCCATAGTTGTTGACCTGGAAATTGCCGCCGGCCTCGTCGAAGCCGTACTGGTACTGCACGTCGTGGATGAAGTTGTTCAAGTAGAACAGGTTGGTCACCGCCGCGGGGCGATACGTACTCGGCGCCTGCGCCAGGTTCAGCGCGAAGTCGAAGGTGAGCGCCGCGCCGCCGCTCGGACTGGAATTGGCGTCTGGCGAATTGTTGGCGTCCACGTCCGTGTAAGCCTGGACGTTGTTGCCCTGGGTCGTCGTGAACTCGGCCCCGGCAACGCCATTCGTGTCATGCCAGCCGAAGGGCGATGCCGTCGCGTTGGCAGGATTCACGACCAGAACGCGTCCGTCCGAGGGCGGCAGCGGGCTCGTGTGGTTCGGACTTTCCGCGGGCAGCCGGTACACGCGGTACTGGTCGCCGGCGACCCAGTCGAAGCGCGTCCACACCTGGCCGGTGTCGGCGTCGACCGTGTAGTCCCAGGAGTGCTCTTCGTCGAGCGTATGAATCTGGAAATTCCACACCAGGCGCGCTTCGCCCTGGCGGATCGGCAGCAGCATCAGCTTGCCGTTGATCGGCGAGAGCGAGATGCCGGCGTGCTCGACGCTCATCACCTGTTGCATGCCGCGCGGCGCTTGCAGCGCTTTCGGCTGCGCCGGCAGCGGTGTGCCCGAGAACTGCGCCGCCGAGCCGACTGCCGCGGGCAATTGCATTCGCGGCGACAGCGATCTCGCCGCGCTGGCGATGCCGGGCATGAAGGAGTTGTTGACGCTGATGATGCGGCCGTCGCGGTTCACGTTGATCTGCAACTGCGCGTTGTACACGGGGACGCCGCGATAGCGCTGCTGCAGGTAGATGTGCGTGGCGCCGGTCACTTTCGAGTAGACGACGTCGGTGACTGCGTAGCCCTGCAAGTCCGTTGCATCGAGCCCGAGCGCTGCGATGTTGTTGCGGACGAAATTCATCGCCAGCGTCATCGGCGCGCCGCTCGCCTTGTCCGTGAGATAGCCGCGCTGGCTCGTGAGCGCGCTGACCGCGCCGCTTACTGCGTCCGCTTCGATCGACGCTTCCTCCAGGTTGGCAGCGAACGCCTTGTTCGTCTGCGCCGGCAGGACGCGTTGCGAGGCTATGAATGCAGCGTTGTAGTCGATGCGTGCGTCGTAGTGACGCTCGGTATCCGCAACGCCTTGCGAGGCAGCAGCAGTGCTCCAGAACAAGGCGAGCGCAAAGGAGAATGAAGCAGCGAACCCGACAGATCGGCTCATGATGGTGCTCCTTGTCTTGCTCGCGAATTTCCCCGAGTCTTCGCGAGCTACCCCGTGGAAGCAGCGCCGGTTTAGCACTTTGAATTGCGCTGTCAACGGGCCCGTGCGTAGTCCTTTTCCGAACGTCCGCGCAGCACATGCGTTACCGTCGCGTGCGAAAGCATCGCGGCCGCTTCCCTCACGAGCGAACAAATAAATCTGCCGGCACGCGCGGCGCCAGTGTCAGGCTTGGTGGACGAGGACAGTGCGCACGCATCGGCTGCGCCGGGCGCCGTGTATTCGAGAATGTTTCCGCGTCGCGGGCTCGGACGATACAATCAGAAAAAGCTGTCCGGATCAGAAACAAACCGTCCGCCCCGCAGTCGCGACCGCTCATCACGGTCCGGCGGACCGCGGTGCGGCCTCATCTACGATTCAGCCACGAAGAAAAGAAGCGAGGCGTCATGTCCAAAGCGCATTCCGAGCTCCTGACCCGCCGGCGCGTGTTGCAGGCTGCAGTCGCGACCAGCGTCGCGACCTTCGGCCTGCCGATGCTCAACATCGGCCGTTACCGCGCGTTCGGCGCGAATGCGCCGCGCTATTCGGCACGCGCGATGAAGATCGTCGAACGCACGCTCGTGATCGACATGCTTGCGCCGCTCAAGATCGACTTCACGCCGGAAGCGTACGCCGGCCCGATCAGCGAGCAGATGGCCACGGACTTTCGTACCAGCGGGATCACGGCGTTTCACAATTCCATCGGCACCGGCGGCCCGCAGGCGGTGGAAGAAACGCTGGCGTTCATTGCGTCGTGGCAGGGCTATGCCGGTCGCAACTCGCACGTGTTCTCGCTCGTCGGCACGGCGGCGGATCTCGATCGAGCGAAGAAGGAGCGCAAGATTGCCGTCATCATGGGCGTGCAGAATGCGGAGCACTTCCGCGCGCCGGGCGACGTCAAGAAGTTCTACCAGCTGGGGCAGCGCTGCGCGCAGCTGACTTACAACAGCCAGAACCTGCTCGGCTCGGGGAGCACGGACCGCGTGGACGGCGGCGTCAGCGATTTCGGCGAGCAGATCATCAAGGCCATGAACGAAGTCGGCATGCTCGTCGATGTCTCGCATTGCGGCGACCGCACGACGCTGGACGCGATCGAGCTCTCGCCGAAGCCGATCGCGATCACGCACTCGAACTGTCGAGCGCTCAACAACCATCCGCGGCTCAAGACCGACGAGGCTATCCGCAAGCTCGCGGCGAAGGGCGGCGTGATGGGCATCACCGGCGTGCGCATGTTCGTGCGCGGCCAGGAGCCGACCACGATCGAGCACATCGTCGATCACATCGATCACGTCGTGAAGCTGGTCGGCGTCGAGCACGTCGGCATCGGCTCGGATTCGGACCTGTATGGCTACGACGACATGCCGCCGGACCAGTACAAGGCGCTGAAGGAATCGTACAAGGCGAGCTACGGGTTCCGCGAGAAGATCGACATCGAAGGCTTCGATCATCCGCGCAAGACGTTCGACCTCGCCGAAGCGCTGATCCGTCGCGGCTACTCGGACGACAACATCGCGGCGATTCTCGGCGGCAATTTCCGGCGCCTGCTCGGCGC
>CADEEJ010000082.1:4210-18755 GCA_902826315.1 uncultured Steroidobacter sp.
TATCTGTTGTTCCTCGGCGATGTGACCGAGCCGACTTTCGCGAAAACCGCGTTCGGCCTGCGCGATTGGGCGCGCGAGCGTTGTGTCGGCGAGTGGTCGTGCTCGGATCGAACCGTCACGCTTGGATTGCCGCGCCTGAGTCCCGCTCAGGCGCGCGCGTCTGGCGCGCAGTCGATGGTCATCGGCGTCGCGAACATCGGCGGCAAGATCGTCGACAGCTGGCTACCGCATTTGCTCGGCGCACTGGAAGCGGGGCTGGATGTGGTGAGCGGCATGCACGCGCGGCTGGGTGACACGCCGGCGTTGCGGGCCGCAGCTGATCGTCATCGACGCCGGCTGATCGACGTGCGCACACCGCCGAGCAATATCCCGATCGCGAGCGGTCGCAAACGCACGGGCAAGCGGTTGCTGACGGTCGGTACCGACTGCGCGCTCGGGAAGAAGTACACCGCGCTGAGCATCGCGCGTGCGATGAAGTTGCGCGGTATCGATGTCGACTTTCGTGCCACGGGTCAGACCGGAATCATGATCGCGGGCGCGGGAATGCCGATGGACGCCGTCGTCGCGGACTTCGGCGCTGGCGCCGCGGAGATGCTGAGTCCCGATGCAGCGTCGGAACACTGGGACGTCATCGAAGGACAAGGCTCGCTGTCGCATCCGTCGTATGCCGGCGTCTCGCTCGGGCTGCTACACGGCAGCCAGCCTGACGTGATCGTGGTGTGTCACGAGCCGGGGAGGGAGCACCTCATCGGTCATCCGGAGTTGCCGGTGCCGAGTATCGAGCAGACGATCGAGCTGAATGTTGCGCTCGGACGTCGGACGAATCCGGCGATTCGGTGCGGTGGGGTCAGTCTCAATACGTCGCAGTTGTCGGAAGGCGCAGCGCGCAGGGTGATTGCGAGTGAGTCGCAACGGCTCGGGTTGCCGGTTGCAGATCCGGTGCGCGGTGGGGAAGAGTTCGAGCGGTTGCTCGACGGCTGCCTGCGAGTAGACCTCTAACCCTGGGGTTGCGCTGCAAGCAAATCTGCTTGCAGTGTCTTGAGTATTTCTTCGGTGATGCCGCGAACGTGCGGGTCGGCCGCCAGCTCGCGCAGTGAGGAGCGGCCGAAGAACTCCACTGCTTGCTCATCTTCGGTCAGTGCTTTGACGAGTCGCGGCAGGTGCTTCTCGATGACGGGCTTCGTGCGTGCGTCGTCAAGTAGTTTGAGGATGGGTGTGTCGATCGTCAGCGGCGGCTCCGCCGCGTGCAAGGCAGAAGAGATGAGGATGAGCGCACTCAGGAGTGGCGGACGGAGCAGGCGCGACATGTGGATTACCTTATCTCGATGTACTTCGAGCATACATATATAAGGGGTGGATTTAAGGGGTGGATTGTCCGCGACCTGGGTTGTGCCGCCCAGGTTTCGAGTCGGCTCGCAATAGCGCAATTCGTGTTCGTCGGTCGCAGGACCCGCAAACCGTCGTCCTTCAAGGTGTTGCAAGCGCATTGTTCGACGGCCATGGGCTGAGTCGTGTCCGTCAGGCGGTCAATCTGGCAGGAACGGTCGCTGCAACGCTCTGGCAACAAGCCGTGCCAGTGACGAGAGTCCGGTCGAGAACGCGTGGGTCAAGACGATGCAGGTCCTCGCGCGTCATTTGTAAAGAACGGGGGACGCCCATGAAGACGCTGTTGTCCGCGGTTGTGGCTGCAACGCTGGCTCTCGCTGCCGTCGAAGCGGATGCAGATGCAACGCCGGGAGAGCGCAAGGTTGCTCTGACCATCGAGTCCACCAGCCTGGCAAACGCGCTCGACACATGGGCACAGCAGAGCGGGTTTCAGATCTTCGTGCAGGATTGGGAAGCGACCAGAAAGCTGACCGTGCCGAGCTTGAAGGGTACTTTCACGGCACGTGCGGCCCTCGAGCAGCTGCTTGCAGGCACCCCTTTGACATACGTATGGCTCAACGAGAGGGCGGTCTCCATTCGCAGAAGGGCGCCACAGCCCGTGCCGACCACTGGGTTGGATGGGCGGCGCCCGCCCGCTCCGGCTCCGAAGCTCGGCGGCGGAGGTGGGGACGCCGCCATCGCCGGCGAAGATCCCAAGGAGGACCCGGCGTTCCAACGCAGCAGTGAATCTTTAGAGGAGATGCTGGTTACGGGAACCCATATCAGGGGCAGCGGCACGTCTGCGTCGCCGGTACTCCGCTATTCCCGTAGTGAGATAGATCGCGCCGGGCTGGGCAGTGTTGCGACGTTCATTCAGCGCCTGCCGCAGAATTTCAATGGAGGTGCGTCAGAAGGCACGGTGGGCAACATTGCCGGCGGCGGGCAGTCGAACAATGCCGCGGAAGGCAGCGGCGTAAACCTGCGAGGTTTGAGCAATGACGCAAGTCTGGTGCTGCTAAACGGGCGCCGGCTGGCTCCGGGAAACAGCTCTGGCAACTTCGTGGACATTTCGCTGGTGCCCCTCAGTGCACTTGAACGGGTCGAGATCGTTACCGACGGCGCATCGGCTATCTACGGTTCGGACGCAGTGGCCGGTGTCCTCAATCTTGTGCTGCGCGATGACTTCGAGGGAGCGGAAACCAGACTGCGCTACGGTTCGGTGACCGAGGGTGACAGCGAAGAGCTGCAGATCGGGCAGTCGCTCGGCCGCACGTGGGACAGCGGATCAGCGCTGGTCAGCTATGAGTATTTCGACCGCTCGCGGTTGCAGGCTTCGGACCGCTCTTACACTGCGGCCGCGCCAAGGCCATTCAGTCTTCTGCCCGACCAGGAACGGCACGCGGTTTTCTTGGTCGTCAATCAGGACCTGACGGCAAACAGTCAGGTGTTCGGCGACGGCTTCTATGCGCGACGACGCGCGGAGTCAGATCTTACGACACCATTTTTCGCACAGCGCAACAACGTTGAGATCGCGGCGTACAGCGCGACAGTCGGAAGCAAGACGCGATTGGCAGAGCAGCACCAGCTGGAACTGAGCGTCTCGGGCTCTGGCAGCGACACGAACACTGAATTATCGAATCTGCTTGCCGGCAATGCACGGCTCGCCGAAGCCAGAACCGAAGCGACTATCTGGTCGTTGGACAGCAAGCTGGACGGGCCACTGTGGAGCATCCCGGCAGGCACCATCAGGTATGCGGCCGGAGCGCAGTACCGCGACGAATCGCTATCCTCAATGGACGTCGTGTCTGGTCTGCGATTCGAACCCGAGCGCAGTATCTGGGCCGGATTCGTCGAGTTCCGTGTCCCGTTGATCGGCGCAAACGGTGCCGCGTCGGGCAACAGTCAGCTCGAGTTCAGCTTGGCCGCACGCGCGGAGCACTACGACGACTTCGGCTCGAGCACCAATCCTAAGTTCGGCGTGATGTGGCGGCCGAACGACGACCTCGGCTTGCGTGCGACCTTTGGAACGTCGTTCAAGGCCCCCTTGCTGAACGATCTCAACCCGGTGCCCTCGCAAGTCGTTGCATTCCCGGAATTCGATCCGCGCACGGGCTCGCTTGCCAATGTTCTGATCGCCTTCGGCGGCAACTCGGAGTTGGGTCCGGAGGAAGCCACCACCTGGACCGCAGGGTTTGATTTTCATCCGTCGGCTCTGCCTGCGCTGCGTCTCAACGCGACGTACTATGACATCGACTTCGACGACCGCATCACGACGGCGCAAGCGAGCGGATTGCCGATATTCGATGCTCTTCGTCAGGAAGGCGCGCTGGGCCCGGCAATCGTTCGGCGGAGTCCGTCCTTGCTCGAAGCGCAGGGCCTGGTTGCTTCAGCACGCCAGTTCATAGATGTCACGGGCAGCCCCGGCGGTGTCGATCTCTCGTCGCTCGGTGCGATCGTGGACTCGCGCTCGCTTAATCTGGCGAGCGTCGCGACGAGCGGCATCGATCTGGCGGTCGCCTATCGCTACGACGTGGGCACAGCCGAGGTCGAGTTGGGACTGGACAGCACCTACATTTTCGAGTTCGACAACGAGGCGACATTCGGAGCGCCGACTGTGGAGGTGCTCAACACGCCGTACAACCCGATCGACCTGAAGCTGCGTGGCAGGGTTCTCGTACAATGGGGTGGCTTGGGTGTGGCTGCCTATCTCAACTACACGGATTCGTACACCGACAACCGGAACGGTGGTTCTGCGCCCATCGACTCGTGGACGACGGCCGATCTTGTCGTGAGCTTCACGCCGGCTCGGCAAGGTTGGCTGGGCGGTTCGGAGCTGACTCTCAGCATCCTCAATGTGACGGACGAAGAGCCGCCCAGAGTGGCAATCGGCAGCGCTTTTTCTGGCGTTTTCGGTGCGATCAACTTCGATGGCGCCAACGCAAATCCTCTCGGAAGGTTCTGTTCGATACAGCTGTCGAAGCGATGGGGTGGCCGCGACTAAGGAGTGTCGGACGCGATGGCATGCCATGCGCTGTTGCTGACCGCAGTTGTCTCTCTGGCATCGGGTCTTGCATGCGCATCAGGCGGCGATCCGCGCAAGCATGTCACGCTTGCTGACATGGTGGGTCTCCAGCCCGCGGACGTCACGGTCGATCTCTCGAGCGATGGTGGCCGGGTGGCCTACTCCGTGGATGGACAATCGATATGGATTGCCAGCACCCACGGTCACACTCCACCAACACTGATCGGTGACGGGTTTCTTCCGCTGTGGGCGCCAGCAGGGGATCAGCTGGCCTTCTATCGCGTCGGCAAGTCAGATGGCATTCAGCTCTGGGTATTCCGGCCAGGAGATGGCTCCGCAGTTCAGCTCACTCATATAGACGGCGGTATCGACCCTGATCCGTCGACAAGAATTGCCGGTCCCGTGCGCGATGCCTTTCGATACAGCTGGTCACCTGACGGCAGGTCGATCGCCTTTGCGTCGCGTGTTGCGGTCGGCGCAAGCGAGCCCGAATCGTCGGCTCCGGGCGGCGAGAAACCGTTAGCGGGTCCGTTGGTCCTCACTGAATCCACGCCGCCCAGTTGGACGCTAAGCGGTATCTTCGCGGATGCGCCGATCAGCGTTGGCGTTGCGGAGTCGAAAGATGGGCGCACGGTCAGTGCGAAGCAAAACCATCATCCCCGCGCGATCCTGGCCAGCCGGCTTTTCATCGTGAACGTGACCTCGGGTGAAACGCGTCGATTGCACGCGGGAGCGTTCAATGACTTCAGCCCGCATTGGGCGCCCGATGGCGCGCACATCCTGTGCGCCTCGAGCGAGCAAGGGAGCGAAGTGTTTGCGGCCACTGCCATCAACATTCATCGGATCGAAGTATCTTCCGGAAGACGCAAAGCACTGACCGCTGGGGCGGCAGTGAGATCGCGTCCCACCTGGTCAGCGAGTGGCGAGGAGTTCGCGTTCCTGGAAAGACCGACCTTCTTCGGTCAGACGGCGCTGGTCGTGGCGTCGAGCAATGGGGATGACTTCAGGAATCTGACCGCACGGCTCGACCGTGACGTGAGGCAGTTCGCTTGGCTCTCGCGCACCTCTCTTCTGGTGACGTATCGCGACGGTGTATCGGTGCCTCTTGCGATCATCGAGGACACGCGACTACCAACGATCTCGGTCGTGTCTCCGCGCGATCACCAGACGCCGGCATCGGTTGGTGAAGTCGTCGCCGCTTCGCAGGCGGCTGCCTGGACGCAATCGACTGCTGCTCGACCTGGCGCGCTGTATTTTGCCGGCTCCCTAGGCGCAGCGCCGTCTGTTCTCATCGACTTCTACCCTCAGGTCCGCGAGTGGCAGCTGGGATCGGCCGAGGTCATCCGGTGGAGAACCTCAGCTGGCGAAGAGAAAGAGGGCACCCTGTTGAAGCCGCCGGGCCACCAGCAAGGAAGCACCGCGCCGCTCATAGTCGACGCTTATCCTGCGGGCACTGGCAATGACTGGTTAGATCCGATGTCAGGAAATCAAGCGTGGGCAGCTCTGGGCTACATGGTGTTTCGTCCGAGCCCGCGCGCGCCGAACGCTTGGTTGAACCACTGGAAAGGTGCGCATTCCCACGAACTGGCGAAGGGACCCGACGGCTGGGATATTGCCGTCGATGACGTTCTCTCGGGCGTCGATGAGCTGATTAGGCGCGGGTTAGTGGACGACAACCGGATGTGTGTGTTCGGGTTCAGCAACGGTGCGACGGTAGTGAACGTGCTGATAACTCGCAGCCATCGATTCAAGTGTGCCATTTCAGTGGCTCCGGCCATGTCAGACTGGGTTCGACCCGCACTGTTGAATACGGACCAGTTGCACGTGCTTGCCATCTGGGCGGGAGGTCCGAACATCTGGGAGGACCCGCAGCGCTATGTGCGGTTGTCGCCTGTCTTCCAGCTTAACAAGGTACGCACGCCCGTGTTGCTTGCGGCGGGCGATCGCGATGGCGACTTCCTGCTAAACAGCATCGAAACTTACAACGGCCTACGCAATGCCGGAAGGGAAGTGACGCTCCTGCGTTATCCAGATCAGGGGCATGGATTCAACGGCGCGGCGTTGGAAGATTTCTGGACACGACAGCTCGCGTTTTTCGCCAAGTACCTGAGCACGGATCGGAAGAAAAGCGACACACTTACTTCGGAGCTGCCTGCGACACTTCATTAGGCTGCCGCTCGCATGTCAGCTGCTTTCCATGCGCGCGCCCAGCACTCAACAGCAACACACGCCAGCAGCGGACTACAATGCTCGAGACGGAGGGGGTGCTTCTGCAGCACGAATGTTTCGAGCTCCGCGACATCGATGATGTCATGCTGGGCCAGGAAGCCGCCCAACAACAAATCCTTGAGGAAGGTTTCGCTGCGGCGGATCGTATCTGTTACCGTGAAAGTGATATCACCCTTGTCCTCGCGACGGATGATCTCAGCGGGGACGCAATCCGAGAACGCTTCACGCGCCAGTGCACGCTGCCTACCTCCCTGAAGCAGCAGATAGGTTGGAATCTGCAGGCAGAGCTCGATGAGCGGCTGCGACAACAAGGGGTGGTGCTCGTACGCATGCTCGATTCCGATCATCGGTCTGTGTCGGTTGAGGACCTCTGCCAGAAAATAGATTTGCGCCTGCTTGCCCGGCCCTAGGTCTTCGCCATCCGTCGTCCATGGGTGCGCAAGGTAGCGTGTTATATCCGACGGCAGGCGCTGCGGTCGCACGAACGCCGGCGGCTGGCTGAAAACATGGCTTGGCGTCCATGCGCGCTGGTGTCGTGTCGCGTTCCAGCAGGTCCGCGCGATGGACGCGTATGACATGCGCGACAGTCGGGCCGCATCCGTCAGCGCGTTGAGCAGGCCCGGGCGTAGCCCGCGCGAGCGAACGTAGTCAATCGCACAAAGCGGCGTGCTGTCTTGCAGGAACAAGTGATCGCCGCCTTGCCCCGTCCAAATGGTTCGAGCGCCGACATCCAGGGCATGCCGGTTGATCTTCGCGATATTCAAGATGGCGAATAGCGGGACGGTCGTCGGCTTGGGCAGCTTCGGGACCGCAAACTGGCGTCCATCGAACGCGTGCGACGCAGAATCCAACGTGTCCTCTATCAGCCTCGTATGAGTCATGTTGGCGGCGAGCCGCGCATAGGCTCGCTCGTCCTCCCGCGGATTCTCGCCGAACATGTTCAGACAGGTGATTCGTTCGGGGTTCCGGGCTTGGCGCAGGCATGCCAGCACTATGGCTGAGTCGAGACCACCGGACAGCTTGTGCAGGATGTGATCGAACGTCGACGACCAGGCGCGAATACAATTTTGCGTCGTACTCTTCACTTGACGAACAGCGGTTTGATAGTCGTCCATAGGCGCGCGGCAGATCTTTCGGGGATCCCAGAGAGCGAATTGCCGAACGACGTTGTCGCGGAATTTGACACATTCTCCCGCAAGTACCTCGGTGACCTCGTTGAGACCGCATTCCCTGATTTGCAGCTGCGAGGAGTAGATGAATGCCGACAGGTACTGCTCGTTTACAGTGAACGCAGGCAGGCCAAGTGCAGCGATATCCGTGATATCGCCGAAGAATATCTGAACGCCTTCGTGCCGTGTGCGGTAGCACGGCAGCTTGCCCGAGCAGTCGCGCAGAATGTATTCCGAAAGAGTGAGATCGTCTCGCAGGAACGCAAGGTAGTTGCCCCAGTATCTTCGAAGCAGCGACTCTCCGTTAGTTCTCGCGAATGCTTCGGTCTCGTTATTGGCAAACGTTGGTTGCCAGTGCTCAGCAAGCTGTTCCGAATCCGTCGGGAACAGGTGCCCGAGAATTATTCCTGTGTGGTTTGGGAGCCGGTAGATATCGTGGTTGGATCCCGTGGTCTGCGCCGCAAACACCAGCAGCCCGTCGCCGCTGAATACGGATCTGAGATCCGGGCGCTGCGCTTCCAGGCGGCGATTCAAGTGCGCCACCGCAGCCCGGGCCGACATGTTGTTGCGACTCCATAGCAATGCCACAAAGTGAAGCATTCGTCATGCGCTCCAGCACTAGACGCTCATGATAGGCGTGTACACCGATACGGTTGACAGGGTGTCGTTCAGCAACAAATCCCCTGTTTGAAGCCAGCAATGCGCCTTAAACGGGTCGGCACACACACCGAACACCCATCTTGGACCGATGTCGCTCGCCGCGAGGAACTCCAGCAAGGCGAGCGAATCGAACATGCAGAGGTAGTCGCGCGGATAGACCGGGCGGAGAGCGTTGAACGCCCGAATAAGTCGAGTCGCACGCTCGATGTCAAAGTCCGTTTCAGGCTGACGACGCAGGCGTGCGCGCGAGGCGATCTTGCTGATCGTCCAGTCGAGCGACCGACGTCGCAGCCAGAAATCAGCCCGGTGGCAAGCACGCAGAAATCGTGGCAAATAAATCGCTCGTGCGCTCGCGTCGGCTTGCCGGTAGTCCCCGTCGACAACATCAGTCGGAGCGTGCAGCGGATCCGGAGGAGGAGCTCGATTCCCGCCAGGACTACAAGCATTCAGTATGCCCCGCTCCAGCAAGGAGCGAGCCACTTCCACGGCTTCGACTGGCAACGGTCCATGGCGCGCAGTCACGTCGGCGACTCGGCTGCGGAGCTCGTGAATTACTGCGGCGAGCGGTTCGAAGTGCTCGCGTTGCAGACAGAAATAGCGGTCGGAGCGCGTGTCGAGAACGATCCAGTAACGTTTCGTCGCGCAGGCAAAAGCGTGCGCACTCAGCGAGTACTGCATCGACGTCATTGTTTGCGGAAGCGCGGTGCGCGATCGCTCGCGCACCGCCGGGCTACAAGCTAGCCATTGGCCGGAATGTTCGGCATCTCAAAGCCTGCAAAGCGTCCCTTCGTCTCCTCGGATACGCGTCCCAGTTCGATGATCATGACAGTCTCCTTGGTTCGATGATGCCAACGTGAAGAAGTCGCGATGGCGCCCTGAACCTGCACTGGTCGCGAGTGGCGGTCAACTCACTCCGGATCGAAGAGGAACGAGAATGCGGAGATCGGCATTGCAATGCATCGATGACAATGGCGCAGCGCGGTTACCGGCGGCGTTGCAGCCGCCGGTTATCGTGAAGTGACAGACTAGGAATCCTTGTATCAGGTCGGCGATAGCCGATGCAGTCGACACGGGAGCACCGCCGCTCTCAGGCCAGCGCCTTCCCAAACAGCGCCAGCAACCTGCTCCACGCCTTCTCCGCCTGCGCTTCGTTGTACACCTGCGAATCCGGCGGACACCAGCCGTGCAGTGTTCCCTCGTACACCTCAATCTCCGCCGGCAGATTCGCTTTCGCGAACGTTTCGCGCAGCACGTTCTTCGCATCCGGCTGTTTCTCATCGTCGTTCGCCGCGATTGCGAACAGGTACGACGCCTTCATCTTCGCCACCAGCAAGTGCGGGCTCTCAGGTTTATCGGTGACCAGTCCGCCGCCGTGGAAGGACGCGCCGGCGCCGACGCGATCGGGAATCGCAGCAGCAGTGCGCATGGTGAGCGGCCCACCCATGCAGTAGCCCATCGTGCCCATCTTGTGTTTCTTGTCGACCGACGACTGCTTGTCGAGCCACGCAATGAAAGTCTTCGCGTCCGTCTCGGCGGTGTCTTTGCTGAGCGTACCTGCCAGCTGCATGAGCGCAGCGCGCACGGTCGGATCCTGGAAGCTCGCGCCTTCAGCGGCGACCGGCGCCTTCTTCGTCCGATAGAACGGGTTGACGACGAGCACGGAGTAGCCCGACTCGGCGAGTCTCTTGCCCATCTTCCGGAACGCGGGCCGCAGGCCGAAAATATCCGGCCAGATCAGCACGCCGGGATGCTTGCCGTCGGCGGGATGCACGAAGTACGCATCGCATGTGCCGTCGGGTGTCTTGATTTCGATCTCGGACTCTTTCACGTCGGCTGCATTCGCCAGCTGCGGCAGCATGAACATCAAGCCGGTTCCCACGGTCATTGCGCCGAACTGCCGGCGCGACAGCTCGGCACGGCGTTGGAATTCGAGGATGTCGTGGATCGAATCGTTATCGCACATGGTTCCCTCGCAGAGTTCTTGGCGTTGTAGGCATGGGCGCGGGCGGCCCGACGGCGCAACATGCTACTCCTGCCCAGGCCGCAACTCCCCAGGGCTCTGCAAAGAATCGCAAGCTGGCAATTTTTTCAGAGTTTGCGCGAGCTTGGACATACGGGGCGCGCCGGGAAACGTAGTCGGCGCGCGGCTCTGACCGGTGCCTCACTTGCATACTGCCAGCCGCAAAGTACTGTCGGCATCAGGCAGCAACCCGTGCATGGATGGGCATCATGCGGCAGCAATTCACGGACAGACTCGCAGGCGTCAGGGCGGCCTTCGGGTTGATATGGCTGCACACCGATCGCTTCGTGAAGGTCCGCCTGCTCATGGCGGTTTCCTGCCTGGTGCTCGCTGCAATCTTCACCGCGCTCGGCCCCGTGGCGCTGAAGAACGTCGTCGACGCTATCGCAGGCGACAGCACCGGCACTGAAGTCTCGATCACCGTGCTGGTGATCCTGTACGTCCTCACGCAATGGCTGGCTCGCGGGACTGGCGAGGTGCGCGCGCTCCTCTATGCGTACGCAGAGCGGCGCATGTTCCGCACCTTGAGCGAGAAGTTGTTCGCGCACGTGATGAGGTTGCCATTGCGATTTCATCTTGGTCGGCAGACCGGAGCGATCGGCCAGACGCTGCAAAACGGCCTGGAAGGCTATCAGCTGATCTTGCATCACGCGGTCTTCACCTTTCTGCCGGTGGTTGCAGAGCTCGCAACAATCGTGATCGTCCTCTGGCGTCTGGATCAGCCGATCTTCTTCGCGTTCTACGCGGGGGCGGCGCTCTGCTATGCAATCGTGTTCGGCTTCACCGTATCCAAGGTGATGCGAACGGCGAACGCGGCATCTGCGACGAGCATCGATGCGAGCGCGACGATGACCGACAGCATCCTCAACTACGAAACGGTGAAGTACTTTACGGCGGAGCCCGTGGTTCAGGAGAAAGTCAGCCGGGCGCTGATGAAGACGGAGCGGCACTGGGTCAGCTTCTATCGCCTGTACTCCGTGAGCGGGCTGGCAGTCGCGACGACGTATGCAGCGTTCCTGGCGCTGACGATTCTCTATGCAGTCGGACAGGTGCAGGCCGGTGCGATGACCATCGGCGGCTTCGTGCTCGTCAACACTTACATGTTGCAGATCATTCGGCCGATCGAGATGCTCGGCTACGCCGTGCAGGGCCTCAGTCAGGGTATCGCGATGCTCGACAGTATGTTGACGCTACTGCGGGAGAAGCCAGAGCCCGATGATGCCGATGCGACGGCCGCAACAACGGGACCGGGCAGTCTCGAGTTCGACGCCGTGGCCGTCGCATATCGCTCGGATCGTACGATTCTGAACGACGTCAGTTTCCGCATACCCGCGGGCAAGACGCTGGGAATCGTCGGCACCAGTGGTGCGGGCAAGTCGACCATCGTCCGGCTTGTCACGCGCCTGCTCGAAGCCGACTCCGGTCGCATCCTGCTAGATGGTGTGCCGATCTCGCAGCTGCCGCTCTCGCTTGTGCGTCGGGCGATTGCCGTGGTTCCGCAGGACACCGTGCTGTTCAACGATACGATCGGGTACAACATTGCCTTCGGCAAGCACGGGTGCACGCAGAATGAGATCGAAGACGCCGCCCGCGTCGCTCACCTGCATGACTTCATCACGAGCCTGCCGGATGGCTATCAGACGCAGGTTGGCGAGCGCGGCGTGAAGTTGTCAGGCGGCGAGAAGCAACGTGTATCGATCGCACGCGCCGCCCTCAAACACCCGCGCATCTACGTGTTCGACGAGGCAACCTCAGCGCTCGATAGCAGGACCGAGCGGCAGATCCTGCGCAACCTGCGCGAGATCTCCAGCATGCACACGACGCTCGTGATAGCACATCGCTTGTCGACGGTGGTGCACGCAGACGAGATAGTCGTGCTCGAGCAGGGAACGATTGTCGAGCGAGGAACTCACTCATCGTTGTTCGAACAGAACGGGCGATACGCCGCTCTGTGGCGTGCTCAGCACCCAGCTTCGCTGCCCTTGCCCGCAATACAAACCGTCGTCGTCGTAGAAAACGGCACCGACCCCTCATCCTGAAACGACGTCTCCGCAAACGCCGCCGTGTATCCTTCTGGCCCTCGCGCTGCCGTGCACTCATAGCCTTCACTCACCTTCGTGCACTGACGCGCGGTCCACTTCGCTTCTCGAAAATCCTTGGTCGGACTCTGCGCGCTCCACACCAACACCTTCCGCGCCTCGCGATCTGCCTTGACCTGAACCTTCACTTGATCCGGCAACGACGCGAACGTCCAGCTCGTCTCCGGCATCGCCTTGCCCGCAGCGGCGTAGCGATGTGCGGCACTCACCGCTCCGATCACTCGCTCCGCATCACGCAGCCCATGCCCCTGATTCGGCACATACAACACGTGTTTCGGCCCGGGTAGCTCCGACCAATACAGCTTCAACGCATCGAGCGGCCAGTACCGGTCATTCGTGCTCAACAGGATCATCTTCGGTCGCGTCAGCAGCTGGCGATAGCTGAACGGATCGACCATCGACAGCAACTCCTGGCCGCGCGGTGTCTTCAATCGCGTCGGCAGGTCCAGCGCTGCGTAGTCGCGGATCTCCTCGGACACCTCGCCCCACGTGTCGCGCTGATGATCCATCTGCGCTCGCATGTTCAACACATCGATGACCATCGGCGCGACAGCCATCACGCGCTTGTCGACCGCCGCAGTGAGCCACGCAGTCCACCCGCGCTTGGACGCGCCGGAGACAGTGAACGAATCGATCGGTGCACCCCAGCGCTCGCGCACGATGCTCTGCATCGCGTCCATTGCGCGCACGGTGCTCTTGACCATAGGCAGCAGCAGCGGCCAATCCTTCTCACCAGTCTGCAGATACTGATCGAACGTGTACGCGATCAGCGCATCTTCAGTGCGATCGAACATCGGTGCGAACGGCACTTGGCGCAGCACGCCGACCGGCGCGCCGATCGATTCCGCCAGCCGCGCGAACAGCAACGCTTCGCTTGGCAGCTGCGTTCGGCCGCGCTCGCCGTCGTATTCCGATTTCCAGCGCCCGCCGTGCACGAACAGCAATGCGTGGCGTTCGTCGCGCGCCATGTTTGCCGGTCGCAACACGAACAGCTGATGCTTCCATTCGATGCCGCGCCACGTTTGCGACGTCAACAGATACTCGACGTAGTCGGCGGTGCCGATTTTCCCGGCATCGACCTGGCGCCACGCGAGATTCTTGTCAGGGCGCGCGACGTAAGTCGCGAGCGCATCCGATGGCGCAGTCACGCCGCCGGCCGCCGTCGCCAAGGCGAGAGCGCAAGCGAGCACTGCGCCAGTGACCACGGCGCAAGAGAGAGCTCTTACTTTGATCATTGCGAACTAGAGGAAACCTGCCCCAGTGATGCCATCCTAGCGGCGCGACTGCTGCGGCGGCATCGGCAAAAGCACCACTGGACTGCTTCTCTGGTCGAAAGCGGCCAAGGCTCTTTCGACAAGCGGCCGCTGTCGCCGTCAGGCGACTGCCTTATCGCTCGATTCGATCAGATGCGCAATCGATGCGCGCAAGCGGTGATTCGGCACGGGCTTGTGCAGCAGCAGGAAACCGCTTTCCTGCGCTTCCTTCAGGCGATCCGCGGCGGTGTCGCCGGTGATCAGCATTCCCGGGATCTCGTCGTTATATTCCGAGCGCAAGCGCTCGATCGCGTCGATGCCGCTGGCGTTGTCGCGCAATCGGTAGTCGCTGATGATGAGTCGCGGTGCATGCAGATGCGTGGCGATGCGTTCCAGCATCTCGTCGCACGAGCCGGCGGTGATCGCCTCGTAGCCCCAGCTCTCCAGCAGGCTCTTCATCGCGATCTGGATCGCGACCTCATCGTCGATCACGAGAATCAGTCCCACTCCGTGCGCGAGGAACGGCGACTGGAACTCGCCGGTCTGCGCGGCGCTCACGGCCGCGGCGTCGGCAATCGGTGCGCCGATCTCGAACACGCTGCCGTAGCCGAGCTCCGAGCGCACGTTCAACGTATGGCCCAGGAGTTGCGTCAATCGGCGCACGATCGCGAGCCCGAGGCCGACGCCCTTGGTGCGATCGCGCTCGGGGTTGCCGAGCTGATAAAACT
>CADEEJ010000083.1:0-15396 GCA_902826315.1 uncultured Steroidobacter sp.
TCGCACTCTGCCTGCCGCCCGAGGACCATGTCCGGCTTGATGGGGATCTCCCGCTGGTTCGAGACTTTGATGAGCTTGGGTTGAGTGTCGGCCATATGTAGCGAGTCAGGTCTTCGGACTTCCGTAGAGCCACCACCAGAGAACCGCCAGAAGGATCGCTGCGCAAGCGCCGCCGAAAACCGCGAGCCACAGTATCGTTTTCTGATCGAAGCTTACGCCATTCGGCCCGTCGTACTCCACCACCACGGCGCTGACGTTGTCGCGGCCGCCATGTGCCAGAGCTGCGGCAATCAAAGCATCGGCGGCAGCATCCGGCGCAGTGTGAGTACGCAGGATTTGCGCGATCTCGCCATCCTCCAGCTCGTCGTTGAGACCGTCACTGCACAGGAGCAGCCAATCGCCCTTGCGCAGCGGCTCATCGATACTCGAAGGCTCAGGCGTGCCGATGCCGAGCGTCTGCGTGACGAGATTCTTGTTCGGGTGGCCGCGCAGCTGCGTTTCCGAGAGATTCTCCTGCTCGCGCAGCACTTCGAGATATGAATGATCGCGCGACAGTTGGCGCAGCGCCTGGCCGCGCCACAGATAGGCACGGCTGTCGCCGACCCAGACGACTTCCGCATGACGCTCGGCGATGCGCATGGCGACGACCGTCGAACCCATATTGGAGTGTGCGGTGTTGTCTGCGGCTGCCTGCGCGACTTCGTCGTGCGCTCGCTTCACGGCGGCTCGCAGCGGCATGCTCAGCGCGGGGCCGAGCAGCGTCTCTTTCACCAAGCGGCTCGCGACGTCGCCACTTGCGTGTCCGCCCATGCCATCCGCAACGAAGTACAGGCCGCTCGACTCATTCCAGCCGATCGAGTCTTCGTTCTGACCTCCCCTTCTGCCTGGATGTGTGCGTGCGGCGAAACGCATGGTCGTGCCGTCAAAAAGCGCGCTGCGCGTTGGCCGCGGCGCTGGCAAATTGCTGAGGGCTGAATGCAGTGTCGTTCTTCACGGCGTTGTAGAGCGCATCCAGCGCCGCTTTCTTCTTGTCACGGTCGCCGAGAGAATAACTCAAGCTTTCCAGGCCGAGAACGATCTGCTCCGCGGCGGCATAGTCGCCGGCCTTGTCCGTCGCGCCGTACTTGACCAGCGTCTTGCGCATGGCGTTCACATCTGCAGCGGAGAACTGGCGGCGCGTCAGCGCATCGCGCTTTTCCACCCAATCGAGCAAAGCCTTGGCTGCCGAGGTGACGGTGGCACGGTCGCGCTGTCCGGCGCGGATCAAGCCGTTGGTCAGCCCGACCAGTTCCGTCAACGCTGCCGGCTCGAATGTCTCGGTCACGGCTTGCAGGACGATCAGGTTCTGCGTCTGCAATCGCACCGTTCCCGGCTTGATGCCTGCTCCGGCACGCAGCGCATTCCAGCGGATCTTGTCCATCGGATGGTGGCAGCTGTGGCAGTCGTAGAACGCGAGCTCAGGGAACATGCTGCCGCTGGAGAACATGTCCGTCTGCAGCAGCGTGAGCATGCGACGCGAGCTCTCGATCTGGCCCGTCAGCCACAGGTTCATGCCTTCGATCCGGCCCTTGCGCTGGTCGTAGTCCGCATCGACGACGTAGTGCGCGGGCTGGTTCGCGGTGTAGGCCTCCAGCTCGAAGCTCAGCCGCGGATGGCCAGCGCCCATGATCGCGTGTGTCGCGAATCGATCCTTCGTGCCGAGGTGACAGCCCAGACACAGCTGTGCGCGCTTCAACGGCTGCTCGGAGGGATACATGCCGCGCGCGACGTTGTCCTTGTGAGTCACAGACTCGGCGGCGTGACTCTCGATCCATTTCTCGGAGCCGCCATGACAGGCCTCGCAGCCGATGCCGTCGCTGACTTGGAACTTCGGGCCGCGCTTGTCGCTCGGGATGTTGTCGGCGTGGCAGTCGAGGCAGATCTTCGCGGTGGTCGCGCTCGGCAAGCCCAGATTCGCAGCGATGCGCTTCGACTCGGCGAGCTCGAGCGTGCGATACGCCTGCGCGTGGCGGTCTTCACGCGTCCAGGTCTGGTACTCGTTCAAAGCAACGTGCTTGCCCGGTGCGGGCGCAAGCTTGCCGTGGCAGACGGAAGTGGCGCAGCTAGCGACGCCGAGGTGCTTGTAATCGGCCACCCCCGGCTCGGCCGCAAGCGTCGGGCTCGACGCGACGATCAGCAGCGCGACGACAATCGATTTCATTTGTCGGTCACCCACCAGGGCTTGCCGTTCGCGTCGAGGAACAGCTTCTGCATCTCCTGCAGATTCAGCGGCCGCGAGCCGCGACGGCCGAACACCGCGATCTGGTTGCCCGTCTCGTCGACACCGCGATCGCGTTCGAGGCCGCGCGACAGGCTCAGCGCCGGCTTGCCGGTTGCGTAGGTCGCGATCAGCTGCGGCTTCGGATCCGGGCTGAAGCCATAGAACTTCGGCTGCGACTCGGGCGAGGTCAGCTGCAATACCTTGAGGCCGTTCTTGCCGTCTGCGACGTAGGCGAACAACGAGGCGTTCGTCGTCGCGACGATCACGTCGCGGGCGTCATTGAGCGCGCCGTTCGCAGTGAAGCGCTGGTACTCACGCATCGCTTCGGGCTTCTCGGCATCGACGATGACCAAGCCGTCCTTGCCGGCCGCGACGTACGCGTACGTGCGTGAGACGAAGACGCGATGTGCATCGCCCAGGCGGATCGTATTGTTCGACACGAGTCGCGGCGACTTCGGATCCGTGACGTCGATCGTCTTCAGTCCGTCCGCATCCGTCACGAACAGATAGCGGAACTGCAACGCCGACGATCGCGCGTCGTTCAGCGGTATCTCTGCGATCAACTGCGGGCTCAGCGGCACATCGACGCTGACGATCGCCAAGCCGCGTTTCGTCGTGATGTACAGGTAGTAACCGCCGACCGTGACATGACGTGCACCGCTCAGCGCACCGTTCGGATTCCACGTCAGCGCGCGCTTCAGGTAGTTGTTGCGCGGCTCGCCGTCGGCCAGCGTGTTCACGTCGGTGAGGATCAAGCCTTCCTGCGCGTCCGTGATGTACGCGTAGTTGTACATCGCGTGGAACGGCTGCTCCAGGTTCGCCTTGCGCATCTTCTCACCGGTGTTGCGCAGCGGGTTGATCGGTTGATTCGTCGGCAGCGCGATGCACGTGGCGTCCTTCGTGCCGATGTGCGTGTCGTGGCCGAGCGGACTGAACGGCGCAGTGATCGCGCGCTGCGAAACACCCTTGTTGCCGATGCTGGCGACGTCGTAGACCTCCACGCCGCTGCTGCCTTCCGCCACATACAGATATTCGCCGCGCAACTGCAGGCAGCGCGCATCGCCAGCGCCGTGGCTATAAGCGTGCTGCAGGCGCCGGCCGTTCTTCTCGTGCTGCGCGTACCAATCCGGATACGCGTATCTGTGGAGATAGCTGCCGATCACGGCCTGCGGCTCGTCCCATTCGGTGACCGTCACACCGCTGATCTCGCCGTCACCGCCGACGTAAGCGTTGTAGCCGACGAAGTTGACGAAGTTCGTTCCCTGCGCGAGCAGCTGCGCCATGATCGCGTTGTTGTCGTTGTCCTTCGACAGATGGCAATCGCTGCAGGTCTTCGTCTCGGTCTTGCGCTCGGTATGCGGATAGTGCGGGTTGAATGCTTGCGAGCTGTAGCCGCTCGCCGCGATCGGCGGCTGCTGCACGTAGATACGCTCGCGGCTCGAGTTCGTCGACGACAGCACGAGCGCCGAAGTCGAGCGCACTGGTGCGATCTTGCCGCCCGCTGCCGGCTCGCGTCTGCCGAGCAGGAACATGTCGTCGCGTGCGACCTGCGGGTTGTACGTCGCGAAGTTGCGCGTCTCGCCGCCTTCGTAGTGATGGCGCTCGGTCTTCGCATTCGCCTCGATCGGGAGATGGCAGCCGGCGCAGCTCGTCGTCCATGACGTGTGGCACGTGTAGCACTCCATGTTCGCGTCGGTGTGCGCCATGTTGTCCCCTTTCACGTCCTTGCCCCATTCGAGCGACGACGTGTTGCGGCTCATCAGCTTCGCGCGCGCGGCCTTCTCGTTGTAGTCGGGGCTCGTCGAATCGACGGCATATTTGACGATGCTCATCTTCCATTCGAGGTTCGGGTCCATCATCGAGCGCTGATAGAGCCCGTCGCCGACCCACTCGAAGCGTCGCCGTCCGTCCGGCGTGCGCAGCGTCGTCATGTCGGTGCCGCCGCCGAGAGCAGCCGGGCCGGACGTGTAGAGATTCGGCACGTCCATCGCCGTGCCGTGGCAGTCCTTGCAAGCGATCTCGACTGCGGCAGCGACTTCGCCGTAGATGTAACCGTTGCCGTGGTTGTCCTGCGAGAAGTGGCAGTCGACGCACTGCATGCCGACGTCGACGTGGATCGAGGACAGGTGCACGGTCTTCTTGAATTTCTGCGGATCGTCGTCGCTGACCATGCCGCCGGCGGCATCGAGCAGATTGCCCTTGCGATCGCGCTTGAACACGGCACGGAAATTCCAGCCGTGACCGTGGTAGTCCGCGAACTGCGTGTCCTTCATCTGCGGATTGAGATCGGACACCTGCTTGAGGAAGTCCACGTCCGCCCACTTGCCGCGTACCGCGGCGGCCTCGGGGTTGCGATCCAGCACGTCGCGGACTTTCTCCAGGTCCGGATACTGCTGCTTCTCCGGCCACATGCGCGGCGCGTCCGACTCGTAGTCCCACATCGTGTAGCCGAGGAAACTGTTCAGGAACATGTTCGGCTGATGCATGTGGCAGATCATGCATTGGCTCGTCGGCACCGAGCGCGTCAGCGTGTGCGTCAGCGGATGGCCCGATTCGGTCTTGCTGATCGTCGGGTCGACGGTCTGCGTGCGGCCGTCGTGGCCGAACTTCGCATACACGCCCGAATGCCGCGGATCGCGATCGTTCGCGTACACGACGTGGCACGACGCGCAGCCGGAGTGGCGATAGTCGCCGGGCTGATCGTTGGTGCCGATGAACCACGTGAACGGATCGTTGAGGCGCGTCTTGGTGATGTTGATCACCGGCACCGAGATGCGCGCGCCCGTGCCCGGGCCGCGATTGGATTGACGGAAGTCGGGCCGGCCCGGCTCCTCGATCCGCTGCAGCTGGCCGTTCGCGTTCGGCAGGCCGGTCTCGGGAAACAGGTTCGCGATGTTGCGCCCACCGCGCTCGAACACGCGGAAGATGTCGCCGGGCTTGAGCGATTCCCACGTCGGCAGCGGGTACAGCTGCGGCAGGATGCCGGCGATCGCCGCTGCATCGACGAGGTGATCCGGAATCTTCGGTCCCTTCAGCACGATCGCGTTGCCGTCGCGGTCGTACGCTTCGCCGAGGATGTATTGTTTGAAGTCGAGAATGCCGTTGTTGTACGCCGCGCCACCCCACAACATCGCACCGGTCGAATGCAGGCTGCGCACCGAGGCTTCGATGATGTCCATGTGACATGCACCGCAGGATTCCTTCGCGATCCGGTAGTCGGAGGGATTGATGAAGCGGACGAACTCCGGGCTTTCGCGATTCAGCAGCGTGTACGTGCGCTCGGGATTGGCGCTCGACGGGTAGTGCCAGGACTCCGGGAAGCGCGGCAGAACGTGAGCCGACTCGAATGCCTTCTTGTACGTGTCGCTACCGCGTTGCGCGCCGCCGGTCAGGCGCACGGAGCTGTTGCCGCCGTGACAGTCGGTGCAGCCGAGCTTGACGGCAGGATTCAGGTGCATCGTGCTCGCATCGGTCTGCGTGTGACACGTCAGGCAGCCGGCGCTCTTCGATTGCACCGACTCGTCGCTCTGGCTCGCGGGCGATGGAGGTGCGGTGACGTACTTGCGTTCGACTGCGTGCTCGCCTTCGGAGGCATGCACGGCTGCGGCCGTGCCTGCAAGAAGGATCAGAGCCGCGCCAACCAGGGTGTTCTTCTGCTTGTTCATCAGCACCGGCCTCAGTAGCTGAAGATCGCGTTCAGCAGGAAGTAGCCCGGATCTTCATCCGGGAACAGCGCGTCGAACCCATCGCCTGCCAGCAACGTCGCGTACGACGCACGCAGCACGATGTTCTGCGACATCATCGGCCGCCACGTCAGCGCCGCCGACACGTCGTAACCGATGTGCTTGTCGACCGGCCCCTGGTTGCGCGCAACCTCGACGACCGTCGGGTCGTCGAAGTACAGCGTGTTTGCGTTCAGCGAGACGCGTAGCGTCGGCAGCACGTCCATGTCGACACCGAGCCCGGCGAGCAGGATCCCCGGATTCGTGAAGTTAGACTGCCCCTCCTCTTTCGAGGAACGCAGGCTCGCGAGCACACCGTTGCGGGCCGACAGTGCGACGCGCCCGCCGCCGATCAGCGGCACGGCCTGGCGAATCCAGTAGCTGTTATCGGCGCCCGCGAACTGCGGGTTCTCGAAGATCGCATCGAAGCCGGTCGCGCGATCGTCGAACGGATCGTCGTCGCCGCTGCCGTACAGCAGCGAGATGCGCGGCCGGATCCAGTCGAAGTCCATCGACAGCTCGAGCGCGGCGAACAGCGCGCCGATATCGACCTTCTCCGGCACGAACAGGCCCGGCGTCTCCTCGCCGATTGCGTAATAGATCGACGTGGTGATGTTGAACCGGCCAAAGTGACCGTCGCCGTTGTAGCCGATGTAGCCGACGTCGTACTCGCGCGGGACTTCGCGGCCGAGCGATGCCGGCCGCTCGATGAAGTCGTTCTGGTTGTAGTACGCGTCCTCGTTCTCGCGATTGCGGTTGTAGGCCAGCGTCAGCTGCGAGGTGAACCCGAGCACCGGGAAGTCCTGCCGGTACAGGTTGGCGATGAACACGTCGTCGTCGCGCAGGCTCTGCTCGAGATCGTTGAGGCCGCTGTTCGTGTCCTTCTCCAGGCGGCGGAAGTACGCGATGTTGTACTGCCAGCGATTGTTGTCACGCGTGCCGAACAAGCGCGCGCCGAGCTGGTTGTCCTGGAACAGGAACCCGCGGAAGTCCGACGAGAACGGCTGGATGCCGATGCGGAAGCTGTCGAAGTCGTAGTTCTCGGAAACGTTGCGCAGGTGCTTGTCGATGAAGGCCGCCTGGATGCCGAGGTGATGATCGTTGCGCGTCTTGCCGTCGCGCGCGTCGGCGTTCACGCCTTGCAGCGTTTCGAGCTCGACGTAGTTGTAGCTGAAGACCGGCGTGAAGCGGAACTCGTAGTCGGGTGGCTTGAAGACCGTGTCGCCCTTGTAATAGACGAACTCCGCCGCGAGGTTCTCGACCGCCGCCCACTGGTCGGCGCTGCCGAACACGTCGATGCCGCCGGGCCGATCCGTCGAGATGCCGCCGACCGGCGTCGGCACTTCGCGTAATTCGTAGACCGTGTCGGAGATGACGCCGAGGTTGAAGAACCAATCGTCGCCGTGCACCGGCCGATCCGCCTTCAACGCGTTGCGATTGTACGGATCGAACCAGCGCTCCTTGTAGCCGAGCGTGTCGACGATGCGCCAGCGGTCGGGCACCGGCACGGAGTCGACGTAGTCGGCAAGACCCGGCCGCGGAATCGGTGACACGTAGGCAGGCGGTGCGCGCTCGATTACGCGACGTCGCGGCGCGCGTCCCGTGTCTTCCTGCGGCTGCGCGTTCGGCTGCGCCGAAGGCGTCTGTCCAGGCTGCGCGCCCTCTTCCGGACACGGCACCTCGGTGTAGCCCGGCCGACGACGCTTCACGATGCGTCCGGTGTCGTCCTGGTAACAAGTTTCAGCAGCGGTCGCCGTCGTCGCCAACAGGACCAGGGCCAGCGCCATGAATGATTTTTCTTTCATGTCACTTCCCCTGGCACACGTTGTCGTCGGTGCTGTCGAGGAACGGTGCCTGCGGGCACTGCACGTACCTCAATCGCACGCCCTGGGCGATCACCGTGTCGGCTCGGCTGCCGGTCGGCGCGTTGCCGATCGCGCCGCCGAGCGCTTGCCCCGCATTGTGCAAGCCAAGGAACGCAACCATGTCGTCCTGATCGATACCGTCACCCGACACGCCGATCGCACCGACGAGCGAGCTGCCACGATAAATCGGCACGCTGCCCGGGAAGATCTGCAGACCGTTGCCGAGGCGCACGCCGGTGATCGTCTGGCCGACACTGCCGAGATCGTTCGCGAGCGCGACGCCGGCGCAGCCCGGCGCGACATCCGGCACGCCGGCGCCCGCGACGAACAAGACATGCTGCAGGATCGCGTTGATGGCGAGGTCCAGCTGCAAGCCGGTCGAGAACGGGCTCCACTCGCCCGCCGGTTTGCTGAGCGGTCCCGGGGCTTCGTCGTCGATGCCGTCAGGAAAGAACGGGCGCGACAAATTGCCATTCGCGCGATCGGTGTAAGCGATGCCGTCTGCCAGCGCACTGCCGTTGCCGAGGAAGTTGCGCAGCTGCGTCGTGTAGCTATTGATTGCGATCGCACGCGTAACACCGACAGTTGTGTCGCTCGTCGTCAGGTATTTCGCGTCCGGCAAGGTCGCGAGGAATGTTGCCGCCGAGGTTGAAGACATGAACGCCGCTGTACGCGCTTTCTGTAACGACACGTCAGTGCCGAACACCGGCGCGTCACGTGTGCGAGCGATGCCGAGAATCTCACCCTGCGTATCGACGACTGAGATCGTCACGCGCGCCTGCGAGCCGACCGGTCTGCGAATCTGCGCGCGAGCGCGATTCGCGATATCGAGCGCCGATTGCAGTACCGTGCGCACTTCGTTCAGCGTCAACACCGCGCCACCGACCTGCGCGCCATCGGTGCCTGCTCGCGGTGGATAGCGCAGGGCGTTCGCCGCATCGACGAGGACGAATGCATCGCGTCCGGGGTAGTTCACGTCGCCATCCGCACGAATACCCGACGCGGCCTGACCGAACGATGTGCCCGCCCGGATCACGCCATCGAAGTAGCCCGGCACGGTTATCAGTGCACCGACAGATCCGGCCAGCGTCCCGAACGCAGGCGCCGACGCAGGATTGGCGCGCAGCTGATTGAAATCGACGTCGCTGAAGCGCAGCGTCTTGCCGTCCGCGGTGATCCGGTCGCCACGCCGATCGACAGGCGCGGCAAAGCCGAACGTCGCGGCATAGCCGATCGCTTCGTCGACGTCGGCGTCGTTGTCGGCGATGTCTTTGTCGATCGTGTAGAACCCGTCGGCCAGCACGCCGACGCCGCCGACCACAGTGCCACTCTTATATAGAGGGAATCCGCCCGGGTCGGCCGACAGCCCCAGCGGCGAGCGCTGCGGACCGACGCTCGGCCCGACGCCGTCGAACGAGCGCATCAGGTCGGAGCAGGCGAGCTGGCTGAACTGCACGCCGAACAGCGGGCCGGCCGGCTGGAACTGCTCGCGCGGATTGAAGTGCTCCTGCACGATCTGGCTGGCGGTCCGCGTCGAGAAGGCGTTGCCTTCCGATGAGAGGTAGGCGCCGGTGACTGCTTTCGCGATCGCGGCCGCGTGATCGATATTCACAGGTGCTGGTGTCACGGGCAGTCGAATGCCTTCGAGTCCGCCGCTGACGCCCGTCGCTCCCGGCGTCGTCGTGATCGTCACGGAACGTGTCGCTGCGGCACCCATGCGATACACAGCCAGAACGTTGCCAACTCTATCGACGACCGCGATCGTCGCGGTCACGCTGCGCGCCTGCGCTTCTGCGACCGCCTGCGCGATCACCACCTGGACATCCCCAACAGTCAGGCTGGTCGTCGAGCCGCCGCACGCGCCACTGCATCCGCCGGTCGGATCTGCGCCGGTGCCCGTCGCGACGGGATCGCCGCCGGAGCACGCGGTAAGCGCCATCGTCCAGAGCACCATGACCAGCGGCGTCTTCTTCATGATTCTGGCGCCTCGACAGCAACTGTCAGTTGCGGATGGTAAGAGTGACAGCTCACGCATTGCACGGCCACCCTTTCGACGGCCGGACGATCGCCGTGGCACTCCTCGCATTTGCCCATCGCCGGCAGCATCAGGTCCTTGCTGTCCTGCGATTCTTTGGCTTTGTGGCAGGACAGGCAGGCGGCGTCGCCGGTGAGCTTGCCCTGAATCTGGTGGCTGCGATGATCGAAGCGGCCGGCCGGGAAGTAGTCGCGCGCGAAGCGGATCGGGTACACCTGGAAGCGATCGAAGTCGCTGTCGCTCTTCGTATCGACCACCATGTGACAGCCGACGCAGCCGCGCCGCGTGAACTGGTTTTCGATCTCGGCGTGCGCGCTGCGCATCGCGCAATCGAACGGCGCGCCGGTGCAGGTCTGCTCTTCTTCCTCGCGCCCCGGCAGGCGGCGCCGCTCGCGCGTCGGGCGTCCGGCATTCGGGTCGGAGAACTTGCGCGTGAAGTAGTCCTGCAGCGTCAGCACCACTTCGCGTGGCTTGCCGTGCGGCAACTGGCGATCCGGGGCGCCGGGATCGAAGGTCAGCTCGTGACACTCGGCGCAGCGATTCTCCATCGTGATCGGCTCGAAGTGCTCGCCGTCCGGCTCGAGACGATGACAGTCGGCGCAGTTGAGCGGTTGACTATCGCCCCGCCGCAGCACGCGATCCGGGTCGAGATGCTGGTTGTGCGAGAACTTCACGTTCGACTGCTCGACCGCCTTGTCGAGTGCGGCGATCTCGGTCTTCCACTCGAATTCGCCCCCTCCCTGCCCTCCCCCGCTCGCGGGGGAGGTTTGGGGTGGGGGCACGTTCGGCTTGAGCAACCACGCCTTGAACTCCGGGTGATGCTTCGCGCTGAAGCCGCTGACCGGTTCGACGTGCAACTGCGCAAACTTCTCGTTCGACTTCGCGTGACAGTCGACGCACATCGCGTCGCTGCTGTTGACGAGGAAGCTCGCCGGCTCGTTGTGCTCGCGATGACAAGTCGCACAGCGCTGCGTCGGGCCGAGCTGCGTCAGCGCCAGGTGCTCGGGCGACACGTGATCGTGAATGGTCTTGTGGCAGCTCATGCACGTGTCGTCCTGCACGCGCACGAACGGTTCCTTGTGACACGTATCGCAGCGTACGCCCGCAGCCTGCTGATGCGCGGGGCTGAGCGGACCGCTGTTCCAGAATTCATCGCCCGGCACCCACGCGGGAAGCTCGCGCTCCGCGCGATGCATGACAATCACGGTGATCGGCAGCACGACGCCGACGATCAGCACGATCGCGACCAGCAGCCACGCTGCCGGCCGCTTCGATAGCCAAGTCTGTCCCAGGTCGGTGCGGAACGCGCTTTCGAACTCGCTGGCGTCGATGTTCTCGTTCGGCCGCAGCTCGATCGCGATGTCGAAGCCGCCGGGCGGCTCCGCGATCGTCAATTGGTGGCCTGCCAGCTCGATGACGTCGCCGATCTCCAGGTGCGCGGAGCTGCGCTCCTCGCCGTTGACGCGGACGCGCTTACCGCCGCGGCAGCTGAGATCGAGCTTCGAGCCCGACTTGCGGATCACCGCATGCTCGGGCGCGACCGCAGTGCCGAGCAGCTGGATGCGCTGGTCGGTGCCGCTGCCGATCGTCAGCTCGGCGCCGGAGATCTCCGTGTCACGGTATTCGGCTATTCCGTCGGGGCCTTGGTGCAACTCACGTAGCAGTGCTTCCATGCGTCACCAGTAGACGAACGTCGACACGATGTGCGCGGTGAGCGCGAACAGCAATGCGAACGTCACGGGGATATGGAAGTACAGCCACATCTTCAGCCAGCCGCGCAAACGGATGTCGCGCCGTATACGCCGCAGCACCGCCTGGCGCCGGCACAACAGCACGATGAGATGCTGCAGATTCGCGGCCTCGATGCCCTTCTGTGCGCGCGGCAAGCGCTCGGCGACGAAATCGATCACGCCCTGCTGGTCGATGTTGCGAACCGGTGCGCCGGTGCCGCGCACGTACAACGACTCATCGCCGCTGAACAGCTGCGCATACACGCCGCCGCCCAGCGTCGTGCGCTCGATGCTGCTCGCGACAGCGATGCCAACTTCCGGCGCGCACTTCTGCGACACCGAGCGCGACTCCTTGTCCAGCTCGAACAGCTCGGCGAACAACTCCGCGCGGCTGCCGCCTTCGCGATTCTTCGAGATCAGCACCGGATTGTTGAGGTAGCTGTAGAGCCCGAAGAAGCCGCTGAAGATCACGACGATCATCAGCGCATAGGCGAGCGTGTGCAGATTCCAGCCGACCTGGAAGCCGGCATGCAGCGTCGCGATGATCAGCAGAGCCGTGCCGAGATAGACGTGTGCCGAAGTCCAGCCCTGCACGCTGCCCATCGTCGTCTTGTAACTGCGCTTGCGAACGCCGAGAAACGTGAGCCACAGGATCAGCAGCGCACCGATCGAGCCGAGCACGTAGCCTTGCCACGTGCCGCCGTTCGGCGGTTGCACGTTACCCTGAGTGGCGTAAAGCACTCCCGATCCGATCAACAATACGAGCGACCACCACAGGTAGCGCGCTCCGCGAAAGAGCAGGAGATTGCGGTGGATCACCGCTTCCGCTCCTCGACGAGATCGACGAACTGCTCCGGCCCGATGCGGATCGCTGCGCCAGTCGGGCATGCGCGCACGCACGCGGGACCGCCATCCATGCCGACGCAGGCGTCGCACTTCACTGCCTTCTTGCCTTTCTCTTTCGCGGCCGCGCTCGGCTGATAGTCCGACTGCTCGCCAGGGCCATTGCCGCCGAGCAATAGCCACGACAGCAAGCCGCGCTTCTGCGGCGCGTCGTAGACCATGCGAATCACGCCGTACGGGCAATTCGCCTGGCAGTTGCCGCAACCGATGCACGAATCGTTGATGTACACCTCGCCGCTCTCCGAGCGGCGGATGGCATTCGGCGGACAATCCTTCATGCAATGCGGCTGCTCGCAATGGCGGCACGCTGTCGGGATGTGCACGTTCGCGTAGGTCGCACCGGCTTCACGATCGAGTCGCGACACGCCACCGTGCGTCTCGGCGCAGGCCTTCTCGCAGTTGTCGCAACCGACGCAGAGCGTCTCGTCGATGACCAGCACGTTGGTCGCTTCGCCGAGACCTTCGCGCATCAGGAAGTTCATCAGCGAGCCCGCCTCCGGGCGCACCTGCATGCGCGCGTTGTCGATCACGCGCTTGCTGACGTCTTTCTGCAGCGGATCGAGCCGTGCGTCCTCGCGGCGCGCGAGCTCGAGAAACTCTTTGCGTTTGATCTCGATGGCGTCGGCGGCAACGGTCGTCGTCGCGGTCTCGCGTCGCACCGGATCGCCCATCAACGCCATCTCGCCGACCAGATGCCCGGAGCGAACTTCCGCCACCAGAATCTGCTCGCTACCCTTGCCGCGCGCCAGCGCAACGCCGCCCGACCGCAGCACGAACAGCGAGTCGCCGATCTCCCCTTCCTTGAAGAGCACTTCGCCGGCCTTGAAGCGCCGCAACGTCACGCGCGCGGCGATGTTGCGCAGGTCCTTGAGCGTCGCGAACGGCGCGAAGTGCCGCTGCAACTCGCGCACGACGAAGATCCAGTCGATGCCGCTGCGAACCTCCTCGTTGGAGTTCATCAGCTTGACCATCATGCGGCGCGGAGTCTCGACCAGGATGCAGCCCGCGCCGGCAATCGCCTTGTCGGAGCGCGGCCGGCCCGACAGCAGGCTCATCTCGCCGAAGAATTCGCCGCGACCGAGGCGCGTGCGGACGTGCGGCGGCTGCGCGCCTTCGAGTATCACTTCGCCGTCGACGATCGTGAAGAACGAGGTGCCGAACTCGCCCGGCGAGTAGATCGCTTCGCCCTCGCGCACGATCCGCGTCGCGCGCGGCTGCGGCTGCTTCGCCGCCAGCTGCTTGTTGAGGACCTGCATCTTGCGCTTGGCATCTTCGTGCTCGGCGCCTTCCGGGTAGGTGACGATCACGTCGCTCTCGATGATCAGCTCGCGGAACTGCAGGCCGTTCATCTGCCGGAACATCGGGATCAGCGTCTGGAAGCGCTCGACCATCTCGTCGACCGGCCGCTCGAACGGCAAACCGTGGAACTGGTATTCGAGCAGCGGGTGATCGGCAGGCTTCAGGTCGTTGCCGTTGATGAACTCGACGACGTCATAGCCCTGGTTCATCGCCTGCTTGATCAGCGGATAGCCGGCGAGCGAGCCGATCACGTACACGCCGGGCACGTTGCTCTCGTAGTGCCGCGACAGCTCGGGAATGGCGTCGTTGCGCTCGTTGGGAAACTTGATGCCGACCGACTCGACGAACTTGCGCGGCGGAATGCCGCCGAGGCGCGCGATGATGCGGTGGCACTGGACGGTCTTTTCGCCGGTGGCCGTCTGCACCACGACGGTCAGCGGCGGTGCACCGGCGGCGCCGGGCGTCACGCTCTTGATGCTCGCCTCGTAATAGCAGTTCAGACGGCGCCGTTGATCGGCGATCGCCGCCACGACGGCACTGAGGTTGGCATCCTTGGCGCGGCTGAATTCCTTGCCGCGGTTGATGATCCAGACGTCGTTCTGGTCGGCCAGCGCCAGCGCGTTCTCGATCGCCGAGTCGCCGGCGCCGACGACCAGGATCGTCTCGTCGCGGAATTCCTTGGGATCGTCGAGCTGGTACTGGACGCGCTCCAGGTCCTCGCCGGGCGCGCCGAGCTTGCGCGGGTTGCCTTCCAGGCCGATGGCGAGCACGACATGCGCGGCCTGGATGACTTCGCCGTTGGCGAGCTGCAGGTTGAACGCATGCTTGTTGCCGGCGATCTTGCGCACCTCCGCCCCGAAGCGGATGTTCACGCCGCCCTTCTGCATGCCCTCGCCCCAGCGGGCGAGCACCTTCTCGCGGCTGCCGGCGCCGAACTCGAGGTCGCTGCGCAGATCCAGGAAGCCCGGCTCTGCCATGACGTGCTTACCCTTCTGGTAGCGCTGGATCGTCTTGGCGTGGGCGTTGAAGGCTTCGAGCAGCACGTAGCTGGGCGTGCTGCCCTTGCCATCTTTATGGGCGCGACGATCGCGGTCCGCCGCGCGAGCGGCAGCGCTCAACCCAGCCGGACCCGCGCCGACGATCGCAATCTGGTACATGCAGGAACCCCGGCCCCCGCGCCCGCACTCATTCCATGAGTATTGTTAAATTGTTGGCGGGCGATGCTACAGAGGTGTGCGAGGCGCCCGCAAGGTAGTAAAGGTGCGCCGCGTCACGAAAAACGACGACTCGATAGAGTCGTCGTCCCCGCGGAAGCGGGGATCCAGGAGCCTCGCGCAGAGATGGATCCCCGCCTGCGCGGGGATGACGCAGCTCCGGGCGTCGCTGCGTCACTTGCCTCTGAAGACCGCTTGCCGTTTCTCGATAAACGCCTTCGCCGCCTCCGCATGGTCCTGCGTCAAACGGGTGCGCGTGAGGTTCGTCGCCTCCATGTCGAACATGTCTTCGAGCCCGCCCTGTTCGGCGGCGTTGAGGTTCTGCTTGATATAGCGGTTTGCGATACGCGGGCCGCTCGCGATCTGCC
>CADEEJ010000083.1:15496-17123 GCA_902826315.1 uncultured Steroidobacter sp.
ATGCGCAGGTCGCAGGCCGTGGCCAGCGACAGGCCGGCGCCGGCGGCCGGACCGCGAATCATCGCGATGGTCGGCTTCTGGATCTGATGCAACAGCCGCGAGGCCTCCATCGCGCCCCGCAACGAGTCGCGCCATTCCTCGTGGGCGTTCGCGGCATCGCCGTGCCAGCGTGGCGTCGCGCCCTCGCGCAGGTCGCCGCCGGCGCTGAATCCCCGGCCGGCGCCCCGCAGGATGATCGCCCCGACCTCGGCATCCCGCGCCGCCCCCTCCAGCGCCGCCTTCAGCTCGATCACCAGCGCAGCGTTGAGTGCGTTCAGTGAATCCGGACGGTTGAGGGTGAGCGTAAGAACACCGTCTTCGAGGCTGCGGATCACCGGTGCACTGTCGTTCATGGCGGGCCCCTGACTGGAGTGAGTCATGATTTGTAACGAGCGGCGGAAACCGTCTGGGCGGATTGTGCGGACAAATGACTACGAATTCACTCGAAACCGGGTCGTGACGGGCTGGTTCCGCGCCACAGTACGGCAACCGTGAACCATGCACGCGCGACCCTTTCGAGGCCCAATGCATCATTCGGCATCATCGGAGTGCGTATGAGACTCGCCGCGGCACTGACGCTCTTCATCGGCAGCTCGGTTGCGCTCGCCCAGGTGCAGCCGCCGACCGATCAGATCATCGTGAAATGGCGCGACGGGTCATCTGCGACCGACGCCGCCACTGGCACGCGCGTGCAGAAGCTGGGCAGCTCTGCCGGAATGCGCTTACAGCGCAAGCAGCAGATCGGTGCCGAGACCGATGTGCTGCAGCTCGACCGCGCACTCGACGGCGCAGACATGAACGCGCTGCTCGAGCGCATGTCGGCCGATCCCAACGTCGAATACGCGGTCGCTGATGAGCACCGCTGGGCGCACGCTTTGCCGGTCGACCCGTTGTTCACGGATCAGTGGTATTTCCGGGCCACGGAGTTGGCTGCGACGCACGCCGAGCAGGCGTGGGACATCACCATCGGCAGCAATACGACAGTCGTCGCCGTCCTCGACACCGGTGTGCGCTTCGAGCATCCGGACCTGCTGCGGCTGTCGCAGGCAGGCAAGCTGCTGGACGGCTTCGATTTCGTGGCCAACACGCCCTTCGCGAATGACGGCAACGCCCGCGATGCCGACGCCAGCGATCCCGGCGATTTCGTGACGGCGGCCGAACGGCAGCAGGCGCCGTTCAACATCCCGGCGTGCGCTCCGGCGAGTGGCGAAGACCATGAGGACAGCTCCTGGCACGGCACGCGCGTGTCGAGCCTGGTCGCAGCGCTGACGAACAATGCCGAAGGCCTGGCCGGTACCGGCTGGAACACGTTGATACTGCCGGTGCGCGTGCTGGGCAAATGCGGCGGCACGGACAGCGACATCATCGCCGGCATGCGCTGGGCTGCAGGCATCCAGGTGCCTGGCACTCCGGTGAATCCGACGCCGGCGCAGATTCTCAATCTCAGTCTCGGCGGGAGCGGCGCTTGCTCCCTTGCTTACCAGTCGGCAGTGGACGAGATCGTCGCGCGCGGCGTGCTGGTCGTCGTCTCAGTGGGCAATTCCGGTGGCTCGGTCGCGTCGCCGGCGAACTGCGCGGGCGTGCTCGG
>CADEEJ010000083.1:17223-18707 GCA_902826315.1 uncultured Steroidobacter sp.
ATACATCACGCTGTTGGGCGAATCGGCCTCGCCGTTCCCGACGAGCAGCCCGACGACGACGACTGTCTGTCACGTGCCCGCGGGCGATCTGCAGACATTGGAATGCATCTGCACCACACAGACGTGCGGCGCGGGCATGTTGAACACACAGGCTGCGGTAGTCGCGGCGCAGCGGCCGTTTGCAATTGCTGACGCACCGGGCTCGCTCTCAGTTGGCGTCGCCGCGGGCATCGATGCGAGCGACAGCTTCGCGTCGAACGGTCGCACCATCGCTTCTTTTCAGTGGACCGCGGTCAACGTAACGGGTGCGACACCGACGTTTGGCAGCGCATCGCAAGCGACGACGACAGTGCAAGTGTCGGCCACGAGTTCATTCACGCTGCGGTTGACGGTGACGGATAGCGCGGGCGCGCAAGACACGGCGGACGTCGCGATGGCGACACCGGCACCTCCGCCGCCTCCCCCTCCGCCTGCGCCCGTACCTGTAGTCGGCGGCGGCGGCGGTGGCGGCGGCAGCCTGGGATGGCTGATGCTCGCGCTGCTGTTCGCTACTTCAGTTTTGCGGCGAGCCCGATCAAGTATTCGCTGAACTTCTCGCCGAGCGCCTCGTGCTTGAGGCCGTACTCCACGGTCGCCTGCAGGTAGCCCAGCTTGCTGCCGCAGTCGTAGCGCTTGCCTTCGAACTCGTACGCGAACACCGGCTCGTCGGCGAGCAGGTCGGCGATCGCGTCGGTGAGCTGGATCTCGCCGCCCGCGCCGCGGCCGGTCTGCTCCAGCTTCGCGAAGATCGTCGGTGACAACAGATAGCGGCCGACGACCGCGAGCGTCGAAGGCGCGTTCTGCGGCCGCGGCTTCTCGACGATCTGCTTCACGCGGCTGACGCGGCCCTCGCGACCGTCCGTCGCGACGATGCCGTACTTGTCTGTTTCCGAGCGCGGCACCGTCTCGACACCGAGTATGCTGCCGCCACGCTCCGCATATACCGCTGCCATCTGACGCAGGCACGGCGTCGGACCGTCGATCAGGTCGTCCGCGAGGTGCACGAAGAACGGCTCATTACCGACGACCGGCTTCGCACACCACACGGCGTGGCCGAGACCGAGCGGCGAAGGCTGGCGGATGTAGATGCAACTGGCCCACGCCGGCACGATTTCCTTCAACGCCTTCAGCAGGTCGGTCTTGCCCTGCTTCTCCAGCGCCGTCTCCAGCTCGGCGTCGCTGTCGAAGTGATCCTCGATCGCACGCTTCGAGCTGCCGGTGATGAAGACCAGTTTGCGCGCGCCTGCGGCGAGCGCCTCTTCCGCGGCGTACTGGATCAGCGGCTTGTCGACGATGGGCAGCATTTCCTTCGGGCTCGCCTTGGTCGCGGGTAGAAACCGCGTGCCGCGTCCGGCCACTGGAAACACCGCTGTTCTGATCTCTTGCGCCTGGGTCACCGCGCACCTCCGTCGTGTTCGCAGGAGCGCGATGATACCCGGAAAGGC
>CADEEJ010000084.1:0-2934 GCA_902826315.1 uncultured Steroidobacter sp.
CGCGTTTTCGCGACGGATTGCCCGTCGGCGAGGCGGTGCTGACTACAGCCGGCAACCTGCCCGCGCGCTTCGTGGTGCATACGGTCGGTCCGATCTGGGGAGCGGACGAACCCGCTGCCAAGCTGCTCGCGTCTTGCTACCGCAAGGCAATCGAGCTGGCCGACGCGGAAGGGCTGCAGTCGATTTCCTTCCCCGCGATCGCGACCGGCGCTTACGGGTATCCCAAGGACCGTGCTGCGGCCGTGGCGTCGCAGGCGATCGCCGAGGCCCTGGGCAAAGCTCACTCCGTCAGGCGGGTGCACCTGGTCTTTTTCAACGACGCGGACCGCAATACCTTCGTCCAGCACCAGCGGTTCCCGTAATCGAGCTGCTGTCGGTCGTGATTTAGTCCGACGCAGGCGAGATTCACGGCGAGTTCATTTCGGGACTCGAACAATGTCACGAACCCCTTGTGACCTTGTATCCTTCCGCGGATGGGAAGTTCATCCAACCCTTTGATCTATCTGGCCTCCGCCTCCCCCCGGCGCAGTGCGCTGCTCGACCAGATCGGCGTAGCGCATCGCGTGCAGCCGGTCGACGTCGATGAAACCGCGCAGAGCGGCGAGTTACCGGGCGAATACGTCCGCCGTCTGGCTGTGCTGAAGGCCGAAACGCTGTGGCAGCAGCTTGCGGCTGCGCAGCGCCAGCCGGTGCTCGGCGCCGACACTGCCGTCGTTCTGGACGACGAATTACTGGGAAAACCCAGGGACGAGCAGGACTGCGTACGCATGCTCGGCTTGTTGTCCGGCCGTACGCATCGAGTGTTCACGGCTGTCGCACTGCGAGCGTCCGATGGTTGTCAGTCGCGCGTGAACATAAGCGAGGTGACGTTTCGCGAGCTCGCTGACGATGAGATTCGTCGTTACTGGCGTTCCGGCGAGCCGGCGGACAAAGCCGGCGCGTATGCGGTGCAGGGTCGTGCGGCGCTCTTCATCGAGCGCATCGCAGGCAGTTATTCAGGGATCATGGGCTTGCCGTTGTTCGAGACCGGCGAGCTGCTGGCAGCGATCGGAGCGCACGCATGACGGAGATTCTGGTCAACGTCAGCCCGCGCGAAGTGCGCGCTGCACTGGTCGAAAACGGCGTGCTGCAGGAAATCTTCCTCGAACGGGCCAACCGGCGCGGCCTGATCAGCAATATCTACAAAGGCCGCGTGTCGCGCGTGCTTCCGGGCATGCAGGCAGCGTTCGTCGACATCGGCCTGGAGCGCACTGCGTTCTTGCACGCCTCTGACATCGTCCATCCCGCGGTCGGCGAGAACGGCAAGCTCGACGAGCCGGACGCCGAAGCGCGCACCGCCGACATCCAGGCGCTGGTGAGTGAGGGCGGCGAGATCCTGGTGCAGGTGCTCAAGGATCCGCTCGGCACGAAGGGCGCGCGGCTGACGACGTTCATCACGATACCGTCGCGCTACCTCGTATACATGCCGAAAGGACGCGGCGTCGGCATTTCCGCGCGCATCGAAGAGGAGTCGGAGCGCCTGCGATTGCGCGATGCGACGACGCTGTTCCTGCAGACCGATGAAACCGGCGGCTACATCGTGCGTACTGCTGCAGAGGGAGCGACGCCCGACGCGTTGCGAGCCGACATGATGTTCCTGCAGAAACTCTGGGCAGTGCTGGGCGAGAAGGCGGCGGCAACGCGCCCTGGCAACCTCGTCTACGAGGATCTGGCACTGGCGGTGCGCGTCATGCGCGACGTAGTTTCGAGCGGCGTCGACAAGGTGAGCGTCGACCATCCGGAGACGCACCAGCGCATGCTGGAGTTCGCGCGTACGTTCATGCCCGACATGGCGGAGCGCATCCAGCTGTACGAGGGCGACCGGCCGATCTTCGACCTGTACGGCGTCGAGGAGGAAATCCAGAAGTCGCTCGAGCGCAAAGTGCCGCTCAAGTCCGGCGGCTACCTGATCTTCGACCAGACCGAATCGATGACGACGATCGACGTCAACACCGGCGCGTACGTCGGCCACCGCACGCTGGAGGAGACGATCTTCCGCACCAATCTGGAAGCTGCGGTCGCGATCGCGCGCCAGCTGCGGCTGCGCAATCTCGGCGGCATCATCATCGTCGACTTCATCGACATGCAGGAAGAGGAGCACCGCAAGCAGGTGCTGCAGGCGCTGGAGAAGTCGCTGGCGAGCGACCACGCCAAGAACCACATTTCCTCGGTGTCGCCGCTCGGCCTGGTCGAGATGACCCGCAAGCGCACGCGCGAGAGCCTGGAACACATGCTGTGCATGGCGTGTCCTACTTGCGAAGGCCGCGGTTTCGTCAAGACGCCGGAGACGGTGTGCTACGAGATCTTCCGCGAGATCCTGCGGCAGGCGCGCCAGTTCGAGTTCCAGGAGCTGATGGTGCTGGCGCACCAGGACGTGATCGAGCGGCTGCTGGACGAGGAGTCCGCCGCGCTCGCCGAGCTGGAAGTGCACACCGGCAAGCCGATCCGATTGCAGACCGAAGCGTTGTACAACCAGGATCAGTACGACGTGGTGTTGCTGTGAGCCCTGATTCGAGTCATGTCTGTTAGCTATCGCAAGCTCGCCAAGTGGCTGCTGATCCTGACCGGATCGGCGTGCTTGCTGCTCGGCCTGACCTTCGCGGCATTCGGCATCATCGTCACGCGCGTGCCCGAGTATCGCGTCCAGCTGCAGAACTGGATCAACGAGCGCAGCCAGCTGTCGGTCGAGTTCAAGAGCCTGAGCGCGCGCCTGCGGCTCTACGGGCCGGAGCTCGTGTTCGACCAGGCGGTCGTGCGCACGTCGGACGGCACGCATGTGCTCGCCACGGCGAAGCGTGGCAGCGTCGGGTTCGATCTGTGGAGCTCGATCGGCAACGCGCGGCTCACCGCGGGACGCTTCTCGCTCGAATCGCCCGAGATCGGCCTGATCCGCAC
>CADEEJ010000084.1:3034-4383 GCA_902826315.1 uncultured Steroidobacter sp.
GTCGATGGCCGCGAGCTGGATCTGGCGGGCTGGGCCGATGTGCTGCCCGACGAATGGCCGGCGCCGGAGACGGGCCACGGCAGCGTCGAGGTACGCGGCACGATGAAGGGTGCGACGCTGGCAGCGCTGGCGGCAGACGTCGATCTATCGCGCGTCGCCGCCGCACCGCCAACGTGGGCAACGGCTTTGCCAGTCGCCGAACCTTTGAATGTGAGCTCGGGCGAAAGCGAGGCCGATGCGAATACGGAGCCGCCGGCTCCGCAGGAAACCGATCCTGGTGCAGCGGGGCACACTGCGCCGGTTGCAATGCTCAGCTATCCGCGCCTGGCGTTCGGGCTGCGCGCGCAGAAAGTCGGCGATACGTGGAGCGCGACGGTTTCGAACTTGAACATGGCGCGGCCGAGTGCCGCGTGGCTGGCAGCTCGCATCGAAGGGCAGTGGCTGCACACCGCCGACGGCCACACGAAGGTCAACGGCAAGACCGATCGCGTCGTCCTCGATGCCTTGTGGCCGCTGCTCGCGTATCTGCCCGAGAGCGATGCGATCGCACGCCTGCGCGCGCTGAATGCCACGGGCACGCTCAGCGATGTCTCGTTCGAGTTCGAGCGGGACACCCCCGACAGCACGCCGAAGTACGCGCTGCAGACTCGCATCGAAGACCTGTCGTTCGCACCGGTACTACGCGCGCCGGGTGCCGGCGGATTGAGCGGTGCCGTGCAGCTGACGCAGGAGGCCGGCGAATGGAAAATCGATTCGCACGACGTCAATTTCGAGTTGCCGCGTATGTTTCGCGAGCCGCTCGTCGCGCAGGAAGTGAGCGGGACACTGCGCTGGCGCCAGTCGGGCGAGACCCAGGCGGATCGAACATGGACGATCGAATCCAGCGACATTCGCATGTCGAGTCCCGACGGGCACGCTACGGCGCGTTTCACCGCGACGGTTCCGGGTGACGGCTCTTCGCCGACGCTCGATCTCACGGCCGAAGGCGCGGACCTGAAGGTGGGCTCGACGCACAAGTACGTTCCCGCCGGCCGGCTCGGCGCGCGCACGATGGAGTGGTTCGACCGCGCCTTCGTCGACGGCCGCGTGGTTTCCGCCGACTTCACCTACCGCGGCTCGATTCGCGATTTCCCGTTCCGCAAGGACGAAGGGCTGTTCCTGGCGCGCGGCCACGTCGAGGACGCGGTGTTCGACTATCAGCCCGGTTGGCAGCAAGCGAGCCAGGTCACCGCAGACGTGGAGTTTCGCAACGAGGGCATGCACATTCGCGCGACCTCCGCGAGCGTCGGCGGCTTGCACGTGACGCAGGCGACTGCGGATATTCCGGATCTCAAGCAGACGCATCTGCG
>CADEEJ010000084.1:4483-8214 GCA_902826315.1 uncultured Steroidobacter sp.
CGCGCAAGTCCGGCGTGCGCATCGAATCCGACTTGCGAGGCCTGGGCGTCGCGTTGCCCGAGCCGGTGGGCAAGGGCGAGAGCGAGCAGCGACCCTTCCAGGTCACGCTGGAGGCAGATGGCGACGACGCAGTGCTCGCGCGTAGCTGGCTCGGCGACGTTCGCGCGATCGTGCGTGTCGCGCGATCAGGCGAAGGCTGGTCGCTGGACCGCGGCGGCATTCGCGCGGACGGCAATGCTCCGGCGTTGCCGAATCATCGCGGCCTGCGCATCGAGGGCACCGTCGAGCGCTTCGTGCTGGACGATTGGCTGGCTCTGAAGGGCGACAGTTCGGGTGCTGCCGCGAGCGACGGCGGCAAGAAGCTGTCGGACTATCTGCAGGCAGCCAACGTGCGTGTCGGCACGTTCGAGTTGCTCGGCTATCGATGGTCCGACGTGCGTGGCGTGCTGCAAGCCACGACGGCTGGCTGGCGCGTCGATGTGGACGGTCCCGATGCGGCGGGTCAGGTGCTGATCCCGGAGCAGTTCACCGGCTCGCAGGTGCTGCGCGGGACGCTCGAAAGGCTCGTGTTGGACAAGCCTGAGTCGAGCGGCAAGGGTGACGACACGGACACGAGCGATCCGCGCAATATCCCGAACTTGCTCATTCACGTCGGCAATCTGCGCGTCGGCACGCGCACGCTCGGCACCCTCGACCTGCAAGCGACGCGTGTGCCGCAAGGCATTCACTTCGAGAACGTCTCGATCCATGGCGCCTCCGCGCACGCCGAAGGGCAGGGCGATTGGCTCGTCACGCCTGCAGGTCAGCGTTCGTCGCTCAAAGCGACCGTGACGAGCGACGACGTCGCCGCGACGCTGCGCGCACTCGGCTACGGCGACATGATCGAGGCCAAGCACGGCGAGCTGCGCGGCGATCTCACCTGGTCCGGCGGTTTCGACGCCAACATGCTCGATCGCGCAGTCGGCACGATCAGCGTGAATGCCGAGACGGGTCAGCTCGTCGCGGTGCAGCCGGGTGCCGGTCGGGTGCTCGGACTGTTCAGCGTCGCGGCGCTGCCGCGGCGACTCGCGCTGGATTTCAAGGATCTGACGGAGAAGGGCCTCGCATTCGACAAGGTGCAGGGCGACTTCGAGCTGCGCGACGGCAATGCGTTTACGACCAATCTCCTGCTCCGTGGCCCGGCTGCCGAGATCGGTATCGCGGGACGCACCGGGCTCGCAACACGCGACTACGATCAGACAGCAGTCGTGACGGGCAATCTCGGAGCCTCGCTGCCGGTGGCTGGCGCGCTCGCGGGCGGCCCGGCAGTGGGTGCGGCGCTGCTGCTGTTCTCGCAGGTTTTCAAGGAGCCGCTCAAAGGCATCACGCGCGGCTATTATCGGATCACCGGACCCTGGGACAATCCCACGGTCGAACGAGTCGACGCTTCGGAGATCAAAGTCTCCGAGCAACAAGGCAGCAGTACGGGAAAGTAATGACGACGTCGGTAGCGGCTGTCATCCAGATGACCTCCAGCCCGGATGTGGAGGCGAACCTCGCAACCGCACGCGGGCTGCTCGAACGCGCGCGTGCGCAAGGCGCGGTGCTGGCTGCGTTGCCCGAGAATTTCGCGATCATGGGTCGCAACGAGGCGGACAAGGTCGAGGTTGCCGAAGTCGCCGGCGAGGGCCCGATCCAGGCATTCCTCGGCCACTGCGCGCGCGAGCTGGGTATGTGGATCGTCGGCGGGACGATCCCGATTCGCGATCAGGAAGAGCCGGGACGCGTCGCCGCTGCGTCTCTCGTGTTCGATGAGCGCGGCCGCAATGTCGCGCGCTACGACAAGATCCATCTGTTCGACGTCGATATTCCGGGCCGCGAGGAGCGCTATCGCGAGTCCGCAACCGTCGTGCCCGGCGTACAGCCGATGGTCACCACGACACCGCTCGGCCGTCTCGGCATGGCTGTGTGCTACGACGTGCGTTTCCCGGAGCTGTTCCGTGTGCTGCAGGCGCAGGGCGCGGAAGTCTTCAGCTTGCCATCGGCTTTCACCGCGCCGACGGGCCGTGCGCATTGGGAACTGCTGCTGCGCGCACGCGCAGTGGAAAATCTGTGTTACGTCCTGGCGCCGGCCCAGAGCGGCACGCACGACAACGGCCGTGAAACCTACGGCGACTCGATGATCGTGGACCCGTGGGGTCACGTCGTCGCGCGCGTGGTAGAAGCCGGGCCTGGCCTTGCAGTCGCCGAGATCGACCGCACATTGCAACAAGAGCTGCGCGGCCGCTTCCCGGCGCTCTCCCACCGTAAATTCCAAGTGACGAGCGACCTAACTTCGTGAGCACAACTCCCAACGCTCTCCACATCGATCTGCCGCAGGTGCAGACGTCCTACCAACCGATCGAGCTCGCACGCCGTGCCATCCTGACGCCCTCGGGATTGGACGAGGACCGCATCGCGCATGTGCTCGGCAACGTAATGGGGCACAGCGTCGACTACGCCGACCTGTACTTCCAGCTGGTGCGCGAGGAGTCCTGGTCGCTTGAAGACAGCATCGTCAAGGACGGCACGTACAGCGTGGAGCAGGGTGTCGGGGTGCGTGCGCTGGCGGGCGAGAAGACCGGTTTCGCATATTCCGACGAGATCGTGCTGCCGGCGCTGACCGAAGCGACCCAGGCGGCGCGCGCGATTGCGCGCAGCGGCGCGACGGGCTCGCTGCAAGCGTGGCGTGCATCGACCGGCCACCAACTTTATCTGCCACAGGATCCGCTCGAAGGTCTGAGCGACGTGGAGAAAGTGAAGCTGCTCGAGCGCGTGGACGTCGAGGCGCGTCGCATCGATCCGCGTGTCAAGCAAGTGATGGCCAGCCTGTCGGCCGCGCACGAAGTCGTGCTCGTGATGGCGAGCGACGGCACATTCGCTGCGGATGTGCGGCCGCTGGTCCGCATGAACGTATCGGTGATCGTGCAGGACGGCGACCGGCGCGAGCAGGGCTACGCGGGCGGCGGTGGACGTTACGGATTCGCGCGCTTCACGAACGACGATCGCTGGAAGGAGCTGGTGCACGAAGCCGTGCGCAGCGCGCTCGTCAATCTCGATGCAGCTGCGGCGCCTGCCGGCAGCATGACCGTCGTGCTCGGGCCGGGCTGGCCGGGCATCCTGCTGCATGAGGCAATCGGGCATGGCCTGGAAGGCGACTTCAACCGCAAGGGCACGTCTGCATTCTCCGGTCGCATCGGCGAGCAGGTCGCGGCACCGGAGTGCACGGTGGTCGACGACGGTACGCTCGGCTCGCGTCGCGGCTCGCTCAACATCGATGACGAAGGCACGCCGACGCGCTGCACGACGCTGATCGAAAATGGCGTGTTGCGCGGCTATCTGCAGGACAAGCTCAACGCGCGTTTGATGGGTGTCGCTCCGACCGGCAACGGCCGGCGCGAGTCGTTCGCGCACATGACGCTGCCGCGCATGACCAACACTTACATGCTCGCGGGCAAGCACGATCCGCAGGAAATCATCGGCTCGGTGCAGAAGGGCCTGTACTGCAAGAACTTCGGCGGCGGCCAGGTCGACATCACTTCGGGCAAGTTCGTGTTCTCGGCGAGCGAGGCGTACCTGATCGAGAACGGCAAGCTGACCACGCCGGTGCGCGGTGCGACGCTGATCGGCAACGGCCCGGACGTGCTCCGGCGCGTGTCGATGGTCGGCAACGACCTGAAGCTGGACGAGGGCGTCGGCACCTGCGGCAAGGA
>CADEEJ010000084.1:8314-18533 GCA_902826315.1 uncultured Steroidobacter sp.
TTCCTGCCGTACCTGTACATGCTGGTCGGGCTCGGCCTGCTGGGCGCCGCCTGGTTCATCGAGATGAGCACGCTGCCGAGCGTGTTCATGCTGATCGGCGTGCTGAGCATCATGGCGGGCTTGGTGCTGTGGCTGCGGCGCAGGGATTACCGCACGCGCCAGTCCGAGTACAACAGCCGCTCATTGGAAGATTAGCTACTTCCGATCTGCCCTGATCGGCATCGGCGCTACCGGCGCCACCGCTTCTTCCTCATCGTCGTCCGCGTCTGCAGTGGCCTGCTTCTGCACGACATCCTGCACCAGCGGTACCGCATCGTCCTCGCCCTCGCCGGGCAACACGCGTGTGCGCGACAGGCGCTCGTCGAAATACATGATCTCGTGCTGGCCGATCTGCACGACGTCGCCGTCGTTGAGCATCCGGCGACGCACGCGCTTGGCGCGCACGTAGATGCCGTTGGTGCTGTTGAGATCCTCCAGCACCGAAGTGCTCGCCGACGTGATGATCTGCGCGTGATGACGGCTGATGTACTTGCTGTCGATCTGCAGGTCGTTGTCGGGCGTGCGGCCGATGATGAAGCGACCCGCGGTCAGCTCGCGCTCCGCGATCGTCTGGCCGTTGAAGCCGACCAGGATGCGCCCGAGCACGACGCGCCGCTCGCCCGGTGTTTCGCCGGCGGCGGGGGCGTGGGGGGCGTGGCCATGCATCTGATGCGCGAGCGCCTGCAGTTTCACCGAGCGCTCGGCGTACTCGACCCACTGCAATTCCTCGATTGCCGCCTTCATGTCCTCGACTTTGACGACGTCGCGATCCTGCGCGAACGCAGCCATCATCGACGTGTCGCACAGCGTGTTGACGAGGCGCGGGATGCCGCCGGTGTAGCGGAAGATCAGCGGGAAGGTGTCCGGGTCGAAAATCTGCCGCCCCTGCGAGCCGGCGACTTCCAGGCGGTGCTGGATGTACAGCGAGGTGTCGGTCTTGGACAGCGCGGTCAGGTGGAAGCGCAGGCGGATGCGTTGCGCCAGCTGGATCAGCATCGACGAGTTGAGCTTGTCGTTCAGCTCGGGCTGACCCGCCAGGATGATGCGCAACACCTTCTCCTTGGTCGTCTCGACCCCGGAGAGCAGGCGGATCTCCTCCAGCACCTTGTTCGACAGGTTCTGCGCCTCGTCGACGATCAGCAGCACGCGGCGGCCGTTCGCATACTGCTCGACCAGGAACTCGTTCAAGGTCGACAGCAGCTCCGCCTTCTTCATGCGGAACGGCTGGAAGCCGAACTGCACCAGCACGCTCTGCAGGAATTCGATCGCCGAGACCTGCGTCTGGTTGATCTGCGCGACCACCACGTCCTTTTCGAGCTCCTTGAGGAAGGTCTCGATCAGCGTGGTCTTGCCGGAGCCGATCTCGCCGGTGATCACCACGAAGCCGTCGGTGAACCAGATGGTCGACTCCATGTACGCCTTGGCGCGCGCATGGTGTTTCGACAGGTAAAGGAATTGCGGGTCCGGGGTCAGCCGGAACGGCAGCTCGTGCAGCTTGAACAGTTCGAGGTACATCAGCCCTGAAGTCCTGGCGGTGCGGAGGGGCGCAGCGGCGGGGCCATTAAGTCAAACTGGCCAAGTCAAAGCGGCAGTCAACGCGGCCTTCCAGTTTGCGTGGCAAGTTTACGGACATTGCCTGACGGATTCAAAAGAAGGGCTCGCTTGCAATCAATCCACCTTGAGTCTTAAGAGCTGCTTCAGGGCACGGTCCCGAGCGGCGGGAGACGGTGCATTGATCGTGCAATGCCCGAGCTTGCGGTTCGGCCGCGGCTCTTTGCCGTAACTGTGAAAGTGTACGCCCGACACTCGCAGAATGTTCCCGAGCGCCGGAATCGTGCCGATGAAGTTCAGCATGGCGCAGTGGCCGAGCGCCCGCGTATCGCCGAGCGGCAGCCCGAGGATCGCCCGCACGTGATTCTCGAACTGGCTGGTCTGCGCCCCTTCGATGGTCCAATGGCCGGAATTGTGGACCCGCGGGGCCATCTCGTTCGCGATCAGCCGCCCGCCCGCGACGAAGAATTCGATCGTCAGCACGCCGGCGTAGTCGAAGTGGCGCAGCAGCCGTTTCAGGTACGTCTCCGCCTGTTTCTGCAGCGACGTGTTGCGATAGGGCGCGATGGAGTAGCGCAGGATGCCCGCGCTGTGCGTGTTAGCCGCGAGCGGGTAGAAACGCGTCTCGCCGCGGGTGCTGCGCACGCCGATGATCGACACCTCGCGGCTGAAGTTCACGAATTGCTCGTAGATCAGCGGCACGGAGCCGAGCGTTTCCCAGGCGGCCGCCGCGTCCTGCGGCCCGCGGACCTGGTACTGGCCGCGACCGTCATAACCAAGGCGGCGCGTCTTGAGCACGCCCGGCGTGCCGATCTTTGCAATCGCAGCCTCGAGGTCCGCGAGCGAGTCGACCGTCGCGAACTGCGGCGTCGGGATCTTCAGTTTCCGGAACAGAGTTTTTTCGTGCAGCCGATCCTGCGACGCGCCGAGCGCGGCGACCGGCGGCAGAAAGGGTTTCGTGGCCGCGATCTCGGCCACGGCCTCGACCGGCACGTTCTCGACGTCGAACGTGATCACGTCGACTTCGCGTGCCAGCTCGGCGAGCTTGCGGCGGTCGTCGAAGGCGCCGCTGATGATGCGTCCTACCTGCGCGCCGGGCGCGTCGGTGCTCTGGTCGAGGAACACGAAGCGCAGGCCGAGAGGATAGCCCGCCAGTGCCAGCATGCGACCGAGCTGGCCTGCACCGATGACGCCGATTCTCATGCCGGCGGTGTGCGGCTGGGCAACGGCTGCGCTAGCACGCCGGCCGTCTGCTCGCTGCGGAATTGATCGAGAGCAGTGCGGACGTTGTCGTATTTGTTGGCGAGAATGGACGCAGCGAGCAACGCCGCGTTGGTCGCTCCGGCAACACCGATCGCGAGCGTGCCGACCGGGATGCCGGCCGGCATCTGTACGATTGACAGCAGGGAATCCATACCGTTGAGCGCCTTCGATTGCACCGGCACGCCGAGGACGGGGAGCGAGGTCTTCGCCGCCGTCATGCCGGGCAGATGTGCAGCACCGCCGGCACCCGCGATGATGACTTCGAGGCCACGTTCGCGCGCAGTGCTGGCGTACTCGAACAGCAGATCCGGCGTGCGATGCGCCGAGACGACGCGCGTCTCGAACGGGACGCCGAGGCGTTGCAAGGTGTCGGCCGCGGACTGGAGCGTCTCCCAATCCGACTTCGATCCCATGATGATGCCGACCAGCGGTTTCATGCGGTCGGATTGTAGCTTACTTCCAAGGCCTACTTCCCGAAGGCCTCGCGCAGCAGGCGAAACAGCGCGCGGCTGGCTCCGGTCGAGTCGCCAGTCGGTTGCTCGGCCCGGGCACGCGCGACCAGATCTGTAACAGCAGCGACATCGATGCCGGGTACTTCCGCCGCGAGCCGCTCGATCGCGCTTGCACCTTCCTGCAGCAGACGGTCGCGCCACTGTTCGATGCGGCGGAAGCGCAGTGCTTCGACACGCTCTCGGTCGCGTCTTGCCTCGAGCGCTGCGCGGATCGGCTCGGCATCGATCTTGCGCATCAGCTTGCCGATGTACTGCTTCTGGCGATAGAGACCGCCGTGCGCGGTGATCTTGCGTGCGAGCAGCACGGCGTCGCGCAAGTTTTCCGGCAGCGGCAGTGCATTGAGCTCACTGTCCGGCAGTTCGATGAGCGCTTCGCCAAGCGACTGCAGGTCGTCGCTGCGTCGCTTGCGCTCGCTTTTGCTGGGGCGTTCTTCGTCCATAGGCTACAGCCTACAGTCTACAGCCTATACAATCTGCGTCATGTCGAATGCCGTCGCCCCTTCGCAGCTCAGCTACTCGCAGCAGGACTTGCAGGACTTCGTGACCCTCGCGCTCGCCGAAGCGCGCGGGCTCGGTGCCAGCGACGCTGAGGTCGGCGTCAGCGTCGAGACCGGGCTCTCGGTGACGGCGCGGCTGCGCGAAGTCGAGACGCTGGAATATCAGCGCGACCGCGGTATGGGTGTGACCGTGTATCGCGGCCAGCGCAAGGGCTCGGCCAGCACGGGCGACGTCAGCGCGGGCGCGATCCGCGACACCGTCGCGAAGGCTTTCAGCATCGCCGGATTCACTGCCGAGGACGAGTCGGCCGGCCTGCCCGAGCCCGACACGCTCGCACGCGACTTTCCCGATCTCGATCTGTTCCACCCGTGGTCGATCGATCCCGATGCGGCGCGCGACCAGGCGATCGCCTGCGAAGCGGCCGCGCTCGACGCCGATTCGCGCATCGGCAATTCCGAAGGCGCGACGCTGTCGACTCATCGCGGCATGCGGGTGTTCGGCAACTCCCTCGGGTTCCTCGGCAGCACGGCGACGACACTGCATAGCTTGAGCTGCGTAGTCGTTGCGGAAAGCGGTGACGAGATGCAGCGCGACTACTGGTACAGCACCGTTCGCGACTGGCGCGATCTCGAAGACGGCGTGAGTATCGGCAAGCAGGCTGCCGCGCGTGCCTTGCGCCGACTCAACGCACGTAAGTTGTCGACGGTTACGGCGCCGGTCTTGTACGTGCCTGAGCTGGCGCGTGGCTTGTTCGGTCACTTCCTGGGCGCGATTCGTGGCGGCAGCCAATACCGTCGCGCGTCGTTCCTGCTGGACGCGGCGGGGCAGCAGGTCTTTCCGGAATGGATGCAGATCTCAGAGCGCCCGCACCTGCGCAAGGCGCTCAGCAGCGCGTCATTCGACAGCGAGGGTGTCGCGACTCACGACCGCGAGATCGTCGAGCGCGGCGTGCTGACAGGTTACGTGTTGAGCACGTACTCCGCTCGCAAGCTCGGGCTGAAGACGACCGGCAACGCCGGCGGCGTGCACAACCTCATCGTCGGCGGCGGGTCGGAAGATTTTGCGGCCCTCCTGCGCAAGATGGGGCGCGGGCTGGTCGTGACGGAGCTGATGGGGCAGGGCGTGAACGGCGTGACCGGCGACTACTCGCGCGGCGCGGCCGGCTTCTGGATCGAGAACGGTGCGATCGCGTACCCGGTGCACGAAATCACGATCGCGGGGAATCTGAAGGACATGTATCGCAACGTGGTGGCCGTCGGCAGCGATGTCGATACGCGCGGCGGGATTCGCACCGGCTCGGTGCTGATCGAAGCAATGACGATCGCCGGCGAGTGAGGCTTGCAGTCAGGCTTTGGCCTGACTGGTCTCCGACTCCTGGTCGCACAGATCCATCACCGTCTTCCCATTCAGACTCTTCGCCATCGCTTCCTCTGCTGCCCGCGCCGCTGCGACCGCCGGCGCGATATCGCGGATCCTCCCGAGCCTCGGTCCTGCCGTGTCGTACCTCACTGCCTCCAGCACCTCGCCCAGCCCGATCGTCTGCGGATCGCGCGCCGGCACCCAGGTCTCATCCTCCGCGAGCAGCAACAGCTTTGCGCGTTCCAGCGCGGTGACGATCGGGCTCAATGCCACGCCCGGCAGGTCAAGATGATCGGCAAGCCGATTGGTCGCCCAGCGATGGCTCGCAGTCCGGTAGTCGCTCACGACCAGGTACATGATCGACAGCGCCACGCGCTCGCGCAGGCTCGCGTTGAGTTGAATCTCGCCCCGCCCGGGCCGCAGGTACTGCGGATTCTGCACGTAGAACGACAGCTGCGCGCCGAGTAGCAGGATCAACCACGAGATGTGCAGCCAGATCAGCGCGACGATCACGATCGCGAAGCTGGCGTACACGACGATGTTGCGGGTCGACTCGACGACGAACGTGGTGAAGATCATCCCGGTCGCGGCCCAGACTACACCCGCGAATACACCGCCAATCAGTGCGGCGATGAACCGCACCTTGGTATTCGGCAGGAACGCGTACAGGAACGTGAATACGGCCGTCACCAGCACGTAGGTCGTTAGATGTCCGAAGGCGACCAGGATCGAACCGAACGGTTCGTAGCTCGCGAGCGCTTGCATGGAGCTCGTATGCGAGAACGTCGCGATCAGGCCGAGCGCAGCGACGATCAGCGCCGGCCCTACGATCATCACGCTGAGGTACTCGCTGACCCGCCGCATCAGGCTGCGCGGCTGCTCCACGCGCCAGACGAAATTGAACGCCTCCTCGACCTTCTGGATCATCGACATGGTGGTGTAGAGCAGGAAGATCACACCGAGCGAGCCGAGCACGTCGCCGCGCACGTTGTCGACGAACGTGGTGATCTGCGCGGTGAGCTCGTAGCCGCGCTCGCCGAGCGGTTCGAGGAACGTGTACAGCACCGGCTCGAGCTGCCGGTGATAGCCGAGGCCCTTCAACACCGAGAACGAGACCGCGATCAGCGGCACGATCGACAGCAGCGTCGTGTAAACCAGGCTCATTGCGCGCAGCGTCAGCTCGCCGCGCAGGATGTCGCGGATCAGGGCGTAGGGATAGCGCAGGATGCGCGTCAGCTTCCACAGGGGCTGCCCGTAGATGGATTCCGGCGGCTCGAACAGCCAGCGCTCCAGGTTACCGAGCAGCGTCGCGATCATGCGCAGCGAGCCTGACACGCGGGCCATGCCGGGGCAAGATACGCCGCATGCGCACGACCGATCGCTATCCGAGCCGCATCGTCTGCCTCACCGAGGAGACCACCGAGACGCTGTACCTGCTCGAAGAGGACTGGCGCATCGTCGGCATCTCGGGCTTCACCGTGCGTCCGCCGCGTGCGCGCCGCGAGAAGCCGAAGGTCTCGGCCTTCATCAGCGCGAAGGTCGACCGCATCCGCGACCTGCGCCCGGACCTGGTACTGGGATTCTCCGACTTGCAGGCCGACATTGCCGCACAGCTGGTGCGGCTCGGTCTGAACGTCTGCGTTTTCAATCAGCGTGATGTCAGCAGCATCCTGCAGATGATCCGCGTACTCGGCGGCATGATCGGCTGCGAGGCGAAGGCGGATGCGTTGGCGACGCGCCTCGAACAGGGCGTCGATGAGGTGCGTGCCGCCGCGGCGCGCTTCGAACGGCGCCCACGCGTGTACTTCGAGGAATGGGACGAGCCGCTGATCTCCGGCATCCGCTGGGTGTCCGAGCTGATCGGTATTGCTGGCGGCGATGATTGCTTCGCCGACAACGCGCAGCACGCGCTCGGCAAGGATCGGATCATCGCGGATCCGCTCGAAGTCGTGCGGCGCGCTCCGGACATCATTCTCGGCTCATGGTGCGGGAAAAAATTCCGGCCCGAGCTGGTTGCAGCGCGCCCGGGCTGGGAAGGTGTGCCGGCTGTGGCGCAGCGTCAACTGCACGAGATCAAGTCTTCGATCATCCTGCAGCCGGGACCTGCGGCGCTCACGGACGGAGTACGCGCCATTCACGACGTACTGGCGAAGTGGCAGCAGCTTAGAGGGTGAAGTAGAACGTCGCGCCTGCGTCGGGCTTGGCGTCGGCCCAGACGCGCCCGCCGTGGCGCGCGATGATGCGCTGGACCGTGACGAGCCCGATGCCGCTGCCGGGAAATTCCGCTTCGGGATGCAGGCGCTGGAACGGCACGAACAGCTTGTCTGCGTACTTCATGTCGAAGCCGACGCCGTTGTCGCGAACGAAGTAGACAGGACCGTGCTCGCCGTCCTGGACGCCTACCGACACGCTCGCTTGCGAGGCGCGTGACGTGTACTTCCACGCATTGCTCAGCAGGTTCTCGAACGCGATTCGCAACAGCCGCGGATCTGCATTGACCTCCAGACCCTCTGCGACCTCCAGCTGCACTTCGCGTGTCGGGTGACGCTCGCGTATCGCGGCGGCGGCTTCCGCAGCAACCTGGCTCAAGCTGATGGGACGCGCCGTCAGCTCGCTGCGGCCGATGCGCGACAGGTTCAGCAGATCCTCGATCAGGCTCGACATCCGCAGGCTCGCATCGTGGATGCGCTGCAGGTAATGGCGCGATTTCTCGTCGAGGCCGGGCGGCGCATTCTCCTGCAGGATCTGGCTGAATCCGGACATGCTGCGCAAGGGCGCGCGCAGGTCGTGCGAGACCGCGTAAGCGAATGCTTCGAGCTCGCGATTCGCAGCTTCGAGCTGCCGGGTACGCTCTGCGACGCGTCGTTCGAGATCGGCGTTCGCCGAGCGAACCTCATTGCGCGATTTGATCAGCGCGGCCATTGCATCGCCGCCGCGGCGCTCGTAACGACGCAGCACGATGTACAGCAGGATCGCGGAGCCAGCGACGAACAGCCAGCCCTTCGCGGTCTGCCACCTCAGGATCAGATCGGGGCTCAGGCGCAGCCAGACGAGCAGCCGGTCAGTGAAGAAGATCCACACGACTCCGAAGGCGACGTAGACCAGCGCGATCGTGCGTGGCATGAGCGGGCTCGCTCAGCTGGTGAGACGTCGCAGGGCTTCGGCGTAGTTCTCGCTCGTCCGCGCGATGACCTCCGGCGGCAGCTTCGGCGCGGGCGGGCGCTTCGGCCAGTCGAGCGTTTCCAGGTAGTCGCGCACGTACTGCTTGTCGAAGCTGGGCGGGCTCGTGCCCGGCCGATAGGTGGCGGCGGGCCAGAAGCGCGAGGAATCCGGCGTCAGGGCCTCGTCGATCAGCGTCAGGCGTCCCGCTTCGTCGACACCGAATTCGAATTTCGTGTCCGCGATGATGATGCCGCGCGCCAGCGCATGCTCGACAGCGAAGGCGTACAGCGCGAGCGCCGTGGCTCGCACTTGTTCGGCGAGTCCGCGGCCGATGAGTGCGACGACGCGCTCGTACGGGATGTTCTCGTCGTGGGCGCCCATCTCGGCCTTCGTGGCCGGCGTGAAGATCGGCTCCGGCAACCGGTCCGCCTGGCGCAGCCCGGCGGGCAGGGCAATCCCGCACACGGCGCCGGTCTGCTGGTAGTCCTTCCATCCCGAGCCGATCAGGTAGCCTCGCACGACCGCTTCGATCGGCAGCGCACGCAGACGACGGACGACGATGCTGCGCTCCTCGAGCGGCGCACGCTCGGCGGCATCCGGCACTGCGCGTGCGAGCGGATAGTCGGCGAGGTGATTCGGCACGATGTGCTTCGTGCGCGCGAACCAGAAATTCGAGATCTGCGTGAGCACGCGACCCTTGCCGGGAATCGGGTCGGGCATCACCACGTCGAAGGCGCTGAGGCGATCGGTCGTGACGATCAGCATGTGCTGCTCGTCGAGCGCGTAGATGTCGCGCACCTTGCCTTGATGGATGCGTTTGAGACTGGGAACGTGCGATTCGAGCATCGCTGCTAACATAGCCCAGATGGTGTGGCAGGGCAAAGCATTGGGCGCGCTGATCGGCGTGTTTGCCGCGGGACCGGTCGGTGCGGTGTTCGGCACGTTCATCGGTCACTTGTTCGACGTGCAGGCGGAAAGCGCGCGCGACGATGACGCGAGCGACGCTGCACCTGCAGCGAGCCCGGCTCAGGTGCAGGAAGCGTTCTTCCGCGCGACGTTCCAGACGATGGGACATCTCGCCAAGGCCGACGGCCGCGTCTCGGAAGACGAAATCCGCGCGGCGCGCGCGATGATGGGCGAGTTCCGCCTCGGCGAGCGCGAAGTGCAACTCGCGATCGAGTTGTTCACGCAGGGCAAGAGCCGCGACTTTCCGCTGGAGCCGCTGCTGCGCGAGCTGCGCCGCTCATGTCGCCAGCGTCCCGACCTGTGTCGCATGTTCGTGCAGATCCAATTGCAAACGGCACTGTGGGGCGGCAGCTTGAACAACGCGAGTCGCGAAGTACTGGGCCGCGTGTGCGCGGCGCTCGGCGTTTCGGCTTACGAAGTCGTGCAGATGGAAGCGCTGCTGCGCATGCAGCAGGCATCGCGTCGTCCGGAGGCGCGGCCGGCGGTCGATCGCGTCGCGCAGGCGTACGAAGTCCTGGGCGTGTCGCGCACTGCGTCGGACGCCGAGGTGACGAAGGCTTATCGCCGGCTCATGAATCAGAATCATCCCGACAAGCTCGTCGCCAAGGGCCTGCCGGAGTCGATGATGAAGCTCGCCGAAGAAAAGACCCGCCAGATCCGCGCAGCGTACGAGTTGCTGCGCGAGGCGCGCGGCATGAAATGACAAGAGGTGTCTCCATGAATCCCTGGATAGCTCCCTCGATCCTCTCGGCCGACTTCGCGCGTCTCGGCGAGGAAGTGAAGACGGTAGTGGCCGCCGGCGCGGACCTGATTCACTTCGACGTCATGGACAACCACTACGTGCCGAACCTGACGATCGGCCCGCTGGT
>CADEEJ010000085.1:0-3938 GCA_902826315.1 uncultured Steroidobacter sp.
GGCTTCGCCTGCTGCAGCAGGCGGTCGACCAGCTCCTGCGCCCCGCACACCGGCAGGGCCGGGATATCGTAGATCGGCTTTTCGGGATACAGCTCGCTGCACTGGCCGCCGGGGTGCTTGAGCGAATCGACGACGTGCGCGTGGATGCCGAGCAGGCCCAGCTCGAAGATCTGGAACAGGCCGCAGGGGCCGGCGCCGACGATGACGACGTCGGCCTGGATGGCGCCGTCCACGGCGCCGCTCGCTGAACTCTCGGTCAAGAATGCTCTCCCGCGGATGGCAACAAGGCGCGGGATTCTAAAGCTTCAACTTGACCTCGGCGAACACCTTCGTGTCGCTGTCGCCTTCGATGTCGGCGTGCGTCAGGGGTTTGGCGATCTCGAGGAAGGCGGACAGCCGCCAATACTCGATCGCGAAGCCCAGGCCGGCGGTCGCCGCCGACTCACGGCCCGGGAAATCCTGCTTCCAGGCCGCTGCGAAGTCGTAGAAGCCATACAGCGAGGTCTTGCCCACCACGGCGGCGGCGGAAGACATTTCCCGCCGCAGCTCCGCCTTGGCGCCCAGGCCCTGGTCGCCGGCGATCTCGGTGACCTCGAACCCGCGCCCCAGGCGCTCGCCGCCGATCTTGTAGCGCTCGGCGTCGGGCAGGACGTACGCAGACTGCTGACCGAATGCGTCGAGCCGCACCGTCCAGCGCTGCGCGAACCGTACCAGCTCGGTGAGCTGCAGCTTCGTGACCAGGAAGTCCTTGCGACGCGGATCGTCGACGAGATCCGTCGCAACGAGCTCGCTGCCGAAGGCGTTCAAGCCACGGCGCACCTGCACGCCGACCAGGTACTGTTTGGTGGTCCCGGTGCGGCCGCTGATGCGCCCGCCGATTTCGACGACGCGCAGGTTCTCGTTGCGCAGTCGCAGGTCGTCGCGCGTGATCGCCAGGTCGTCCCAGTCGAAGCCCGCGGACCAGCCGAACTTCGCCGCCGACGTCGAGTCGAGCGTGCCCGAGGCACGCAGCGACACGCGCGCGCGGTCGTAGAAATCGTCGCGATCCGGGCTCTCGCTCGGGTTCGATTCGGTCTTGAACGCAGTCGTCGTCAGACGCGTGCCGGCTTCGGTGACGGGCACGTCGAAGAACACGCCGCCGCCGCGGTACTCGTCCGTATCGGTCGCTGCGGAGACGAACAGACCGAGCCGCTCGCGCCAGCCGAGCACGCTGTTGCCGATGACCTGGCTGAAAACGAACATCGGGCCGATCTCACGCGTGCCGCGATTCGACAACTGGATCGTCGCGTCTAACGGCTTGTACTGCGTCGTCACCGTCAGCGCATAGGCATTGCGACGTGACTCGTCGCGACGGGTCGTCGCACGCACAGTCAACCCGGGCAGCTCGCGCATCGCCTGCAACGCGGTTTGCAGATCCGCCGTCTTCAGCGGCACGCGCAGGCTCAAGTCGCTCGCGACCTCTTCGAGGCGGGCGGCGTACGGGCCAGCGTCGCCCGAGAAAGCGACGCGCGTGATCTGCGGCTCGAAGACTTCGATGCGCAGGATGCCGGTGGCCGCGAGATCGTCGTCGAGCCGGAATTCCGGGCGCGAATAGCCGTCGCGCAAATACAGAGCTTCGAGCTGCGCGAGGATCGCCTGCGCGCTCGACGTGTTGATCGGGCGGCCGAGATGATCGCGGTAGGCGGCGAACAACTCGGTCGGCGAGTAGGCGCTCGATCCGTCGATGACAGTCGCATTCAGCGTTGGCACGTCAACGGCATACGCCGCGGCGCCGCACAGGCCGCCGGCGATTATGACAACAGCCTGCGCTGTTGACGTAAGCCGCGATTTGCACGCCTTATGAAACATCTGCCCCCGCGCACTATTGGTCGCGACGTATCTTTGCCGGCGCCGAAGCCCGGTGCTGCGACCACCCTCACATCTGCAGACGCGACAGATACGTACCATCGCGAAACTGCTAGGGGAGAGCTGTTCGATGTTCCAGTCTTTGCGAATCGCGTCACGTTCCTGCGCGCTGACGCTCCTCGCCACGTTGCTTGCCTGCGTGCCGCTGTCCGTGACGGCCGCCACAAATGCATCGCGTGGCGACATCGTCGTCGTCACCGTGCACGGCACCGTGACCGCAACGATGGCTGGCATGACCGTGCCGCTGTCGGCCGGTGCGATCCTGCAACTCCCCGCCACTGTGCGCACCGCCGCCGACGGTGCAGTCGAGCTTCGTCAGGCCACGAGCACTTTCGCTGCGGCCGGCAACACCGAGTTGGAAATTCCCCAGAGCGCAGCTCACGACGGACTGGTCGAGCGCATCATTCAGATCCGCGGCAACGCTTTCTACAGCATCGGCAAGCGCACCGGCACGCGCCTGCGCGTCGAGGCTCCGTACCTGGTCGCGGTCATCAAGGGCACGCAGTTCAACGTGGCCGCGCAGGAAGACAGCACGACGATCGCATTGTTCGAAGGTCACCTCGAAGTGCGCGCCAGCGACGAAAGCGACGTGGTCGACCTGGACGCCGGCGAGATCGCGATCCGCCGTCGCAACGACGTCAGCATCAGCGTGCTGCGCCTGAACGCCGCTCGCGGCAACGCGCGGAGCAACTCGGAACTCGTCGCGCGCCAACAGGACGCGTCAGCGGGTTCGAATGGCGGCGGCACGGTGACAGCACGTAACGACAGCACGACTGCGACCACCGCACGTCCCCGCGTCGATACGACCACTACTGGCCTGAATACGACGACGCCCACCGAGCGCGTCCGAGTCGTCGATACGATCGCCGAGACGACGCCGAACGTAACCGCGAAAACCACAATCGATCTGGATGGCCGCGATAACACACCCGTCGTCGCGAACGTCGATGTCGAGGCGAAGGCCGCCGGCGTGAGCGCTGACGTCGGTGCTGGCGTGTCCGTCGACGTGCCTGCGGGTGCTGTCGACGTGAACGTAGGTGCCAGCGCTGCCGTCGGCGAAGTCGCGAAAGTCGACACGAGTGTCGCCGCAGCGGTTGATCTCGGTGCGGGCACCGTCACCGCAGGCGCAGATGTCGACGTGGCCGCTGGACCTGTTACCGCCGATGTCGGCGCGAGCGCGGCAGTCGATGTGCCTGCCGGCGCTGTGGATGTCGGCGTGGGTGGCGCTGCCGCAGTCGCTGACGTCGTGACAGTCGATACGAGTGTGGGTGCTGCTGCCGACGTTCCGGCGGGCACCGTGGATGTCTCCGTGGATACCAGCGTTGCAGCTGCAGGTGTCCCGGTCGACGTCGGTGCTGGGGCCGCCGTCGATGTCCCGGCCGGCACGGTCGATGTGGGTCTCGACACGAGCGTTGCGAGCACGGATGTGGGTGCAAGCGTCGGCGTCGATACGGGCGCGGGCAACATCGGCGCTGACGTGGGCGTCGGGCCAGTGAACGTCGGAGTCGATCTCGGCACCAGCGGCGTCGGCCTCGATCTCGGACTGGGCACTGACACCAGCACTAGCGGCGGCGGTCTGCTCGGCGGGCTCGGCGGCCTGCTCGGTGGACGCAAGCACTAACCAACTACCGTGATCGGCCGTGCTCATCGCTGGCCTCTCGTCGCACTGACGATTCTCGCGCTGACTCTGCTGCTGCGCGCGGCGGGTCAGCTCGCGCCATTCGAGCATAGCGTCGCCGACGCAAGATCCCGCCTGCTGCAGCGGGAGGTCCAATCGGACATCGTGCTCGTCGGCATCGACGCGCGCAGCCTCGCTGATTTGCGGCAATGGCCTTGGCCGCGTCGTTACCACGCACGCCTGTTGGAAACTCTCGCGGCCGCAGAGCCCCGCCGCGTCTTCGTCGACGTCGACTTCAGTGCGCATACCACCGCCGAGGACGATGGCCTGCTCGAAGCTGCGCTCCAGCAGTTCGAGCCGTCGCAGATCGTGCTGCCTGCATTCTTTCAGCCGGACGAAGGCGTTGCCGGCAAGA
>CADEEJ010000085.1:4038-14845 GCA_902826315.1 uncultured Steroidobacter sp.
TCGCAGATCGTGCTGCCTGCATTCTTTCAGCCGGACGAAGGCGTTGCCGGCAAGACGGTCTACACGCGACCGCTGGAGCGCTTGCAGCGTCATGCAACGCTCGGCGGTGTGAACTTCCGCCCCGACCAGGACGGCCTGATCCGTTCGATGGCAGCGACCTGGTCGTTCGGCGATACGGCGGTACCGTCGGCAGTCGCAGTACTCGCTGGACCGGACGTTGCCACTTCCGGCATCGTGCCGATCGACTACTCGATTTCGCCCGCTTCGTTCACGTACATCTCCTACGTCGACCTGCTCGCCGGACGCATCGATCCCGCTGCGCTGTACGACAAGACCGTGATGATCGGGCCGACCGCGCTCGAACTCACCGACATCAAGGCCGTTCCGGTGTACCAGGCCCTTCCGGGTGTCGTGGTGCAAGCGCTGGCGGCTCAGTCGTTGCGCGAAGGTGCGCTCCGCGCGACGCCGCTCTGGGCCGACCTGCTCGCGCTCGCAGTTCTCACTGCACTTGCTGCCGCCTATTTCGTGCGCAATGGCTGGCGCCGCAACCTCCTGGCCGGCGCAGCCGCAGTCGCCGTGCTCGCTGTACTCAACGTGTACGCATACTCCGGCTACCGGGTCGTCTTGGAATTCGTGCCGGCACTGATGATCGTCGGCGGAATGTTCCTGGCAGCAACGATCCGCTCGCTCGATCAGGAGACGATGCGCTCGCTCGCCTACGCTCTCGGCATCCGTCGCCGCGACGCGCTGCTGGGCAGCGTCGCCGAGTCGTCCGCCGACGCCATCATGGTCGTCGGCCCGACGGGCCAGATCGAAATGGCGAATGCGGCTGCGGCCTCGATGTTCGTGTCCAGCCGCGAAGCTATGGTCGGCGCGCTGGTTTCGCGCTATGTGCCGCTGCCGGATGCCGCGATCATGCCGGCGACGCTGCCGGGCAAAGTCATCGAGCAGGAAGCGACCCGCAACGACGGCACTCCCTTCCCTGTCGAAATTACCGTCAGCCCTGTCGACGTGCAGGGCGAAGCGCTGCGCACGGTGATCGTGCGCGACATCACCGCGCGCAAACTTCAAGAACAGCGTTTGCAATACGAAGCGACGCACGACTCGCTCACGGATCTGCCGAACCGCGCCGCGCTGATGAACCACCTCGAGCTGGCACTGACGCGCACGCGCTCCGACGGTCGCGTCGCACTGCTGATGCTCGACCTGTGCCGCTTCAAGGAAGTGAACGACACGCTGGGTCACGAAGTCGGCGACCAGGTGCTGCGCGAAGTCGCGCGGCGCTTCGAGTCGGTCGCGGATCGCGACGGCTTCGTCGCGCGGCTGGGCGGCGACGAATTCACGCTGGTGCTCGAACAATCCACGCCGAACGACGACATCGTCGAGATCGCCAGCATCCTGCACGAGAGTCTGCGCGAGCCGATTCCGGCCGCAGGTATCGCAGTCGACGTGGGTGTGAGTATCGGCATCGCGCGCTATCCGGACGACGCGAAAGATCCCGCGACTCTGCTGCGCCACGCCGACGTCGCAATGTACGTCGCGAAGCGCCGGCAGACGCACTTTGAAATGTACGACCCCGCGAACGATCGCAATACGGTCCGGCGCCTGACGATGGTCGGCGAGCTGCGCAGCGCGATCGCGAACGGACAGCTGCGCTTGTACTACCAGCCGCAGATCAACTTCCGCACGCGCCAGTGCGACAGCGTCGAAGCGCTGATCCGCTGGCCGCATCCGGAGTACGGCTTCGTCAGCCCCGCGGAATTCATCGTGCTCGCCGAGTCGACCGATCTGATCCGGCCGCTGACCGAATGGACGCTGGCCTGCGCGATGGCGCAATGGGTCAACTGGCGCGCGTCAGGATTGCAGATCCGCATCGCCGTCAACCTTTCGGCGCGACTGCTGCAGGACAGCGACTTCGTCTCGGTGCTGCGCGGCTTGCTGGAGAAGCACCGCGTGCCGGGCGAGGCACTGGAACTGGAGATCACCGAGAGTGCGATGCTCTACGACAGCGAGCGTGCCTTGAGCGTGATCCACGACATCCACAACCTCGGCATCGCCTTGTCGATCGACGACTTCGGCACCGGCTTCTCTTCGCTCGCCTACCTGCGCGACCTGCCGGTGCACGCGGTGAAGCTCGACAAGTCGTTCGTCACCAATCTGCACGAGCGTGCCGACGATCGCAGCATCGTGAACTCGACCGTGCGCATGGCGCACGAGCTCGGACTGCAGGTGGTCGCCGAAGGCGTGGAATCGGAATGGACCGCGCAATACCTGATGGATGCAGGCTACGACTACGGGCAGGGCTATCGCTACAGCCCGGCCCTACCTGCCGAAGAATGCCGCCGCTGGATCGCGGGCTTCAACGCGGCATCGCCCGCCGATCATCATCCCCTCGCCGCTAGCGGCTAGCCGGCAACGGCTCGACTTCGCGTTCCGTCACGACTCGTTCCGTCACTGCGCGCTCGACAGGGGCGTTCACACGGATGCGCGTGACGCTGCCGTCACGAATCTCTTCGAGCGTCTTGATGATGCGCTCGCCCACTAGAGCCACGATGGCAACGGTCGCGAACACGCCCGCCGCAATGAACGTCAGTGCGCCGCCGCTTTCCGAGAAGATCCACGCGACGCCGAGCGCCACGAGCCACGCCAAGATACCGACCGCCAGGAAGAACCAACGCATGACATTTCTCCACAATGGGCTGTAGGAGAAATGTGCGAGCGGTGACGGTGGTTCCGCTCTCCGGTGCGACGAGGAGCCGGCCACGGGCGGCGGGCCGCATTGTTCCCTGCCCGGACCCGTGAAAGAATCCGCCGCGACGACTCTCACGTGGGAACCTCCCTATGCGCTTCCAGGTAAACGATAAAGAACACGTGGTCGACGGCGTCGACGAAGCCACGCCGCTCCTGTGGGTGCTGCGCGACCATCTCGGGCTCGTCGGCACTAAGTACGGCTGCGGCATCGGCCAGTGCGGCGCGTGCACGGTGCACCTCAATGGCGCGCCGACTCGCTCGTGCTCGCTGCCGCTGAGCGCTGTTGCCGGCCAGCGGATCACGACGATCGAAGGTCTGGCGGGCAAAGACGGCCGGCTGCATGCGCTGCAGGCGGCATGGATCGAGCACGACGTTCCCCAATGCGGCTACTGCCAGGCTGGGCAGATCATGTCGGCCGCGGCACTGCTCAAGCAGAAGCCGAACCCGAGCGACGCCGATATCGACGCGGCGATGAACGGCAACATCTGCCGATGCGGCACGTATCCGCGGATCCGCAAGGCGATCCACGCTGCGGCAAAACAAGCGCACGAGTGAGGGAGCGATCATGAGCGCAGCTGAGAACACGATCCTGTCGGCGGATGACTATGTGCGGGAGATGATTCGCGCTGCGGAAGCGCAGAGCACGGCCGCGGCATTCGATCGCCGCAGCTTTCTCAAGCTCGTCGGCGTGGCCGGCGGCGGCCTGGCGCTCGCGTTCTACGTCGGCGACCGCGCGACTGCGCTCGCCAACACCGGCGGCAGCGAGCCAGGGTTCGCGCCGAATGCGTATCTGCGCATCGCCCCCGACGGCAGCATTCTCATCTATTCCAAGAATCCGGAGATCGGCCAGGGCGTGAAGACGTCCTTCCCGATGATCATCGCCGAAGAGCTCGATGCCGACTGGCGCAATGTGCGCGTCGAGCAGTCGAAGATCGACGCGGCGCTCTACGGCCGGCAGTTCGCCGGCGGCTCGCGCTCGATTCCGACGAATTGGGACACCTTGCGAAAAGCGGGCGCAACTGCGCGCGCGATGCTGGTGTCTGCAGCTGCGAAAGAATGGGGCGTCAGCGAAAGCGAGTGCTCGACCGAGAGCAGCAGCGTCGTGCACACCGCCAGCAATCGACGACTCGGTTACGGCGCGCTCGCGACCAAGGCGGCCGCGCTGCCCGTTCCCGACGAGAAATCGCTGAAGCTCAAAGAGCGTAAGGATTACAAGCTGCTCGGCAAGCGCATCACCGGCGTCGACAACAAGCTGGTCGTCACGGGCCAGCCGCTGTTCGGTATCGACCAGGTCGTACCGGGAATGCAGTACGCGGTGTTCGAGAAGTGCCCAGCTGTCGGCGGCAAAGTCGGCGAAGCGAATCTCGAGGAGATCCGCAAGCTCCCCGGTGTGACCAACGTGCTCGTCATCGAGGGCACCGGCAAGCCGACCGAAGTGATGCCCGGCGTCGCGATTCTGGCGACGTCGACGTACGCGGCGATCTCCGCGCGTCGCAAGCTCAAGGTGAATTGGGACGAGTCGAGCGCCTCGAAAGACAGCTGGAGCAAGGCGGTCAGCGACGCGCAGAAGATCGCGAAGCAGAACGGTCCCGACTCTCTGCGCAACACCGGTGACGTCGACGCCGCGCTGGCCAAAGCCAAGGCGGTCGAAGGCTTCTACACATATCCATTCGTGTCGCACGCGCCGCTGGAGCCGCAGAACTGCACGGCGTCCTACAAGGACGGCGCAGTGGAAATCTGGGCACCGAGCCAGACACCGGGCTCGGCCATCGACCTGGTCGCCAGCTCGCTCGGCATTCCGAAAGACAAGATCACGCTGCACCAGACGCGCGTCGGCGGCGGTTTCGGCCGGCGCTTGATGAACGACTACGTGTGCGAGGCGGCGGCGATCTCCAAGCAGGCCGGCGTGCCGGTGAAGCTGCAGTGGACTCGCGAAGACGACATGCAGCACGACTTTTACCGCGTCGGCGGCTTCCACTCGTTCAAAGGCGGCGTCGACGACGCCGGCAAGCTGGTCGCGTGGTCGGATCACTTCATCACGTTCAGCCAGGACGGTCAGCGTCCGGCCAGCGGCGGCGATCTCAGTCCGGACGAATTCCCCGCGCTGCTCGTGCCGAATGCGCGGCTGACGCAAACCAAGCTGCCGCTCGCGATTCCGACCGGACCGTGGCGCGCGCCGCGCTCGAACTCAGTAGCGTTCGCCGTGCAGTCGTTCCTGCATGAGTGCTCGGTCGCGGCGAAGCGCGATCACCTGGAGTTCCTGCTTGGAATCATGGGCGAGCCGCGCTGGCTGCAGCAGGGTAACGAATTTGCGCTGAATACGGGACGGGCCGCGGCGGTGCTCAAACTGGCGGCCGAGAAGGCCGGCTGGGGTAAGCAGCTGCCGAAGGGCCGCGGCCTCGGCCTCGCGTTCCACTTCAGTCATGCAGGGCATTTCGCGGAGGTCGCCGAAGTCAGCGTCGATGCGAACCGCAAGCTCACGCTGCATCGGGTGACCGTCGCCGGCGATATCGGCCCGGTGATCAACCTGAGCGGCGCGGAGAACCAGGTGGAAGGCTCGATCGTCGACGGCTTCAGCACTGCACTGGGCCTGGGGCTGACGTACGAGAACGGCCGCATCCAGGAGACGAACTTCGACCGCTATCCGCTGCTGCGCATCCCGCACGCTCCGGTGGTCGACGTCCACTTCATCCAGAGCGAGTACTCACCGACCGGCGTCGGCGAACCGGCGTTGCCGCCGGTCGCGCCGGCGATCTGTAACGCGATCTTCGCCGCAACGGGGCATCGGGTGCGCACGCTGCCGCTGAGCAGCGACGGGTTCAAAGTCTGAGCTGCGGTGCGCGCCGCCACGCGGCGCGTATCGCCCGCACACTCCGAGGAGTGCCGGCCGGCGTCCACAGCGGCCCGCCCGCTCGCTAATTCGAGTGATCAGCAACATGCGATCCCCGCAACGTACGATGACAGTACGGAACGTAAAGCGGGACGGATGCGCAAACATCGCCGCAACGGCGGAAGACGCCGCTCACCAAAGTGAGCGGCGCCGGTGGAACGGCCGGACGGGGTTCAGGATTTCTTCGTCAACCCGCGCTGCACGGCGAACAAGGCCGCCTGCGTGCGGTCTTCGAGCTTCAGCTTCGCGAGAATGGTGCTGACATACCCCTTCACGGTGCCTTCCGTGAGGTGCAGCTCGTCGCCGATCTGCCGATTGCTCATGCCGCGCGCGATCAGGTCGAGCACGCTGCGCTCGCGTTGCGTCAGCAACGCCAGCGGGTCCGCCTGTCGATTGCGCAACTGCTCGACGAGCGCGCGCTGCGCGAGCGGATGCAGCCACGTCTGCCCGCCGGCGACCGTGCGCAAAGCATTGAGGAAGTCGGCCTTGGTCACGTCCTTGAGAATGTAGCCCTGCGCGCCGGCCGAGATGATCTCGCGCACCTGGCCGTCCTCGGCGTAGCTGGTCAGCGCGATGACCTTCACGGTCGCGGACGAGGCGCGGATCACGCGGATCGCGTCGCTCGCGGGCAGCCCGGGCATCTTCAGGTCCATCAGCACGATGTCGGGGGCTAGCCGGCGCACGGCCTCGCACGCTTCGTCGCCGTTGGTCGCTTCGCCGACGATGACGAATTCGTCGCAGTCGTCGAGCAGCGCACGCAAGCCTTCACGCACGATGCCGTGATCGTCGACCAGCAGCAGGCGGATGGCGGGTGCCGCGCTCACGACGGGTTGGCCAGCAATGGAATGCGTATGCATACGGTGGTCCCCTCTCCAGGCTGCGATCGAATTTCGCACACGCCGCCGAGCACGGCCGCGCGCTCGCTCATCGTCTGCAGGCCGATGCCCTGCTCGGTGCGATCGGCATCGGCGGCAGCACGCTCCGCCAGATCGAAGCCGCGACCGTTGTCGCGCACGCTCAGCGACAGCACGTCCGCGTCGAGGCGTCCGCAGATGTCGACGCGGTTCGCGCCGGAGTGGCGGATCGCATTCGACAGGGCTTCGCGGCAGATCAAATACAGGCTCTCTTCCAATCCGGGCTGCTGCGAGCGGTACGCGGCGAAATCCAGGCGGATGCTCGGTGTCTGCGGCGCGAGCACGACAGCGAACCGCTGCAGAGCGGCTGCCAGGCCCATCCGCTTCACGTCGGCGACGCCGACGCGTGACGTCGAATCCGCGGAATCGCCACTCACGGAATCAGGACGCAGCTCCCGCAACAGCGCGCGCATCTCGGAGAACGCGAGCCGCGCCAGTTCTTCGATGCGTCGCGCACGGCGCTCCCCTTCAGCGGGATCGCGACGCCACGCCGACACGAGCGACTGCGACATGAGGCTGATCGAAGACAACGCCTGGCTCACCGCATCGTGCAAATCACGCGCCAGTCGTTGCCGCTCGCGCATCACTGCGGCCTGCCGCGCTTCCGAAGTGAGGCGCGCATTCTTGATCGCGACAGCAATGTGGTCGGCGATGATCTGGATGCTCGCAACGTCGTCCTCGTCGAACGGGTTGAGCCCTTCGAGGTTGATGCAGCCGAACACTTCGTCGCCGAGCATGATCGGCACGGCGAGCTCGGTGCGCACGTTGACCGGCATCGGCGGCGCGACGTAACGCGGATCTTTACGCACGTCGTTGACGATTTGCACTTCGCCGGTGGTGACGGCCGCACCCGTGATGCCCTTGGTCACAGGCATGCGGAACGGCTGCTCGAAAATATCCTGGTACGCACCGGCGTGCGCGCGGAACAGCAGGTAGTCCTCCTCGCCTCGATACAGCAGCGGGATGACGACATTGCGATAGCCGAGATGATTGTGGATCGCCTGCGCAGCGGTGGCGACGAGCTCCTCGGGCTCCAGACCCGAAGTGATGACGCGCGCGATGCTCGCGATCAGCATCATGCGCTCGGTGCGCCGTTGCTCGCGGCCATAGCGCATCGCGTTCTGGATCGCGATCGCCGCGTGTCGCGCGAACAAGCGCAGCGTCGCGAGATCGCTCTGACCGAATTTGCGTGGCGGTCGCGCGCCGATGCCGAACACGCCGAGCAGTCCGCCGCTCGGGCCGGGAATCGGCACGCCGATCACGGCGTTGCCGGTGTGCTCGGGCAGCGTGATGCGGTCGAGCTCGCCGTAGTTGTCGAGAATGACTGCCTTGCCGGTCGCGAGGACTCGTCCGACCAGGCCTTCATTCGGCTCGAACTCGATGCCGAGCTCGGTCTCGGGCAGGTGGTGGACCGCTTCGATCTGCACGACATGGCGACGCGGCTCGTACAGACCGATGGCGCCATCGTCGGCGCCGAGCAGGCCGCAGGCCCGCGTGATGATGCTCGTGAGCAGTGGACGCAGCTCCAGCTCGCTGGCGATTTCCTCCAGGATCGAGCTGAAGGGCTCGCTCAGATGAGCCGACTCGTGCGGCGCCTCCGGGGCGACGGCGGGTGCCGGTTCAGGGACTTCCAGCCGGATCGTGACCGGGCCGGAATTGGCTTGCGTACGGTGCGAAGACATGTTGCGTGCAGTATTCGCTGCGCGCGCCCGTCGTTCAAGCGAAACGGGGCGAATCTGACTTTCGTCAGTACACGATTCAGCCGTTAGATGCCTCGCGTTCCAGCACTACGGGCAAGAGTTTTCCTATGATTTTACGTACTGCGTCGCGCTCGCGTCCGACCATGCGGCGCAGCTGATTGCCGATGATCGCATCGCCGAGCGCCGCCATCGTCACGAGCAGCGTCGCCGAGGTGACGCGCTGATGCACGTCATGCGCGGCGACACCCGGATCCGCGCCGCGCTCGACGCTGTCGATCGAATCACGCACGACCTCGCCCACCGGCGCGAGCCGCGACGCCTCGCCGGACAGCACGATCCAGGCCGCGAGCCGCCCGGCGCCGCCGCGATCGAACACGTCGAACACGATGTCGACGAAATCGCGGAATTCGCCTTTGCCGGCGCGCAGGCGCATGACCGCGGATTCGATCGCAGCGGTGAGCTCGCTCATCATCTGGCGCATCAGCTCGGACTGCAGCCCGGCCGCCGAGCCGAAGTGGTGAATGAGATTGGTGTGGCTCATGCCGAGGTCCGTGGCCACGGACTGCAGCGTGATCGCGTTGGGCCCGTCGGCGAGCAGCATGCGGCGCGCCGAGGCGAGTGCCAGCGTGCGAGCCTCTTCGGGGGTGCGCCGCACGCGGCGGGGAGCGCTGTTTTTTGCGACCGGTTTCGCTTTCGCCACTATTGACACCACTCTCAATAAGGAACTGTAATACGCCCCATGTCCGCTACTACGCCCGCCGATCTGACGATCACGCCTCGAGACCTCAGGGTCGACCGTAACACGCACAACGCCCGTTGGTGGCACGGCGGCGATCCAGTCGCAACGGCCTACTTCAATGCGCTGTCCGCGGCGTTCCCGCAGGGCGAGACGTTCTTCATCGAGTCAGTGCGCCGCTACCGCGACTCGGTTCACGAGCCGCTGGGCCAGCAGATCGCGGCGTTCGTGCAGCAGGAGGCCATGCACACCCGCGAGCACGTCGTCTTCAACAAGCTGCTGCGAACGGCCGGCTACGATCTGACGGCGATGGATGCGGAAACGCGTCGCCGCGTCGACGAGGCACGTGGACGGCCCCCCGTCGTGCAACTCGCGCTCACCGTAGCGCTGGAACATTTCACCGCGATTATGGCGTATTCGCTGCTGACCGAAAGGGAGCCGCTGCCGGGTGCATCCGCGGAAATCTTGCGGCTGTGGCAATGGCACGCGATCGAAGAGATCGAGCACAAGGCAGTCGCGTACGACACGTTCCTCGCGGTGACGCAGAATATGTCCGGGCTGCGGCGCTGGCTTTTGCGCTGCCACGTGATGGCGCTGGTCAGCCTGCAGTTCTGGTACTCGAACTTCCAGCGGATGGCCGACTTCTTCCGCCAGGACGGCATCAACACGCCGCGCACCTGGTGGCGCGTCGCGAAGTATCTGCTGGTGAAGCCGGGCATGTTCCGGCGGATCTTCTGGAATTACCTGCGCTTCTACAGCCCGGGCTTTCACCCGTGGCAGCACGACGACCGCAAGCTGATCAGGGAAGTCGAAGCCAAACTCGCAATCGGCGCTCCGTCGGCCTGAAGTTGCTTTGACAACGCGAAGCCGCGTTTAGATCCCGGCCGACCGCGCCGGAATCTGCTTACTGCTCTCCCCCGCCGACGCGGCGCAGATTCGCTTTGCGGATCGTTGGCGCTGCCGTCCGCTGCCTGCACTCGCGAACGACGCTCAACCCTTCCGCGGAACATCGTCGTTAAAAGTCTAGGGTTCTGGGAGAACAATCAATGACCGCGACTACAGTGAATGCTTTTCCACCGCTCCACGCTTTCAATTCCTCGCGCGGCTGGTTCCTCGCGCTGATCGTGCTGTTGCATGCAGGATTCTTCTGGGTCCTCACGCACGGGGTGACGATCGGCGGCGTCAAGATCGAGCCGAAGATGGTGATCGACTTCGTACCGAGCCCGACTCAGCCACCGCCGCCACGCGTGGTCGAGGTAAACCCCACGGTCGAGCGTGTTTTCGTACCCGTCGTCGAAACGCCGAACCTGCCGGCGGTGGAGACGGCGAACGAGCCGATTCAGGTCACCAGCGAGCCGCAGCCGCTGCCGCCGGTCATCACCGAAAGGCCCGGTAAGGGGCCCGAAATCGTCCAGCCACAAGGCGATCCGCGCTTTCCGTTCACCGAGCCCGAGTACCCGTCCACCGAAGTCCGGCTTGGGCACGAAGGCACGGTGTGGCTGTCGATCGAGATCCTGCCGAACGGTCGCGTCGGCAATATCCGCGTCGATCAGTCGAGCGGCTACCTCAGGCTCGATGATTCGGCCGTGCGCGAAGCACGGCGCTGGCGCATGAAGCCGGGCATGCAGGACGGCATCGCGACGGCGATGTGGAAGCGAGTGCCGGTTACGTTCCGGCTGAAGGACTGAAGGCGGCCTCCACCCTTCCCTCCCCCGCGTCGCGGGGGAGGGTTAGGGAAGGGGCGCACACTACCAGCGGTATGTGAACGACGCGCCGTAGGTTCGCGGCGCGTTGTAATTGCGATTGCCGGCGCCGA
>CADEEJ010000085.1:14945-16414 GCA_902826315.1 uncultured Steroidobacter sp.
GTGAACGACGCGCCGTAGGTTCGCGGCGCGTTGTAATTGCGATTGCCGGCGCCGAGGCCGGTGTTCAACCCCTGGGCGACGTATTGCTCGTCGCTCAGGTTCTTGCCCCACAACGCCACTTCCCACGAGCGCGCGACGTTGAACATCGCGATCCGCGCGTTGACGAGCACGTAGCTGTCGGCCGCGATCACCGGATCGTTGATCGCATCCTTGAACACGCTGTCGGAGTAGCTGCCGTCGATCTGGATCGAGCCGCCCAGCGTCGACGACACATCCGCGTCGTAGCGCACGAGCGCGCCTAACGTGAGTCCCGGCGCATTCGGCAGCTCCTTGCCCTTCGGGATGTCGCCGTTCAGCGTGCGGAACGCGCCGAGCTCGGTGTCGAGCCAACCGACGCTGCCCTGCAATGTCAGATGCGAAGTCGGCGCCCAGGTCGCATCCACGTCGAGCCCGTAGACGCGTGCCTCATCGACGTTGCCGAGACGCTGGATGATGAACGGGCCGATGTCGACCGCGATGAAAGTCTGGATGTCCGTGTAGTCGTAATAGAACACCGCGGCGTTGAGGTACGCATTGCCGAAGCCGCGCTTGTAGCCGACTTCGTAGGCCGTGAGCTCTTCCGGCGCGAACGGCGCGAGCTGCAGGTTCGTGGTCGAGATGCCGGAGAAGAAGCCGCCGCTCTTCGTGCCGCGCGAGATCGTCGCGTAAGCCAGCTGCGCTTGCCCGGGCTGATACTCGATCCCGACGCGCCACGAGAAGTTGCGATCGTCGATGCTCTGATCGACGGACGTCAGCTGGAACGGGCCGACGAAGCCCGGTGTGCAAGTCGGGCTCAGCAGGCAGCTGAAGCCGATCGGATTCAGATCGGTCGTGCCGCCCGCGTATTGCCGCTCCTCCCAGGTGTAACGCAGGCCCGTCACCAGATCGAGCGTGTCGCTCAGATGCCATTCGCCGTGCGCGAAGCCCGCCGCGGACTTCGTGTCCTGATCGGCGGTGACCAGCGTGCGCGTAAAGAACAGATCCTCGTGTCCGCCGGGAATACCCACGGCGACTTCGTCCTTCGAATAGAACGCGCCGACGATCCAGTCGAGCTGCTCGCCGCTCGCGGCCAACCGCAGCTCCTGCGAGTACTGCTTGATGTCGTCGCTCTCCAGGAAGTCCAGCTCGCGCGCCGGCGTCGCGTCGACGTCGATGTCGAACGTGCGATCGAAGTCCACGTAGCCGGAAACACTGGTGAGCGTGGCAGCGCCGAGCGCCGCGTTCATGGTCAACGTGACGGCAGTGTTGTCGATGTCGTACACGCCCTGGCGCGCCCAATCGCCTTTGAACGGATCGCCGTCGGTGTCCGTGTAGCCGAGAAAATCCGTGCAGCGCGTATTGTCGATGCGGCCCGCGAGAATCGGCGCGCAGGTGCCGCCGGTCAGCGGATTCACGGTGCCGAAGAACTCCGGCTGACCCATCTCGGAGCG
>CADEEJ010000085.1:16514-18422 GCA_902826315.1 uncultured Steroidobacter sp.
GCGCCGGCCGTGGAGTTGCGGCCGTACAGCGTGCCTTGCGGTCCCTTCAGCACTTCGATGCGCTCGAGATCGAACATGTCGAACGCCATCATCGCGATGGAAGCGACATACACCTGGTCGATGTACACACCCGCGCTCGGGCTGTTGGCGGCGCCGAAGTCGTTGAGCCCGACGCCGCGGATCGTGATGACCGGCATCGCGCCCGGCACCTGCTCCTTGATGTCGAGGTTCGGCACGCGGCCCTTGAGATCTAGCACCTGCTCGACGCGCTGTTGTGCCAGGGCGTCCGCCGAAAGAGCGGTCAGCGTCAGGCCGACCTGCAGGTTGCTCTCTTCGCGGCGCTGCGCCGTGACGACGATTTCGCCGATCGTCGGGAGCTCGACCCTAGTGGCCGTGTTGTCCGCGGCGAATGTGGCTGCGGCTGCAAGGAACCCGAGCGAGCCCGTGAAAATGCGCATCGTCCACCCCCTGCACCGGCGCCTAGTTTGACACTTCGGTATGCGGAGCTAACACCTTGTCGAATCCGCTTGTCAAGCGATTTGACGTTCGGTTATGGTTGCATCCGACGCTGTCAGGGCGATCCGGAGAACACATTGGCCAAGGCGCGCGAGCAGAAGGACCGGGGCAAGGCAGCGGCCGGCCGCCGGCGCGGGCGTGCGGCACGCCCCCAGCTGGCGAGCGCGCCGGCCCGGCCGACGCAGCGCGAAGTGCTGCTGGACGAAGCCGCGCGACAGTTCAACGCGCGCGGCATCGCGGCAACTGCGGTCAACCAGGTCGCCAAGCGAGTCGGCCTGACACGCGCCGCGGTCTACTACTACGTCAAGGACAGCGAGGACCTGGTCTTCCAGTGCTACCTCCGCGCCTGCCAGCTCACAGCGGACGATCTGGCGCACGCCCACGAAAGCGGCAAGGACGATCTCGAGCGCATCAAGGACTTCGTGCGCCGCGCGCTCGCACCCGAGCGGCCGCAAGCGGCAGTCGTCAGCGAGATTGCGTACCTGAGCGAAGCGCAGCGCTCGATCATCGAGACCGAGCACGGCCGCAACATCGCTGCACTGGAAAGCTTCGTCCGCAACGGCATCCGTGCGGGAACGATTCGCGAGTGCGATGAGCACGTGGTGGCGCAGTCCATCTTCGGCATCGTCAGCTGGATCGTGCTGTCACCCGGCTGGGTCGGCCAGGGCGGCGACGCCGCATTCGCTCTGCGCATGTCGGAAGCAGTCGTCGATCACCTCGAGCATGGGCTCGTACGCTCACCGGCTACGCCGTTTCTCTGTCGCATCGACGTGAAGACGCTGAGCAGCGCTCCCACGAACATGTTCGATCGCGAGCATGCCGCGGCGATGAAAGTCGAACAGGTCCTGGAGACTGCATCGCGCTTGTTCAACGAACGCGGGCTCGACGGCGCATCGCTCGATCAGATCGCCGCCGCGCTCGGCGCGACCAAGGGTGCGCTGTATCACTACTTCTCCGACAAGCGCGAGCTGGTCCTGCGCTGCTACGAGCGCTCCGCCGAGCTCGACGAAAAAATGACCGACCTCGCAGAGCGCAGCGGCACTACGGGACACGAGCGCGGCATGATCGGTTTGCATCTCAACGTGCAGGCGCAGATTGCCGGCCCCTCCCCGCTCGTGCCGTTGATCGGCTTCGAGTCGATCGCGCCCGGGCCGCGCAAAGCGCTGCAGGCCAGGCTCGCCCAGCTGCATCGGCGTTTCACCGAAATGGGACACCAGGGCATCGCCGACGGCAGCAATCGACGCTGCGACGTCGATGCGATCGCGCTCGCCGGCGCCGGCATCTTCGGCTGGATCCCGAAATGGCTGCCAGCGAGCGCCGCCGCGCGCCGCTGGGAAATTGCCGACCAGATGGTCGACCTGTCGCGACTGGGGCTGCGGCCGCCCCAATGAG
>CADEEJ010000086.1:0-7131 GCA_902826315.1 uncultured Steroidobacter sp.
TGGGTGGCCTCGCCGCCTACGAGAGACTTGGCTACGCGATCGCCGTTGCTGATCTCGACGGTGACGGACAGCAGGATCGGATATAGGGCGCGCCGGGAACTCCAGGCATCGACATGCCCGGAAAAGTGCGGGTCTTCGCCGCTACAGCTGGCACCCAGACATCGGGCGGCAACGGTTACGGCTCCACGTTGGCAGTCGGAGATTTCAACGGTGACGGGCTCGATGATGTGGCCGTGGGCGAGCCCCTCGCGGGCGACACCGACGATGGCGCCATCCATGTGCTTTTCGGCCGTACGAGCGCAGTGGGCACGAATCCCGGCACGCTGCCGCTGACGAAGGTCGCCCTGGGCCAACCGCAGACGTCAGGGTCGCAGCTGGGAGCTGCGCTCCTGGCAGTCGATCACGACAACGATGGTCGGGACGAGCTGATAATCGGTGCACCACTGAGCACAGCCGACACTCCGCCGCAGCCGGCCGTCGGACATGTGTACGACGTGAGAGTGGCGGCGACGTGTCCGGCACCGTGATCTGATAATCGGATGGCCGACTACTCCTTGCCTTATCCCTTACTCACTTGGGCGCTCTCGATCTCGCGCCACAACTCCTGCAGTCGCGCGTGCGGACGCGCGACTGCGCGAGTGTTGATGTCGAAGATCATCGCGACTCGCTGATCCGGCTCCCACTCGGGCCACTCGGGTAGCGCGGGATTGTTCGGGTTGCCGGTCTTGGCAAACGCGACCCAGGCGGAAGCGAACCGGTCGGACATCAACCGCGCTTCCATGCCGGCGCCGCCCTCTAGCGGGCCGCGCGCGTTGTGGAAAGAGAACTGCACGTCGACGCCGTGCACGGCGCCGAACTTGCCGTCCATGCCCACCGACTTCCATTCCCAGATGTATTGGTAGCACGGCGCGCCATCCGGCTGCGCCGCCTTCAACTCGAGCTGTTTGATCACTGACTTCGCATTGCGCGTGTCGGTCGCGATGCGCGCGTTGATCAGATAGTCGGAAATATCCGGATACTCGGCGCGATAGGCGTTGAAGATACGGTCCGCTTTTGCGGCGTCGTACTGTTTCGCCAGCTCTGCTTTCACGCCGGCGGCGTCGACTTTGAAATTCGTCAGGCGCAATGCTGCGTCGTCGGCCGTGTAGGAAACGATCAGCGGCACGTCCTTTGAGGCCGGGGGCGCGTCTGGATCGAACGGATGACGAGCGAACGCTGTGCCCTCGACGACGACCGGCGAGAACGCCGAGCCCTGCCCTTGCACGGTTTGCTGAGCCGCCAACAGCTTGGTCCACGGCACGTCGACGAGTCGCTCCGCCTTGGTGACGCCCAGCTCTTTCATCAGAGCTTGCGCCGCCTTTGCCGCGGTCTCACGCGTCTGACCGCGCAGCGCGGATCCGGATTGCACCGCCGCGCGGCTAAACAGGCCCTGCGCCGCCGGCATGGAATAGATCGCCGACGTCTTCGCGCCACCGCCCGACTGACCGAAGATGAACACGCGCGTCGGATCGCCGCCGAAGTTCTCGATGTTCTCCTGCACCCATTTCAACGAGGCGACCAGGTCGAGCAAGCCGATGCTGCCGGCATCGGCGAATTCCGCGGAAGCGCCGGCGCCGACGAGATCCAGATAACCGAATGCGCCGAGCCGATGATTGACGGTCACGACGACCACATCTTCGAAGCGTGCGAGCGGATCGCCGTCGTAACCCGGCGCGTTGCCCGAGCCCGTGGTGTAGCCGCCGCCATGGAATGACACGAAGACCGGCCGCTTGCCGCCGTCCGCCTTCGCGACGCGCGACCAGACGTTGAGCGTGAGCATGTCTTCGCCCATGCCGCCGACGTGCCGGTCCCACATGATCAACGTGGAATATTCCGAACGGCGGTCGGTGGTCACCTGCGGCGAGATCACGCCGTAGTCGAAACACTCGCGCTCGCCGCGCCAGCTGGCCGGCGGTTGCGGTGCCTTCCAGCGATTCCTCCCTGCAGTCGCTGCGCCGTACGGCACTCCTTTAAATGCATGCACGCCGGACCAGGTGATGCCCTTGATCTTGCCATAGCGCGTCGTCGCGACGGGAAACATCTCGGCTTCGGTGATGGCGAGCGCGGGTGCGGCCCACATGCCGGCGCACAGCAGTCCTGCTCCGCGAACGAATGCCCGTCGATCCAGCTTCGAGCTCATAGGTCCCCCTGTCGTTGGCGTGCGCGATCCGCGCGAGAGCCTCCGCCTCTTCGGATTGACAGGTCAACCTTCCTTACACTTTTTGACTCGCCTGCCTGACGGGAGAAGTCAGCCGTCGATGCGTGTGTGCTGCATGACGTAGTTCGTCTCCCAGGTGCGCTCGCCGTCGGGCGAGAACGCCTGCGCCCATTCCATCGAGCGCGGCGTGAGCAGCGTGAACGTACCGCGGACGCGGATCGGCTTGCCTTCGAACGTGTCGTCCGCGAAGAACGTCCCCACGCCGTTCGCGAACCTTCCGACGCCGTCGACGGAAATCTTCGTCGGGTCGCGGCCGCTCAACGACCAGTCGGTCCAGACGTTGGTCTTTTCATCGAACGCCCGCAGGCCGAGCGATCGGTACGTCGCGCCGGAGCGCTGCACGACGCTTTCGTTGAAGTTGGCGATGCCGCCGAGGATCGACTGCCAATGCGAAGTGCCGTCGAACTCTTCCCACTCGCTGTTGCCGGCGAGGCGCTGCTTGAGCCGACGATGCCGGACCTGCCACTTGCCGAGAAACGCGTCGAAGTCGTGCACGGCACTGCTCTGCGCGGCGACCGTTGGCACCGCGAGTTCCGAGAACGCTGCGAGCAGCGACAATTGCATCAGCCGGCGTCGTTGAGTATCGATCATGCTTGCAGCGTGCCCGCCCGGCGAAGCCGCTGGAAGTGCCATTCACGCTGCGCGCCTGGGGCCATTCATGCAATACTGGCCGCCGCATGCACTGCCTCGCCCTGAGCCTGATTCTGATTCGCCGCCCGGCATCCGCGGATGCCGGGCGTCGTTGCGAATTCGAATCAGACCAGACGCGAGGCTGCTTGCCATGCTCAAAGCCATCATCGAAGCCGATCCCGGCGCACTGATCCGCCTGCTCCAGCTCTTCCAGACCCGCAACATCGTGCCGCGCGCGGTGCGGGCGCGCCGGCTCGGTCTCGAATACATCGAAGCGGAAATCGAATTCGACTACGCGGAGTTGCCGGTTGAGACCGTGCGCTTGATCGCCGCGAAGGCGCAGGAGCTGTCGATCACTCTGGCGGCCGTCGCCGTCGATCGATGACGACCGCGCCGCCTTTCATCACGAACGACACGTTACGCAGCTTCGAAACATCCAGTGCCGGATCGCTGTCGACAGCGATCACGTCCGCCTCGAAGCCAGGGCGAATGTGACCGAGGCGATCCTGCATGCCGAGGATTTCCGCGTTCGTGCTCGTCGGAATCTCGATCGCATGCGCACCTCATGGGTCGACTTCCTGCGCTACTTTGAACTGTCGAGCAAAGAGTGGCAACGATGCGCGATGCGCCGGCGCGCTAGGGCAACGCGAACGCGACGATCGAATCGCCGGCAACCGGGCTGCCGAGAAAGCTGCCGCCGGTTGCAGTGACGACGACGAACTGTTTGCCGCCCTTGCCCAGATAGGTGATCGGTGTCGCGTGCGCGGCGGCATCGAGCTTCGCCGTCCACAGCTCGCGTCCCGAGCCCGCATCGAACGCGCGGAAACGGTTGTCGTCGGTCGCGCCGATGAACACCAGTCCTGCGGCGGTGGCGATCGAGCCGCCGACGTTCGGCCGGCCGGTGCGTTGGATTTCTGCTGGAAGGTTGTCGCTGACACCGAGCACGCTCTGCCAGACGATCTCGCCGCTGTGCACATCTACTGCGGTCAATCTTCCCCACGGCGGTTGCTGACACATGAGGCGACTCGACGCCTCGTAGAAGCGGCCGCTGACCGGTCCACGTGCGACGGGCAAGGGTCCATCGCTATCGACCAACGAAGTGACCTGCCCCATGTCGAGCGTGTTGATGAACAGATACCCTCGTTGCGGATCGAACGAAGCACCGCCCCAGTTGGCACCGCCCTGCAAGCCGGGAAAATTGATCGTCACGGCGTTGTAGCCGACCGGCAGATACGGGCCGCCTGAGCGCATCTGATTCTTCGTGACGAAGCTCTGACAGAAGGCCTGCAGCTGTGGCGTCAGCGTCGCGATCTCGTCGCGCTGAAAGCTGTTGCGAGCGAGTGGCGGCGGTCGCACGGGGAACGGTTGGGTCGGCCAGGTCTGCTCGTTCGGTACGTCGCTCGCCGGCATCGGACGCTCTTCGATCGGATGGATCGGCTCGCCCGTGCGGCGATCAAGCATGAACAGCAGACCGTTCTTGGAAACGATCGCGACGGCGGGCACGCTGCGACCCTGCTTGCGCACGTCGAACAACACAGGCGCTGCCTGCAGATCGTTGTCCCAGATGTCGTGATGTACGACCTGGAAGTGCCACAGATACTTGCCGGTGAGCGCGTCGACTGCGACCAGCGACGTGCCGAACAGATTGGCACCCTTGCGATCGCCGCCGTATCGATCCCACGTCGGCGCTGCGAACGGCAGATACGCGATGCCGCGCTCGCTGTCGACAGTCATGAAGCCCCAGACGTTCACGCCCGAACGGCCGCGCGCGCTGTCGCCTTCCCAGGTCTCGTGTCCCGGCTGTCCGGGCAGCGGAACGGAATGAAATGTCCAGAGCAGCGCGCCGGTCACGACATCCCAACCGCGCACGGCGCCTGACACGCCGAGCGGCGGGAATTCCTGCGTCGCCGAGCCCGTGATGATCACGTTGCGATGGACGATCGGCGGCGAAGTCAGACCGTAGTTCTGATAGCTGTCGGCACTCTTCGCAGCGCCCTCTCCCATCACTGCGGGCGACTTGAGGTCGACGATGCCATCCACGCCGAAGCCTGCCGCCGGCCGCCCGCTGCGCGCATCGAGGGCGATCAAGCGACCGTCCCGCGTGCCGAACAGAATTCGCGCAGGAATCGCGCTCGTGCCTGGCCAGTACTCGACACCGCGCAGCGAAGGCTGGCCGTGGCCAGGAACTTCGTACGTCCAGACCTCGCTGCCGGTGTTGGGATCGAGCGCGACGACGCGGCGATACGGCGTCGTGACGTACATCAAACCGTCGACGACGAGCGGTGTGACTTCGGAGCCGGCGAATCTGCCGCTCTCCGCGGCGGCAGCGGGCCGCATGTGATAGGTCCATGCGACCCGCAGACTCGCCACGTTGGCCGGCGTGATCTGCGTGAGCGGCGCAAAGCGCTGCCCGCCCGGATCGTGGCCGTACGTCGGCCAATCCGTCGCGGGCTGCGACGCACACGAGGCGAGCACGCTCGCTGCAGCGAGCGCGAGCCAGCGTGCTACCACTTCTTGCTCACACCCACAGTCAGCAAGCGGCCGATCGGGTTCGCATTGAACGGATCGAAGCCGATGGGAGCGTTGACGAACGGCGGATCCTCGTCGAGCACGTTGCTCGCATCGAGATACACCTGCATGCCTTCGAACATCCCGCTCGTGCCGAACGTGTAGCCGAGGTGCAGGTCGACCGTCATGAAGTCGTCGATGTTCTGGCCGCCGCCGACCGGCGAAAAGTTCGCGTTACGCACGACCGGGAATGGCGCGGAGCCGTTCCAGTTCACATACGAGTCGTTGTAGTTCACGAACAGGTCGGTGCTCAGGCCGCCGAGACTCCAGCCGAAGTTCACGCGGCCGGCAGTGCGATTCGACGGGAACGTCGTGTTGATGCCGATCGTGTTCAGCACGCTGAACTCCTCGCCGGCGGCACCGAACGACTGATCCATCTTCAGCTTGTGCGACACCGCCACGCCCAGCGCGAAGTTGCCGAGGTCCGTCTGGAACCGATACGAGATATCGCCGTCGATGCCGGTGGCTTCGAGGTTGAACGCGTTGCGCTGCTGGAAGCTGTAGATGAAGTACGAAGTCGCCGCCAGCGGCGAGGTCTGCGGCAGCCCGCGCGTCGCGGCCGCGAGCACATCTGCCGGCACGCCAGCCGGGAACAACTGCAGCAGGCTGCTGAGATCGGGCGAGCCGATCGCGAACGCCGCCTGCGGCGCAGTGATCGCTCCTTCGTACTTCGTGTTCCACCAGGTTGCACTGAAGCGGAAGCCCGGCAGCGCCTCGGGCTCGACGTCGATGCCGACGGAGAACGTCTCGCCTTCCTGCGCGACGAGATCCTTGTTGCCGCCGGCCAGGAACACGCCTGGCACGCTCGAAGTATTGATGAGGCACGTCGGCGTCGCCGCCGTACAGCCCGGCAGGCCGATCGCGCCCGGATACGTGTTCGGGATCGCGAAGTTCGCGTTCACGCCGGAGGCCGTCGCGCCGAGCAAGCCGCCGAACGACGATTCCGCGGTGACACCATCCGCGTTGCCGCGGCTGGTCAGCGCGGGCGCTGTGAACGATTCGGCGAAGTTCGCGCGGATGCGTACGCCATTGACGACCGTCCAGTTCATCGCGTACTTCGGATTCGTGGTGTCGCCGAAGTCGCTGTAGTCGTCGTAGCGGCCGGAAACGTTGAGATCGAGCCCGCGCATGCCCGGGAACGAATTGCCTTCGCCGACCACCGGCACCAGCAGCTCGACGAACGCCGACTGCACGTCGCGGCCAAGGTCGATGAACGTCGTCAGCGAATTCGAGCTGGCCGGCCCGGTGCCGCGCTCGCGCGAGACCTCTTCGCGCATCGTGTACTTGATGTACTCCGCACCCACTGCGGCGCGCACGGCACCGCCCGGAAGATCGAACAGCGGTCCGTCGAACTTCAGAGTGAAGTCCTTGATCGTCTGATGCGCGATCTGCAACTGCATCGAGTCGAGCAGCTGGCTGCGCAGCGCCGCCGAAGTGCGGTTCGACGCCGCCGGTGACCAGACGTCGAGTGCATTGGCTGTCGTGAGCGGCAGGCTCAGCACGGCGGTCGTAGTGCCTGGCACCGAAGGTGTCGTCGGACTGCCGCCTGTATTCGTTGTGCCGTTCAACGCGAGCAGTGCGCAGCTCACGCAGAGCGCGCCTTCGCGCTTCTGCCGGCTTTCGTCTTGCCCGATGGTCGAGCCGAACACCGCGCGCCAGTCTGCGCCGAGGTCATA
>CADEEJ010000086.1:7231-15304 GCA_902826315.1 uncultured Steroidobacter sp.
GTCAGCGTGAGCGAATCGTTGAGCTCGCGCTCGAGCTTGAGCATCAGATTGTGGCGATCGTCCTCGGGAATGATGTCCGCAGATCCCGTGAAGTCGCAGAAGCTGTTGGCAGCGACGTTGGCGATACCGGTGCCGGTGTACGGAGCAGCAAAGATCAAGCCCGCACCGGGCTGGCCGGTTGCCGGGCTGACGCTCGCCGGGGCGCAATTGAAGTTCGCGAAATTGCCGCCGCCCTGCGGGATGTGATTTGCGGCCGTGTACGGGCGCTCGCGACCGGCAAGGTTGCCGCGCGTCGAGTAGTTGTAGGTGAACATCGCCGAGCCAAGCTCGCCGCTCACGCCGGTGATGAATCCCGCGCTCTGCGTGTTGTAGCCGTCGCCGAACGACGCCTGCAGATTGCCCTCGAAGCCGTCGTACTTGCGCCGCGTGATGAAGTTCAGCACGCCTGCCACGGCATCTGAGCCGTACACAGCCGATGCGCCATCCGGCAGGATCTCGACACGCTCGATCGCCAGCGGCGCAATCACGCTCGGATCCGCGAGTGTGTGATTGATACCGGAAAGCGGCAGACGATGACCGTCGATGAGGATCAGCGTGCCGTTGCTGGCGCTCGCACCGAGGCCGTGAATCGTCGGCGTGTAGCTGCCCGCGCCGTCGAAGCTCTGGAATCCGCCTGCACCGCCGCCGCCCTGACCGACTGCACCCGCGCCGGAACTGCCGAAGCCTGTTACCGCCGGCACGCTGCGCAGTACCTGTGCGAGCGTTTGTGCGCCGCTAGCTTCGATCTCTGCGCGACCGACGGTGATCAAGTTGGAGCCGACCGGCGCCGTGCCGCGGATGCTCGTACCGGTGACGACGACTTCTTCGAGCGTCGTCTGATTCGGCGGCGTGGATTGCTCCTGCGCGGCACTGACGATGGGAAATCCAGCGAGAACGCCCAACACGGCGCCCGGACCGATGGTTCTGTAATTGCGCATAGCTGCCCCCTGACTGCTCGCGCCTGCGTGCGACCGAGTGTGCCGCCGCAGTGCTGTTTGGAACGAGTGTTAACGATCTAGTACGTACATGTCAATTGCACAGTGCGCCGCCTGTTGATTGCGCGTAGCTCGATCAACGTGCCGGCTGAAACGTTGCGTCGAAGAAATCGATCGTGGCGTGCAGCGCGCGCAGACTGGCGTTGCGCGTGAGCTCGGCGCTGCTGCCGACGAAGCTATGGTCGACGTCGGGCAGCACGAGCAACTGCGATTTCACGGCGCTCGCCTGGAGGGCCGCATGGAATTTTTCCGATTGAGTCACGGCGACTGTCTTGTCGAGCGCGCCGTGGATCAACAGGAATGGCGGGTCGCTGCGATCGACGTAGCGGATCGCGCTGGCGAGCGCGATCTTATCGTCGGTGCACGCACCGCCATCGCAGCCGAGATAGCGCGCGACCGGCGGCGGCGCAGTGACATTCTTGGCGATAGGCGCAAGGTCGAACACGCCGTACCACGTAACGACGGCTTGCACGCAAGCGGATTCGACCGGCCCTTGCGTGTCGACGACTGGCGGCTCCAGCGCGGCGACTCCGCAGCTCGTGCCCGCGAGCGCCGCGAGCTGACCGCCCGCCGAACCGCCCCAGATTCCAATTCGGCGCTTGTCGATGCCGAAACGCGCCGCGTTCACCCGCAGCCAACGCACCGCCGATTTGACGTCCTGCTCCGCCGCGGGCGATGGCGCCTCGCTGCTCAAGCGATAGTTGAGCGATGCGACGACGTAGCCTCTGCCGGCAAGCGATGCCAGCACGCCAGGCCAGTTTTCGAACGCACCTGAGTGTCGCGTGTGCCCGCTGGTCCAACCGCCCCCGTGCACGTAGACGATCACAGGTGCGCCGCCGCTCACTGGCGCGGCCGGCACGTAGAGATCCAATGTCAGCGGGCGAAATCCGCTCAGCGTCGAATACGTGAGATCCGGAAGCCCGGTCACGCCGCCGGGGAATGCGATACGTCGCTCCGGGTAGCGATCCTCGAGCACCGCCTTGGTGCCGATTGCAGGCTCGGTACCGCTCGGCGGCGCATCGCCGAACGCAACGCCACTCAGCAGTGTCAGCACGGCGAGCGTTGCAGAACTTTTCATCACGAACCTCTCCGAGTTGCTAGTCGCGGTTGCGTGGCCTTGCGCCCTCACCCACTACCGGTTCGCGTGGTGGATGCGCCGCGAGGAAGTCGATCTTGGCGCTGTCCGGCAGTGGGATCACTCGCACCGAGTCGCCGAGCTCGACCACGCGCTCGTCGTTGCTTCGATAAGCAGGCCACTCGACGCCGCTCAAGGCCGGCCTGCCTGTGCGCGCGAAACTCACGATGACGTCCGACATGCGCGTCGCCAGCTCGCGGTCGTACGCAGTCCAGTTTCGCGTCGTGCGAAACAGATTGAGACTGTCGAGCGTCTGCAGCCAATAAGGCACGTCAGCCGTGTGATACGCACCGATAGTCGCCGGATCGTGATCCGAGAACTTCACGCCGGGTGCATACGGATGAACACGCGAGAACAGATACATGTACGCGGGCGCCTTGCCGCTGCTCGTTTGCGCGCGAGCCCAGTTGCGCATCTGCAATCCGAGCGTTGCGTCGCGCGCGATGTCCAGAGCTCCGCGACGCGCTTCGGCATCTGTGCTCGCTGGGAACAACCGCAATAAATCGGCTGCGTGCTCGCCCCAGCGCTCCGCTTGCGCTCGATACTCGGCGAGCGTCATGACCTGATTGAACGCGTCGAATCCTTCGTCGCGCGTGTAGCCGATCAGAATTGGGACATCGTTCTGCTTGCCCGCTGCGAAGATTGCATTGGGATCCTCCGGCAGCAGCCAGCCATCGACGAGCGGTCCGTACCGGCCCGTCGTGCCTTGCATCGCGAGGATTCGATCCGCCGGCAGTTGTCGGAGCGCCGCGAGCGATGGCGCCTTCAGGATCGCTTGCAGCTCGCGACCCCATTGCTCGGCGACGCCGAGCGGCCGAGCCCGGCCCATATTCGCGCCGAGCGCACCACCGCTCATGCCGACAGCGCGGTGGAACAAGCCGCGACTCAGCGGGCTTGCCTGCAACACAGACACGCTGGCCGAACCCGCGGACTGACCCATGATCGTGACGTTGCGCGGATCGCCGCCGAAGCGCGCGATGTTCCGCTGGATCCACTGCAGCGCTGCGATCTGATCGAGGAATCCGTAGTTGCCCGAAGCATGCTGCGGCGACTCCGCGCTCAAGTCGGGATGCGCGAGAAAGCCGAGTGCGCCGACGCGGTAAGCCAGTGCGACGTAGACGACGCCCTTCTTTGCGAGTTGCTCGCCGCTGTAGTTGGCCATCGACGCCGAGCCGATGGTGAAGCCGCCGCCGTAGATCCAGACGACGACTGGCACGCCGGCGGCATTGGCATCGCGCGGCGGCGCCCAGATGTTCAGATAAAGACAATCCTCGCTGGTCGCTTCCTCGCCGAAGTAGTGATTGATGTCATGCGCGCGCAGCGCCTGAATGCACTCCGGCGCCGTACGATCGGCGTGATAGGTGCCCTGCCACGGCGTCACCGGTTGCGGCGGACGCCAGCGCAGCTCGCGCACCGGTGGCGCCGCGAACGGCACTCCCAAGTAGGCGCGCACGCCGGAGGCAAGCTCGGTACCGGCCAGGCTACCGGAGTCGACGACGAGCGGATCGCCGGGAATAGCCTTGGTCGCGGCGCATGCGCTGCCGGGCGTGGCGAGCACGAACGCCATCCACAGTGCTGCAACTCCGCCACCGCGCCGACTTATCATGCTGGAGGCTCCGGACCAGTTGATTTACTATGCACGTACCAGTTCGTTAACACAATCCATCGCCCCGGAAACTCGTGCACGCCAGCTCCCAGCTCGACACTCCCGCCAGCGCCGCTGCGGCCACCGCCAGACGCACACGTGCGCGCTTTGGGATACTCGCGCTGCTGACCGTCGGCACGCTGATCAACTATCTGGATCGCACGGTGATCAGCGTCGCTGCACCGCTGCTGAGCCACGATCTCGGCCTCAGCGCCGTTGCGATGGGCGTAGTGTTTTCCGCGTTCTCGTGGACCTACGCGGCTGCGCAGATTCCCGGCGGCATCCTGCTGGATCGCATCGGTGTGCGACTCACCTACTTCCTGTCGGTCACGATCTGGTCCGCGTTCACGCTGCTGCAGGGCCTGACGACCAGCCTGTGGTCGCTGATTGCATGCCGGATGGGCCTGGGCGTCGCCGAAGCGCCGGCGTTCCCATCCAACAGCCGCATCTTGGGAACGTGGTTTCCGCAAGCCGAGCGTGCGACAGCCACCGGCATCTATTCGATCGGGCAATACTTCGGCCTCGCGTTCCTGAGTCCGGTGCTGTTCTGGATCGCAGGGACTTTCGGTTGGCGCGCCTTGTTGATCATCGTCGGCGCCACCGGCATCGCTTTCGGCGTCGTGTGGTATGCCCTGTATCGCGATCCGCACGAGGGCCGTGCGAATCAGGCCGAGCTCGACCACATCGCGGCCGGCGGCGGCCTCGGACAGAGCACGCGCGTCCACTTCCAATGGCGGCACATCGCCTTCCTGCTGAAGCAGCGTCAGATCCTCGGCGCTTCGATCGGGCAATTCGCCAGCAACTCGACGCTCGTGTTCTTCCTGACGTGGTTCCCCACCTATCTCGCGACCGAGCGGCAGATGGGCTGGATCAAGGTCGGCTTCTTCACGGTGCTACCGTTCATCGCAGCCTGCGTCGGCGTCGTCAGCGGCGGCATCTGCTCCGACCTGCTTCTGCGCCGCACCGGCTCTGCGAATGTGGCACGCAAGGCACCCATAATCACCGGCCTGCTGCTGGCCTCGACGATCGTCATCGCCAACTTCGTCACGCACGACACCTGGGTAATCGCGATCATGTCCGCGGCGTTCTTCGGCCAGGGGATGTGCAACCTCGGCTGGACGCTGCTCACCGATGTCGCGCCGAAGCAGCTGATGGGCCTGAGCGGCGGCGTGTTCAACCTCTGCGCCAATCTCGCCGGCATCGTTACGCCGCTGGTCGTGGGATTCGTGGTCGGCGCGACCGGCTCGTTCGTCTGGGCGCTCGCCTTCATCGGCGCACTGGCGCTGCTAGGCGTGGTTTCCTACGTTTTCGTGGTCGGCGACGTGCGCCGCGTCGAGTTCGTCGACTCGGCGACGCCTGGCGCTTGACGTGATGTACCAGTTAGTACAACGATTGCTACCGCATGCGACCTGAAAGCGCCAATCGCACGTACCTCGTCGGCCTGGTCGGCGCCGGGATCCAGCATTCCTCGAGCCCGGCGATGCACATGGACGAGGGCCAGTCGCTCGGCTTGCAGATCAGCTACGAGCTGCTCGACTTCGATCTGCTGCCGGAGGGTCCCGCCCGACTCGCTGCGGTCCTGGACCAAGCCGAGCAACGCGGTTTTACCGGCTTGAACGTGACCTACCCGTCCAAGCAGGCGGTCATCCCGCTGCTGCACGAGTTGTCGGCTGAGGCACGCGCGCTGCACTCCGTGAACACCGTGCTGTTTCGCGGCGGCCGACGCATCGGTCACAACACCGATTGGTGGGGCTTCGCCGAAAGCTTCCGTCGCGAGATGTCCGACGTGAATCCACGACGCGTCGTGCTCGTCGGTGCCGGCGGTGCCGGCGCGGCCGTCGGCTATGCGATGTTGAAGTCGGGCACTCAGGAATTGACGGTCCATGACATGGATCGCTCCCGCGCCGTCGCGCTCGCGCAGCGCATGTCCGGTCTCTTCGAAGACCGCAAGATCAGTGTTTGCGACGACATTGCCGCCGCACTCGCCGCTGCGGACGGACTCGTCCATGCGACACCGACGGGCATGCAAAAGTATCCCGGCATCCCGGTCCCGGCCGAGAGTCTGCGGCCACCGCTGTGGGTTGCCGAGATCGTGTACGTGCCGCTGCTGACCGAGCTTCTGCGCACGGCGCGTCAGCACAACTGCCGTACGCTCGACGGCGATGGCATGGCCGTGTTTCAAGGCGCGATGGCGTTCAAGCTGTTCTTCGGCGTCAATCCCGACGTCGCGCGCATGCAGCGCCGCTTCCATTCTAAGCTCGCAACCGCGGCTGCCTGATCCCTCCGGCTGCCATGAAGATCCTCGTGCTCCACGGCATCAACCTCAACATGTTCGGCAAGCGCGAGCCGGCCAAGTACGGCACGACGACGCTGGCCGAGATCGACGCGCGCCTGCTTGCGCTCGGCAAGGAACTCGGCGTCGAGGTCGCCAGCTTTCAGACGAACGACGAAGGCGCGATGTGCGAGCGGATCCATCAGGCCTTCGGCGAGGACGTCGACGCCGTGCTGATCAACGCCGGAGCCTGGACTCACTACAGCTATGGCCTGCGCGACGCGCTCGCCATGCTCACGGTGCCGATCGTGGAGCTGCACATGTCGAACATCCACGCACGTGAGGCGTTCCGCACGCATTCCGTGATCGCGGCGATCGCGCGCGGCCAGATCTGCGGCTTCGGCGTGGACAGCTATCTGCTCGCGCTGCGCGCCGCAGTTTCCGCCGCCAGCCAAGCCGCCAAAGCCTGAGCCGCGCGAATTCGCGGCAATATGTACCATCTGGTTCATCGAGCATTGACTGTACGAACTGGTGGGTGAATACTGACCGCACTCCCGTGCAGGATGCGTCCAGTGGCCAGCGCCCAGCCTTTTAAAGCCGATCCCGAACGTGCCGAGCTCGATACGATGATTGCGCGCGCCCGCGCCGCGATGCGCGAGGTTGCCGACTACGATCAGCAGCGCATCGACCGCTTGTGCCAGGCGCTCGGCTGGGCGACTGCGAACGAGAAGACCTTCGCCCGCATCGTCGCTATGAGTGTCGCGGAAAGCGGTCTCGGCGATCCCGAAGGCCGCAACGCCAAGCGCATGAAGATCCTCGGCGTGCTGCGCGACGCGCTTCGACAGAAGAGCACCGGCATCATCGAGGAGAATCCGGCCAAGGGCATCGTGAAATACGCGAAGCCGGCCGGCGTCATTGCCTCGCTGGTGCCGACGACGAATCCGGAGCTGACACCGCCGTACACCGGCATCTACGCGCTGAAGTGTCTCGACGCGGTGATCTTCTCCCCTCACCCGCGATCGAAGGGCACGACGTTCGAAATGGTGCGAGTGATGCGCGAGGCGATCCGGCGCCAGGGCGCGCCCGCGGATCTGTTCCAGTGCATCCCGAATCCGAGCATCCCGCTCACGCAATACCTGATGGCGAGCTGCGATCTGACACTGGCAACCGGCGGTCAGCCCATGGTGCGCGCGGCATACAGTTCCGGCCGGCCGGCTTACGGCGTCGGTGCCGGCAACTCGACGATGGTCATCGACGAAACCGCCGACATCGACATCGCCGCACGCAACACGCGCATGTCGAAGACATCCGATTTCGGCTCCGGCTGCTCCGCCGACGGCAACCTGCTCATCGACTCACGCATCTACGACGCGCTGGTCGCAGCGCTCGTCAAGGAAGGCGGCTACCTCGCGAGCAAAGCTCAAGCGGATGCAATCGAAAAAGTGATGTGGGACGAGCACGGTCACCGGCTGCCGCAAACCGTCGCGTGCCCGCCGCAGGCGATCGCGAAGGCGGCCGGTTTCGAGATTCCGCCCGACCGCAAGTTCATCGTCGTCGAGAACGACAAGATCGGTACCCGGCACAACTACTCGCGCGAGAAGCTGACCACGCTGCTCGCCGTCTATCGCTATCACGGCTTCGATCAGGCGTTGGACATGGTGCGCCGGGTCTACGACGTCGGCGGCAAAGGCCACTCGTGCGGCATCTATTCGCACGACGACACGCACATCGACCGGCTCGCGCGCATGGCACCGGTGAGCCGCATCATGGTCCGTCAGCCGCAGTCGAAGGCCAATGCCGGCTCGTTCACGAACGGCATGCCGATGACTTCGAGCCTGGGCTGCGGCATCTGGGGCGGCAACATCACCAACGAGAACATCCATCTCAAGCACTTCATGCAGACCACCTGGGTCAGCCGCCCGATTGCCGAGGACCGGCCCTCGGACCAGGAATTGTTCGGCGAGTTCTACAACAGCGAGACGCTGTA
>CADEEJ010000086.1:15404-18314 GCA_902826315.1 uncultured Steroidobacter sp.
TGCTCACGCACTTGGGGCCGGGCCTCACGAACGCGGCGACGGGTGTCGCGAACGCGGCGCTCGATTGCATTCCGATGGTCGTCATTGCCGGCGACGTGCCCTCGCACTACTTCGGCAAGCACCCGCACCAGGAGGTCAACCTGCATGCCGACGGTGCACAGCACGAGATCTATCGCCCGTTCGTGAAGCGCGCGTGGCGCGTCGACGATCCGACGCTGTTCGCGGAGATCATCGACAAAGCCTTTCTGCTGGCGGAAAGCGGGCAGCCCGGTCCGGTGCTGGTCGACGTGCCGATGGACGTGTTCTCGGCGGAAGTCGACTCGCACTTCTTCACGCGACTCGACGGCAACACGCGAACGCTGCGCAAACCGTCGCTCGACCTCAAGACCGCGCACGAAATCGTGCGTCGCATGGCTGACGCCCGACAGCCGCTGATCTACGCAGGCGGCGGCATCGTTCTCGCTCAGGCATGGGACGAGCTGCGCGCATTCGTCGATCATCTCGGCGTTCCCGTCGCGCACAGCCTGATGGGCAAGGGCGGACTTCCCGACGACCATCCGCTCTTGCTCGGCATGAGCGGCTTCTGGGGCACGAAGCTGGTGAACGACACGTGCCTCGCCGCCGACTGGGTGCTGGGTCTCGGCACGCGTTTCAAGGAAGCGGACTGCAGCTCCTGGTATCGCAACTACACGTTCAACATTCCGCCGACGCGGCTCATTCACATCGACATCGAGCCGAGCGAGATCGGCCGCAACTTCGCGACCGAGCTGGGCGCTATCGCTGACCTGAAGGAAGCGCTCGGCGTGCTGCTGCAAGTGGCGCGCGAGCTGTTCCCGTCCGGTCGCAAGCCCGGACGCATCATCGAACAGATTGCCGCGAACCGCCGCGAGTTCGCAGCGGCCAACAAGGCAATGGCAACGTCCGATGCATTCCCGATGATGCCGGAGCGCATCCTTGCCGAAGTGCGCGCGCTGTTGCCGCGTGACGCGATCATCACGACGGATGTCGGCTGGAACAAGAACGGCGTCGGCCAGCAATTCCCGATCTACACGCCCGGCAGCGTCCTGACGCCTGGCGGTTACGCGACGATGGGCTTCGGCCCGCCGGCTGCAATCGGCGCAAAGATCGCACGCCCTGACCGCACCGTGATTTCGCTGGTCGGCGACGGCGGATTCGGACAGAACCCTGCGGCGCTCGCGACCGCAGTCGAGCACAAGCTGGCAATCGTCTGGCTCGTGATGAACAACAACGCGTACGGCACGATCGCCGGCCTGCAGAAGGCCGCCTACGGACTCACGCACGGCACTCTGTTCCCTGTCGCCGAAGGCAGTTGGAGCGAGCAGAAGCCGAACTATGCAGACATCGCCCGCGCCTATGGTTGTGAAGGCGAGCGTCTGAAGTCAGCCGCCGATCTCGCACCGGCACTGCGCCGCGCGTTGAGCTCCGGCAGGCCCTACGTCCTCGACGTGCCGATGAAGAACAACCCGACGCCCACGACCGGCCACTGGAACATTCTCGACATCTACGCGCCCGACAAGCAGCTCGAGCACGTAGCGACCGATTGAGCGCCCAACCGACTGCAATGACCCGCGAGATCCTGATCAGCGAAGTGGGGCCGCGTGACGGCCTGCAGAGCATCAAGACGATCATGCCGACGCCGGCGAAGAAGGCGTGGATCACTGCGCTGGCAGCCAGCGGCCTGCGCGAGATCGAGGTCGGTAGCTTCGTGCCGCCGCATCTCCTGCCGCAGCTCGCCGATACGGCCGAGATCGTCGCGCATGCTTTGACCATCCCGCACCTCACTGTCGCAGTGCTCGTGCCGAATCGGCACGGCGCCGAGGCCGCGATCAAGGCGGGCGCACACAAGCTCACGATTCCATTCTCGGCATCCGAGACGCACAGCTTGAAGAACGTGCGCCGCACGCATGCGCAGATGCTGGACGAGGTACGCAGCATCGTCGCCCTGCTGCGTGCGCTGCCCGCGAATCGCAGGCCGAAGTTCGAAGGCGGCATGTCCACCGCATTCGGCTGCACTTACGAAGGCGACGTGCCCGCTGACAAAGTCGTGCGACTCGCGCAGGAGTTGCGCGAGGCCGGCTGCGACGAGGTCGGTCTTTCCGATTCGGTCGGCTATGCGAACCCGGCGCAGATCCGCGATCTCGTCGTGCGCGTGCGCGATGTCGTCGGCCGTGACGCGTTCGCCGGGCTTCATCTGCACAACACTCGCGGCCTCGGGCTCGCCAACGTCGTCGCCGGTCTCGAAGTCGGCGTAGAGATCTTCGACAGCTCGATGGCGGGCATCGGCGGTTGTCCGTTCGCACCGGGCGCGACCGGCAACATCGTCACCGAAGATCTGGTCTTCATGCTCGAATCGATGGGCCTGCACACCGGCGTCGATCTCACGAAGCTCTTCGAGGCACGCAAGATCCTGGCCGCAGCAGTGCCCACCGAAGAGCTTTACGGCTACGTGCCTGCGGCCGGCCTGCCGCTCGGCTATCGGGCAAGTGCAGCCGGAGCACGCTGATGGCGTGGCAGTTCTCACTGGCTCACCTGACAGCGCTGCAATGCTCGCCGCCGCAGCTCATAGAAATCGCCGCACGCGCCGGCTATGAATTCGTCGGGCTGCGGCCGATCCCGGTCGGCGCGAGCGACGAGCCCCTGCATCCGTTTGCGACGGATCGGGCGCTGTTCTCGCGTACCAAAGCGGCCCTCGCTGCGACCGGCATTCGGCTGCTCGACATCGAGGTCGCCCGCATCATCAAGGAAGCAAAACCGCAGGACTATCTGCCCGCCATCGAAGCCGCTGCACAACTAGGCGGCAAGCACGTGCTGAGCAGTGCGTGGTGCGACGACCGGGCGTACATCCAGGATTTCTTCGCCGAGCTGTGCGGCCTCGCGCAGCAGTTCGAT
>CADEEJ010000087.1:0-2468 GCA_902826315.1 uncultured Steroidobacter sp.
GAGCCGTACCTGGGTGCGCGGAGCAATTCGCCGCTGCGCGTGCCGGATGGCATGACGCAGCCGAACCGTTCGGAAGCGTTGGCGATTCCTGCTGCGCAGGGTGCGAAGGCCGCTGGCCGTACGTCCTGCCTCGACGCGCCGCCTTCGTATTTCCGCTCGACGGGTATGGTCGCTCGCTCGCCGGAAGAAGTGGTCGCCAGCTGGGCGCAGGCCTGGGCGAATCGCGAAGAGGAAGCAGTGATCGCGCTGTACTCCACGCAGTTCGTCGCGCCGACCGATTCGGCCGGCTCCAAAGCATGGCTCGAACAGCGCCGCGAGCAGGTTGCCACGGGCCCGGTGCCCGATTCGATGGTGCAGGAGCTGAAGGTCGAGCCGGACGGCGCCGACCGTCGCGTCGTGTCGTTCGTGCAGCGCTTCGGCGCCAATGCGCTGCGCAAGCAGCTGGTGCTGGTGCGCGAGAGCGGCTCGTGGCGCATCGTCGAGGAGAAAGTCACCATGTAGGTGGGGTTTCGCCCGACCTGCATTGACGTCATGAAGTCGCAAACTTCCGCCGTGCATGCCGCGACGGCGCTGCGTCCCGGCGCGGTGCGCGACGCCATCGTCGATCGCCTGGAGCGTTCGCTCGGCAAGCCGGTCACCGGCGCAACCCGTCGCGACATCTACGACGCGCTCACCATCGCGATTCGCGAGGAGCTCGCCGAGCGCTGGATTGCAACCGGCACTCGCGTGAAGCGCGCGCGCGTCAAGCGCGTCTGCTATCTCTCGATGGAATTCCTGCTCGGCCGCAGCCTGATCAACGCGCTGTCCTCATTCGAGGATGGCGTGCTCGAAGAAGTGCGCGAAACCGTCGAGTCGCTCGGCCACGATCTCGATCGCATCGCTGCCGAGGAAGAAGATCCCGGGCTCGGCAACGGCGGCCTCGGCCGCCTCGCAGCCTGCTTCCTCGATTCGCTCGCGACGCTCGGCTATGCCGCGACCGGTTACGGCATCCGCTACGACTACGGCATCTTCACGCAAGTCATCGGCGAAGATGGCGCGCAGCGTGAAGTCGCGAGCTCGTGGCTCGGCGTGCACAACCATTGGGAGCAGGGCCACGGTGGCGTTCGTTACCGCGTGCGCTTCGGCGGCCGCTGTAACGCGACGCGCGACGAGCAAGGCCGCATTCGCTACGAGTGGGTCGAGACGCAGGACGTCTGGGCTGTCGCCTACGACTTACTGGTCCCCGGCAATCGCAGCCCGACGGTGAACCACTTGCGGCTGTGGTCGGGTCGCGGCATCACGCCGTTCAAGATCGATGCGTTCAACGCCGGCAACTATGCGGCTGCCGTCGCCGACCAGGTCGAGGCGAAGAATCTTTCGCGCGTGCTGTATCCGGACGACTCGACGCCGCAGGGCAAAGAGCTGCGCTTCAAGCAGCAGTACTTCTGCGTCAGCGCTTCGCTCCAGGACATGCTCGCGCAGCATCTCGCGGAGCGGCGCCAGCTCAAGGATCTGTCGCAGGCGATCGCGATCCAGCTGAACGACACGCATCCGGCGATGACGGTCGTGGAGCTGATGCGCTTGCTGGTCGATGTCTACGACATGCCGTGGCCGATCGCGTGGAAGACCACGTGCGAAGTCTGCAGCTACACGAATCACACGCTGCTGCCCGAAGCGCTGGAGACCTGGCCGATCGCGTTCTTCGAGCGCCTGCTGCCGCGCCACCTGCAGATCGTCTACCAGATCAACCGCGACTTTCTCGAGATCCTGAGCACCCGCTACCCGAACGATCTCGACCGCCGCCGCCGCATGTCGCTGATTCTCGAGGAAGGCGATCGGCGCGTGCGCATGGCGTATCTGTCAGTCGTCGGCTCGCATCGAGTGAACGGCGTGGCGAAGCTGCACTCGCGCCTGATGCGCGAGACGATCTTCCGCGACTTCGCCGAGTTGTGGCCGGAACGTTTCATCAATGTGACGAACGGTATCTCGGTGCGGCGCTGGCTGAAGCAGGCCAACGCGGGGCTGTCCGCTCTGCTCACCGAGAAGCTCGGCTCGGCCTGGGAGAACGACCTGGAGGATCTCGAACGCCTGAAGTGGGCAGTCGATGACGCCGAGTTCTGCCAGCGCTTCCGTGCGGTGAAGCGCGCCAACAAGGAACGCCTCGCGAACACGATCCATCAGCTGCTCGGCGTCGACGTGACCGTCGACGCGATGTTCGACGTCCAGGTCAAGCGCATTCACGAGTACAAGCGTCAGCTGCTGAACCTGCTGCACGTCGTGGTGCGCTACCAGCGCATCCTCGACAATCCGGCGGCGCCGATCGTGCCGCGCGTCGTGATGTTCGCGGGCAAGGCCGCGCCCGGTTATCACATGGCGAAAGCGGTCATCAAGCTCATCAACAACGTCGCCCGCGTCATCAACAACGATGCGCGCGTCGGCGACAAGCTCAAAGTGTGCTTCCTGCCGGACTACGACGTGTCGCTGGCGCA
>CADEEJ010000087.1:2568-7116 GCA_902826315.1 uncultured Steroidobacter sp.
GCCGCCAACCCGGAGTTGAAGCGCGCGATCGACCTGATCGAGTCGGGCCACTTCTCGCCGCAGAACATCTTCGACTCGAAGGTCGTCACCGACCGCCTGACGGCCGACGGGGAACATTTCCTGGTACTGGCGGATTTCGACGCCTACGCAGCCGCGCAGCAGCGCGCCGACGCGTTGTTCGCGAACCCGGACGCATGGACCCGCCAGTCGGTGATCAACGCGCTGAGCATGGGGCCTTTTTCCAGTGACCGCAGCGTGCGGGAGTATGCTGACAACATCTGGGGCATCAAGCCGGTGCTGTAGATTCGTCTCTCATGTCCGCCAACGACCTCACCGACTTCGATCTCCACCTGTTCGGCGAGGGCAACCATCACCACATCCATCGCAAGCTCGGCGCGCACGCGGCAGAGCGCGACGGCGTGCGCGGCACGCGCTTCGCGGTATGGGCGCCGAACGCACGGCGTGTCAGTGTCGTCGGCGACTTCAACCACTGGAATGGCCGCAGTCACGTTCTGCACTCGCGCGGCGTTGGGGGCGTCTGGGAGACGTTCGTGCCGAACGTCGGTCCGGGCACGCTCTACAAATTCGAGATCGACAACGCACACGGCCAGGTGCAGCTCAAGGCGGACCCGTTCGCGTTCCAGATGCAGCTGCGGCCGGACAATGCGTCGATCGTCGCGGACATCGGCGGCTATCACTGGAATGACGGCGAGTGGCTGGCGCGCCGCGGGTCGTGGGATCCGCTGCGCGCGCCGATCAACATCTACGAGCTGCATCCCGGCTCATGGCGCCGCTCGTGGCATCGCAAGCCTGCGTTCCTCACCTGGGACGAGATCGCCGATCAGCTGATTCCGTACATGCACGATCTCGGCTACACGCACGTCGAGCTGGTCGGCGTCGCCGAGCATCCGTTCGACGGTTCGTGGGGCTACCAGGTGCTCGGGCACTTCGCCCCGACTGCGCGCCACGGCTCGCCGCACGATTTCAAGCGCTTCGTCGACCGGCTGCATCAAGCCGGCATCGGCGTGTTCATGGACTGGGTGCCCGCGCACTTTCCGAAAGACGCGCACGGCCTGGCGGAGTTCGACGGCACACACCTGTTCGAGCATGCGGATCCGCGCCGCGGCGAGCACGTCGAGTGGGGCACGAAGATCTTCAACTATGGCCGCCACGAAGTGCGCAACTTCCTGGTCGCGAATGCACTGTTCTGGATCGAGGAGTACCACATCGACGGCCTGCGGGTCGACGCGGTCGCCTCGATGCTGTACCTCGACTACGGCCGCAAGCAGGGCGAGTGGACGCCGAATCGCTACGGCGGCCGCGAAAATCTCGAAGCGATCGAATTCCTGAAGCAGCTGAATTGGACCGTCGGCCACTACTTCCCTGGCGTGGTAACGATGGCGGAGGAATCCACGTCGTTTCCCGGCGTGACGCGGCCCGTGCATCTCGGCGGCCTCGGCTTCTACTTCAAGTGGAACATGGGCTGGATGAACGACACGTTGCGCTACATGTCGCTCGATCCGCTGTACCGCCGTCACAACCACGGCCTGATCACGTTCTCGTTCGTGTACGCGTTCTCGGAGCATTTCATCCTGCCGCTCTCGCACGACGAAGTGGTGCACGGCAAACGCTCGCTGCTCGACAAGATGCCGGGCGACGAGTGGCGCAAGCTCGCGAACTACCGCTTGTTGATCGGCTACCAGATCGCGCATCCCGGCAAGAAGCTGATGTTCATGGGCGGGGAGTTCGGTCAATGGCACGAATGGCGCGACTACGAAGACCTCGCGTGGGCCGCGCTCGCGCATCCGCATCACCAGCAGCTGCTCGCCTGGAACCGCGCGCTCAATCGCTTGTATCGCAATTATCCCGAGCTGCACGCGAGCGAACACGCGTGGGATGGATTTCGCTGGATCGAGCCTGACAATGCGGCGGAGAGCGTGTTCGCGTTCCTGCGCCAGCGTTTGCCGGGCGAAGGCGGCACGCAGCTCGTCATCGCATTCAATCTCACACCGGTGCCGCGCGACAACTATGTGTTCGGCGTGCCGCAGGCAGGACGCTACCGCAAGATCCTCGACAGCGATTCGCCTGCCTTCGGCGGCTCCGGCTACTCGCAGCAGGGCGAAGTCGACGCGCAGAACGAAGGCTGGCGCGATTTGCCGGCGCGCATCGCTGTCACGGTCCCGCCACTGGCGATGGTGATATTCGAAAGGCTGTAGGTCCCGACTCCGCAGTCAGGTCGAAACCCGACCTACACGGATTGCTCCTAATTTGTCACCATCCGCCCCCGATGAACGCACTCCCGGCCGACTTCGCCGCCGCAGCAATGCTGCCTGGCTCTCCCGAACCGCTTGGCGCCACCTGGACTGGCGAGGGCGTGAACTTCGCCGTGCACTCCAGTGGTGCCACCAGCGTCGAAGTGTGCATCTTCGATGCGAGCGGCGAGCACGAGGTCCGCAGGCTCGCCCTGCCCGAGCGCAGCGACAACGTCTGGCACGGCTTTCTGCCTGCTCCGCACGGCGTGCCCGGACTCATCTACGGGCTGCGTGCACATGGGCCTTACGATCCGCCGCACGGTCTGCGCTACAACGGCAACAAACTGCTGCTCGACCCGTATGCGCGCGCGCTGGCCGGCAAGTTCGAGTGGAACCCGGCACTGCTCGGTCATGGCGAAAGCGATCGGCCCGATGCTGCGGACAGTGCTCCTTATAACTACAAGGCGCACGTTATCGACCCTGCATTCGATTGGGGCGACGACATCTCGCCTTCCGTGCCGTGGCGCGACACCGTCATCTACGAGCTGCACGTCAAAGGCTTCACGAAATTGCATCCGCTGGTGCCGGAGCGCGAGCGCGGCACGTACCTGGGGCTCGCGCATCCCGAAGTCATCGCGCATCTGAAGCAGCTCGGCGTCACGACAGTGGAGCTGCTGCCGGTGCAAGCGTTCATCTCCGAAAAGTTCGTGGCCGACAAAGGCCTCGTGAACTACTGGGGATACAACTCGCTCGCATGGTTTGCGCCGGCGCCGCAGTACGCGATCGACGATGCGGTCGTGGAATTCAAGACGATGGTCAAGGCGCTGCACGCTGCCGGCATCGAAGTGATCCTCGACGTCGTGTTCAATCACACCGCCGAAGGCAACGAAACCGGGCCGACGCTCAGCCTGCGCGGCCTCGACAACTCGACGTACTACTGGCTCGAACAGAAGTCGCTCGCGCAATACGTGAATCGCAGCGGCACCGGCAACACGCTCGCGATCGGCCACAACGCGACGCGCGATCTCGTCATCGATTGCATGCGCTACTGGGTCGAGGAAATGCACGTCGATGGCTTCCGCTTCGACCTCGCGCCGGTCCTGGGGCGCGACAACGTGCGCTTCCGCACCGATGCGCCATTCTTCAAAGCAGTCGCTGCGGAGGCCTCGCTGCGCTACGTGAAGTTGATCGCCGAGCCGTGGGACATCGGCGTCGAAGGCTATCAGCTGAGCCGCTTTCCCGCCGGCTGGTCCGAATGGAACGACTTGTACCGCGACACGCTGCGCGGCTTCTGGCGCGGCAATCCCGGCATTCTCGGCAACTTCGCCGAGCGCTTCGCGGGATCGAGCGACCTGTTCCGCGCGAGCGGCCGGCGGCCGACAGCGAGCATCAATTACGCGGCCTGCCACGACGGCTTCACCCTGTACGACACGACCGCGTACAACGAGAAGCACAACGAAGCGAATGTCGAAGACAACCGCGACGGCCACAACCACAACCTCAGCTGGAACTGCGGCATCGAAGGCCCGACCGAAGATCCCGCGGTGACCGAGCTGCGCGAGCGCCAGGTCCGCAACATGCTCGCGACCCTGCTGGTCTCGCAGGGCGTGCCGATGCTGCAGGCGGGCGACGAATTCGGCCGCACTCAGCGCGGCAACAACAACGCCTACTGCCAGGACAACGACATCAGCTGGATCGACTGGGATCTCGCCAAGCGCCGGGTATGGCTTGCAGCGTTCGTCCGGCAATTGCTCACGCTGCGCAAGCACGCGCCCGGCCTGCGTCGCGATACGTTCCTGAAGGGCGCGCGCCAGGTCGATCGCGAGCACAAGGACGTGAGCTGGCGTCATCCGCTCGGTCACGAAATGACCGCGGGCGATTGGCACGACGAGAACGCGCGCGCCCTCGGCGTGCTGATCGGCCACGCCTTCGCCGATCCGCATGGAACCCCGAACGGGCATCTCCTGTTCCTATGCAACACCGGCGACACGCCCGTAGACTTTCGCCTGCCGGCGCCGAAGACCAACGCGGTGTGGCAGGTGGTGTTCGACACGGCCCGCTGGCGCTCCAGCGACTTCGGTAAGCGGCTGGCCGCCGGCGAGACCTGTGCAGTTTCGTTTCACTCGTGCGTGCTGCTCGCGGACGGCGACGCGCCGTTGAGCGTGCGCAGCTTCTCGTTGCAGACTTGACCAAGGATGAACGCGGTCCAGGAACTTGCCAGGCTCTACGGCGTCGCCAACGCGTACGTCGACTATCGCGCGCAGCCGCGCGAGGTCTCGTTGCAGTCGCAGGCAGC
>CADEEJ010000087.1:7216-13341 GCA_902826315.1 uncultured Steroidobacter sp.
GATCGGGCCTATCGACGCCTGGCGCTGACTCTGCCGAACCTGCCGCTCGGCTATCACACTGCATCGATCGCTCTGGACACCGGGCTCAACGGTGAGCTGCGTCTGGTCGTGGCGCCTGCGCATTGCTACGAGCCGCCGGCAATTACGGCCGGTGCGCGCATGTGGGGCATTGCCGCGCAGCTTTACGCGCTGCGCTCGCCGCGCAACTGGGGCATGGGCGATTTCCACGATCTGCGCGAGCTGATTCGTTACGCGGCGCCGCTCGGCTGCGGCATCGTCGGCCTGAATCCGCTGCACGCGCTGATGCCGGCGAACCCTGCGCACATCAGTCCGTACAGTCCGTCGAACCGCCAGTTCCTCAATGTGCTCTACATCGCAGTCGAGGACGTGCCCGACTTCGCCGAGTGCGACGAGGCGCGCGCGCTGGTCGCCACCGAGGATTTTCAGGCAGCGCTGCGACGTTTGCGCTCCGCTACCAATGTCGATTACGTCGGCGTCGCCGCCGCGAAGTTCGAAGTCCTGAAGCTCCTGTATGCGAGCTTCCGCCGCAATCACCTGGATGACGGCAGCGAGCGGGCGCAGGCGTTCCGCAGCTTCATCGAAACGCAGGGAGAGCCGCTGCGTCTGCACGCGATCTACGACGCGCTCGACGGGCATCTGCGTTTGCAGGGGCCGCAATACTGGGGCTGGCCGAGCTGGCCGGAGGACTACCGCGATCCGGCGTCGCTCCTCGTCAACCGCTTCGCTCGCGAGCGCGTGCAGGACGTCGAGTACTTCCTCTATCTGCAATGGCTCGCGGACGAGCAGTTGCATGACGCGCAGGCAACCGCGCGCGAGCTGGGCATGACCGTCGGCCTGTACGGCGACGTCGCGGTCGGCGCCAATTCAGCCGGCTCCGAGACGTGGTCGAATCGTCATTTGTATCGGCAGGGCGCATCCGTCGGCGCGCCGCCCGATGCGCTCGCGCTGAAGGGGCAGGACTGGGGCATTCCGCCGCAGGATCCGAACGAGCTGCGCTCGCAGCAGTATCAACCGTTCGTCGGGCTGATCCGCAACAACATGCGGTACTTCGCAGCGCTGCGGCTCGACCACGTGATGTCGCTGTATCGCTTGTGGTGGGTGCCGCGCGGCCTGCTCTCGAAGGACGGCACGTACGTGCACTATCCGCTCGAAGACCTGATCGCGATCATGGCGCTGGAGAGCGAGCGCAACGAGTGCCTGGTCATCGGCGAGGATCTCGGCACGGTACCGGAAGCGATGACGCTCGCGATGGAGCACTACCGCGCGTATCACTACAAGGTGCTCTTGTTCGAGCAGGAGACGAGCGGCAGATTCAAGCCGCCAAGCGCCTACGTGCCGACTGCGCTCGCAGTGGTGACGACGCACGACTTGCCGACGCTGCGCGGCTGGTGGGAGGAGGGCGATCTCACGCTGCGCGACCGGCTCGATCTGTATCCGAGTGCCGATTTCAAGGTGCAAGCACACACGACGCGAGCCTCGGAGCGGCGCGAGCTGCTGCTCGCCTTGGTCGCGGAGAACTTGTGGCGCTGGTCGCCGGAGCAGCCGCTGCCGTCGTATACGCCGGCGCTGTCGCGCGCCGTGCATGCTTATCTCGGACTGTCGCGCGCCAACGTCGCGATGATCCAGGTCGAAGACCTGATCGGCATGGGCGATCCGGTCAACGTGCCGGGCACGGACACCGAGCATGCGAACTGGCAGCGCAAGGTCACGCAGGACACGGCGGACATTTTTGCGCGCACCGACGTGCGGGACATTCTCGCGGCGCTGAACAGCGCGCGTCGCGGCGTGAATCCTAATTCCTGAGGCCAAACTCCCGAGGCTCACATGCACCGCAGCCGTCTAGCCGGATTCATCATGGACTGCCGCACCGACGACCTGGAGCAGGCCGCGCAGTTCTGGAGCGCCGCGCTCGGCGTGCCGCTGAGGCCCGCAGCCGAAGAGCCGAGCCCTAAGTATCGGGAGCTGCTGACCGGGGACGGCCTGCACATCGAGGTGCAGAAGGTCGATCACGAAAGCCGCGTGCACATCGACATCGAGACCGACGACATCGAGGCGGAAGTGCGCCGGCTGGAAGCCCTCGGCGCGAAGCGCGTCGGTTCGGTGGAGACCTGGTGCGTGATGCAGGCGCCGACCGGTCAGAAATTCTGCGTCGTTCGTGCCCGGCAGGGCAATTTCAAGGAGCGGTCGAACGCCTGGAAGTAGCCGGCGGTTCCCTCCGATTGCCGACGTAACGGTTAATAATCGCCGACAGTACCTGTCGGCGGATCCATCGCGAGCCTCCGAGCGTATAGACGACAGCGTTCACGGGAGGAACTTCGATGTTGTTCAAACTCAGGGCTGGCGAATCGTCCATCGTGCGTCCGCGTGTCACGCCCGATCCGCAGCACGCCGCGGAGCTGGAAAAGCGCTTGCGCGAGCTCGCGTATTCTCCGGAAAACGGCTTTCATCGCGATCGCACGCAGGATCGTCGCGCCGCGCCGCGTCTCACGCTCGTGCCGCGGTAACTGCTATCCCTTCACAATGAACCATACGACGAGCGTGGCTAGCGCCACGCCCGTCCACAGCCGCCACACCGGCGCCGGCCGCATTCCATCGGCTTCACCTGCGACGCGCTTGCGTCCGCTGAGCATCGGGCTGGTGAGATCGTTCCGGTCGTAGAACAGGTGGAACAGGATCGCGACGACGTGCACGCCGATCAGCACGATGAGCACGTCGAACGACAGCTCATGAGCTGCGGCGAACGCGCGGCCGCCGTCGAAGCTGACGAGATGCGACAGCGGCCCGGATTCCAGCCCGTCGATGTCCGTCGCGAACAATCCCAGCGTCACCTGCACGATCATCGCGAGCACCAATACGACGACGCTCCAGCCGCCGAGCGGCGTATGACCGATGATTCGCGCGCGCTGTTCTCGCGGCAGCTTGAAATAGTCCAGCACAGCACCCGGCCCGCGAAAAAAATGCCTGAAGCGTGCAGTCGAGCCGCCTGCGAAACCCCAGTAGATCCGGAATACCAGCAGCCCCAGCAGCGTGTAGCCGCTGTACCGATGCCAATCCATGAGCCGCTCTTCGGCGGTCCACCAGGAGCAGGCGATGCAGCCGACGAACAGCCAGTGCGTCAGGCGGGTCGGGAGATCCCAAACGGGCAGCGGACGAGGTTCGGACATGCGGGTCCGCAGTCTACCGGATGCGCCAAAAACAAGGCCCGCGCGCTGGTCAGCGGCGGGCCCTGCGAAGGACAGGAATTGTCTTCGAGGCTTACTGGTTCGGGCTTTGGGCGAAGCGCAGCCGCACCATCGCGCGTTGGCTGACGCGCTCGCCGTTGCGCTCGACCGGCTCGAAGCGCCAGCCGCGGATCGCGCGAATCGCCGCGTCGTCGAACACCTCGGCCGGGCTCGCGTTGCGCACTTCGACGTCTTCGACCGTGCCGTTCGGCATCACGGTGAACGCCAGCTCGACCCAGCCTTCGACGCCACGCTTGCGCGCCGACTCCGGGTACACCGGCTGCACCGTGCGCGTGCGCTTGAGCGAGTTCGCCGACACGATGTTCGTCGCGAGCGCATTCGCCTCGCGAGCGGCCGTGAGATCTCTCTCGGCCTGCGCGATGCCAGCTTCGTTGTAGCGTGCACCGACGTCGCGGGCAGCAGCGATCAGCTGCTCGGCGCGCGGGAACGCCTTGGCAGCGGTCGCGCCTTTACCGGAATCCAGCAGGCGCGTCGTCAGCTGCTTCGAAAGTTCATCGACTTCAGGACGCGTCGGAGCCGTGTTACGCAGGTTGACCAGCAGGTCGCGTGCGCTGTCGCCCGGCGGATCGATCAGCTTGCCTTCGCTCAGGCGCTGGCGGATGTCGGCAACCAGCGGATCGCTCGCGGCATTCGACGGTGTCGTGCGGCGCGGCTGCGCGGCCGCGGGTTGCGCAGCCTTGGTCGCATCGCTCAGCTGGCGCTCGACGGCGGCGAGACTCGCGCCGGCGGAGCCCATCTGACGGGCGACGTTCACGAAGGTCTGGGCTTCCGCGAGGTTGCCGGCGGCCAGCGACTTGCGGGCTTCTTCGGTCACCAGACCGGCGAAGTCGCGCACCGACTGCACGACGTTCGGATCGGTCGCGTCGAGCTTGCGCGCTTCCAGCAGCGCGTCGCGCGCACTGGCGTTCGCCGGTGCGACGAGGCGGCCGTTCTGCATGCGGTCGTTCGCCTGGTTGACGAGCGTCTTCACGCGGTTGCCGACTTCGGCGGCCTGGCTCAGCTTGATGCGCTCACGCTCGCGCGCCATCTGTGTGTCGAGGAACGCGAGGCGCGGATGCGCCGGATCGATGTCGCGCGCGATTTCGATGTTGCGGCTCGCGTCTTCCAGCTTCTCGGAAGTCAGCGACCCTTCGGCGCGCTCCAGGATCTTGTCGACGACGTCCCGGATACCGTCCTTGGCCGCGGTGCTGTTCGGGTCGAGCGCTAGGGCGCTGCGGTAGTAGTCGAGCGCGCTGTCGCCGGCGGGCTCCAGGTACTTACCCTGGCCGAAGGCTTCCTTCGCGAGTGCCAGCTCGGCCTGCACCGGATCGATTTTCTCGGGCACGCCGCCGGGCTGTCCCGCGGCGGGCACAGGCTGCTGGACAACGGGTGGAGGCGTCGTGTCGCCGGTGAACTTGCTGACGCCGAACCAGATCCCGCCAATGACGACGAGCAGGCCGGCCGCCAGCGCGCCGTACGTGACCACGTAATTCTTTTTCTCGCCGCCGCTCGAGCCGCCGGCTGAGCTCAGGCGCTGGCCCTGCGCGAGCAGGTCCTGGTGCTGCGTGACTGCGGCTTCGAGCGCAAGGCGCGTCTGGCCGTGCGACAGCGGTGTGAGCAGGAAGCGGAAGATGCGGCCGGTGGCGGTCAGCTGCATGAGCGCAGCGCTGTCCTCGCGCTTGCCTGCAACGATCACGACCAGCTCGGGGAAGTGTTGCGTGAGCTGCGCGACCATCGCGGCGACGTCGGCGGTGCTCGCCGTGTCGGCGACCAGTACACCGGGCTTCAGATCCGACAGCTTGCCGGCGACGTGGTCGAGGTCCGGAGCGGGCGCGACCGGCGTGCCGCGCGGCGCGGCCTTCTTGACGGTTTCGACCAGGTTCGCGTCGCGACTCAGGACCAGGATCGGCGGGTGATGCGCCTCCTCCGTTCCGGTCCGATGCGCGTCGAACTCCAGATTGACCTCGTCGGCCGTGCCGTGTGCCGAACGGGTGTGCTGAGCATTGGCCATACGAACCCCTCCTTTGGGGGCTTTCATGTTTGCCGCCTAATACTACTTATGCAACATGGAATGACTGAGAACTGCATCTGCCTTTTCCAGTTAGCGGACGTGAACTGGGACGCAAAACGCCACGGCCGGGCCCCGTCTACGCGGTTTCCGCCCGGCTGCCTAGGAGCGAAACGCTGAATAGGGTGTTACCGCCGCAGTGCAGGGTTGCGGATTTACCGCCCCGGTCGACGCGGGCTATATAGGTCCGTGCCGCATTCCCCCACAGCCAATCCCCCAAGTCCCGCCCTGCTCGTGCACCGGGTGACGACGCCGTACGGCGTCCGCGAAGACCCCTTCTATTGGCTGCGTGACGACACGCGCAGCGACCCGCAGGTGCTGACCCATCTGCGCGCCGAGACCGCCTATGCCGAGGCTGTGCTGGCTCCCGCGCAGCCGCTCATCGAGCGCCTGTACCAGGAGATCGTCGGGCGCATCAAGGAGGACGATTCGAGCGTGCCGGTGCGGTATCGCGGCTATTGGTATGCCAGTCGGTTCGTGAGCGGCGGGCAGTACGCGGTGATCGTGCGTTGGCCAGACCCCCTCCCTTCCCTCCCCCGTGGAACGGGGGAGGGTTGGGGTGGGGGCGCGAGCGCAAGCGAGGTCGTCCTGCTCGACTGCAACACCCTCGCCGTGGGCCAGGCGTTCTTCCAGCTCGGCGGCTATGAATCGAGTCCGGACAACACGCTGCTCGCCTATACCGAGGATACGGTCGGCCGCCGCCAGTTCCGGATCCGCTTCAAGGACATCGCCAGCGGCGAGCTGCTCGGCGACGTGATCGAGAACGCGGAGCCGGACGTAGCGTGGGCCGATGACAACCGCACGCTGCTGTACGT
>CADEEJ010000087.1:13441-18250 GCA_902826315.1 uncultured Steroidobacter sp.
CAGATCGAAGATCTCGACGAGCGCCTGCTGATCCGCACCAACTGGCAGGCGCAGAATTTTCGCATCGTGGCTGCGCCGCTCGCTGCGTGCGGCGAGCGCGCGCGCTGGCGCGACGTCGTGCCACACGACGCCGCAGTGTTCCTGCAAGCGATGGACGTGTTCCGCGACTTTCTTGCCGTGAACGAGCGCTCCGGCGGGTTGCTGCGCATTCGCGTGCAGCGCTGGAGCGGCGGCGAGCCGTTCTATCTCGCTGCGGACGATCCCACGTACACGATGATGCTCGGCTCGAACCCCGAGCTCGAAACCAGCTCGCTGCGCTACGTCTACACCTCGCTCACGACACCGGCGACGACTTACGACTATGACGTGCGCAGCGGCGAACGGGTTCTGCGCAAGCGCGAGCCCGTGCTCGGCGGCTTCGATCCCGCGAACTACACGAGCGAGCTGTTGTGGGCGCCGGCACGCGACGGCGAACTCGTGCCGGTCTCGGTCGTACATCGCAAGGACAGGCGTAGCGACGGGACAGCGCCCTTGTACTTGTACGCTTACGGTTCCTACGGGCTCAGCGCCGATCCGGTGTTCAGCTCCACCCGCCTGTCGCTGCTCGATCGCGGCTTCGTCTACGCCATCGCGCACGTGCGCGGCGGGCAGGAGCGCGGCCGCCGCTGGTACGAAGCCGGCCGCCTCAAGCACAAGTGGAACACGTTCAACGATTTCATCGACGTCACCGACTTCCTCGTGGCGCGCGGCTACGGCGCACGCGACCGGGTGTTTGCCGCGGGCGGCAGTGCCGGCGGCTTGCTCGTCGGAGTCATCGCGAACGTTGCGCCCGACCGCTATCGCGGGCTGATCGCACACGTGCCGTTCGTCGACATCGTCACCACGATGCTCGACGACTCGATTCCGCTCACGACGCTGGAGTACGAGGAGTGGGGCAACCCGCACGAGAAGCAGTATTACGAATACATGCTCTCGTATTCGCCGTACGACAATGTCCGCAAGCAGGCCTATCCGGCGATGTTGGTGACTACGGGCTTGTGGGACAGCCAGGTGCAGTACTACGAGCCAGCCAAGTGGGTTGCGAAGTTGCGGGCCGCGAACAGCGGCAACCAGGCGTTGCTGCTGCACGTTAATTTGCAGGCCGGCCACGGCGGCAAATCCGGCAGGTACGAGCGTCTGCGCGAAGTCGCGAGAGAATACGGTTTCATCCTCAGCCTCGGCGGTGACCTATGAGTCGGGAAGGCTACATCCTGCTTGCCGACGACAACGCGACCGACGCGGAGCTGACGATCCGCGCGCTGGAGATCGGCGGCGTCGGCGAGCGAGTCGTGTGGGTGCAGGACGGTGAGGCGGCGCTGCACTTCGTGTTCCGCAAAGGGGTGTACGCGCAGCGGGCGCCGGGCAATCCATGCGTCATGCTGCTCGACCTGAACATGCCGAAGATCGACGGCCTGGAAGTGCTGGCGCAGATCAAGGGCGATCCGCGCACCCGCTCGACGCCGGTGATCATCATGTCGTCCTCCGACCAGGAATCCGACATGCTGCGCAGCTATGCAGGCTATGCGAACAGCTATATCGTGAAGCCGATCGACTTCAAGCAGTTCACCGAGCAGGTCGCGCTGCTCGGCCAGTACTGGACCCGCATCAACCGTTCCGGCCCGTAGGCAACCATGAACCGCCGATATTTTCTGGGAACGATCGCCATGGCATTGAGCAGCGGCGCTGCCGGCGCGGCAGCACCCGACGGCAAGCAGCCGCGCGCGATGGTGCAGCGGAAAATTCCGGCGTCGACCAACGGCGAGAGCGTGCCGGTCATCGGCATGGGAACCTGGAACACGTTCGACGTCGGCGGCGGCGCGACCGAGCGCGCGCCGCTGAAGAAAGTGCTGGAAGTGTTCTACGCGGCCGGCGCGCGCTTGATCGACAGCTCGCCGATGTACGGTAACGCCGAAGGCGTCACCGGCGATCTGGTGCAGCAGCTCGGCAAGCAGTCGAGCACCTTCTTCGCGACCAAGGTGTGGACCAGCGGCCGCGACAAGGGGCTCGCGCAGATCGACCGCTCGATGCGCGCGATGAAGACGCCGCGCCTCGATCTTCTGCAGATCCACAATCTGCTCGACTGGCGCACGCACGCCGCGACGCTGCGCCAGCTGAAGAGCGACGGCAAGATTCGCTACGCCGGCGTCACGCACTACACGGTCGGCGCGCACTCGGAGATCGAGTCGGTGCTGCGCGCCGAGCGTTTCGACTTCGCGCAGTTCAACTACTCGATCGGTACGCGTGCAGCGGAGCAGCGACTGCTGCCGTACTGCCAGGAGCATGGCATCGGAGTGCTGATCAACCGTCCGTTCGAGGAAGGCGCGCTGTTCACTCGAGTGCGCGACCGCAAGCTGCCCGGCTATGCGAAGGAAATCGGCTGCGCGAGCTGGGCGCAGGTGTTCCTGAAGTACATCGTTTCGCACCCGGCCGTGACTTGCGTGATCCCCGCGACCTCCCGCGCCGAGCACATGCAGGACAACCTCCAGGCCGGCTTCGGCCCGATGCCGGATGCCGCACTGCGTGAACGGATGGCGAAGGACTTCGAAAGCAGTCGGTAAAGCCCGCTCAAGTGTGCTCTGCGTCTCCTTTGCGACCTGAGAAAACCCTGTAAGCGTGCGAAATAAGCCCCTCATCGGCATACTCCTTGGCCGGTTCTGAGCCAATCCGAAAACACGCGTAAATGCTCCTCGCCGCGCCGCCGAGGCGCGAGCGCGGAGGGAGTACAGCAGGCATGGGTGTGATCCTGATTGCGTTCGAGCGCGAGGCCGAGCTGAGCGCGCTCGATCAGCTGCTTTCGGGCCGGGGTCATCGCGTCGTGCGATCGGCCAACGGCCTCGCCGCGCTGGATGCCGCGCGGCGCGAGCCGCCCCATGCGATCGTTTCCGACATCGTGCTGCCGCGCATGGACGGCTTCGCGCTGTGTCGCAAGTGGAAGCAGGACGAGCGCCTGCAAGCCATTCCGTTCCTGTTCTACACCCGCCGCCACGACGATCCGAAGTACGAGCGCTTCGCGCTGGAGCTCGGTGCCGAGCGTTTCCTGGCGCGCTCCGTGCCGCCCGAGAAACTGGTCGCGGCGCTCGACGAATTGCTGGCGAACGTGCCGAAGGGCAATGGCAGCAGCGGCGGCACGATGCCGCTACCCGTGATCGACGAAACAGTGATCCAGCGCCCCGTCGGGCTGGAGAAAGCGCAGCGCGCCGCGGAAGCGGAGAAAGTCGCGCGCATCGCCGAATTGGAGAGCGCGCAGCGCAAGCATGCTGCCGAGCTGGAGAGCGCCCAGCGCAGACAGGCTGCCGAGATTGAGAGCGCACAGCGCAAACAGGCAGCCGAGTTTGAAAGCGCCCAGCGCAAGCAGGCCGCCGAATTCGAGAGTGCCCAGCGCAAGCAAGCTGCGGAGCTCGAGAGCGCGCAACGCAAGCAGGCTGAGGTATCCGAGCGCGCGGAGCAGGCGCATTCGCGTCTGCTCGCCCAGATCGAGGAGCTCGAAGCGACCAATCGACGGCTCGCCTCCGGCGAAGCGCGCTTCCGCCGCGTGTTCGAAGCGAATCCGTTGCCGATGTGGATCGCCGATCACGCGACTGGCGGCTTCATCGCCGTCAACGATGCGGCACTCGTGCTCTACGGTTACGGCCGCGCTGAATTCCTGGCGCTCAAGGGCTCGGCGCTCGAAGCGCCCGACGCCGAGGACAATGCCACGCCCGTTGCGCATCGGCGCAAGGACGGCAGCGCGATCAAGGTCGCGGTGCGCACGCAGGAAATCGAATTCGACGGCCGCAGCGCCGATCTCGTCTCCGCTTACGACCTGACCGAGCGCGCTGCGAACGAGCACAAGCTGCGCGAGGAAGCGAACACTCTGCGCAAGGATGCAGTCAGTGTGCGCACGCTCGTCGAAGCCGCGCCGGACGGTTGCTGGATTCTCGACAGCAACGGCCGCCTGCTCGACGTCAACGCTGCGTATTGCCGCATGTCCGGCTACAGCCGCGAAGAGCTGCTCGGCATGAACGCTTCGCAGATCGAAGATCAGAGCACCGGTGAGACGACGATGCGCCTGCAGCTCGGCCGCGTGCAGGGCGGCGGACGTTACGAAACCAAGCATCGCCTCCGCGACGGCTCGCTGCTCGACGTCGAAGTGAGCGTCGGCGTGATGGAGGCGGGCGCGGGCGACAACATGGTGCTGATCCGCGATGTGTCGGAGCGCCGCCGCGAAACCGTCGTGCAGCGCGCTGGCCAGCGTCAGCTCGAGTTCCTGGTCGAGCTGTTCAAGCAATCCGAGAGCTTCGATGAGTCCGCGATCGTGCGGCGCGTGATCGACCAGGCCGCGGACACGACCGGCAGCCCGCTCTCGTACATCTATTTCGTCGATCCGCCGCGCAAGACGATTTCGCTCGCCGCCTGGCGCGATCGCAGCCAGCCGATGGCGACGATGGTCAACGCCGAGCCGCGGCCGCTCGCACGTGCAGGCTTGTTCACGGAATGCGTGCGCGCGCGGCATTCGACTTCGAGCAACGATCTGACGCGCAAGCCGCAACAGGATGGCTTACCGGATCTACAACGTTATCTCGCCGTCCCGATGATTTCCGGCGACGAAACGGTCGCAGTGCTCGGCGTCGCGAACCGCGAAGCCGGCTACGGCGAAGACGATCAGCGCTCGCTCCTCGCGCTCGCCGACGGCGTCTGGCGCGTGCTGGAATCGAAGCGCGCACACGCCGCGACGCTCGGCTCGCTGCAGCGGACCGACGTCGCTTTGCAAGGCATGATCGATTCGATGGT
>CADEEJ010000088.1:0-8613 GCA_902826315.1 uncultured Steroidobacter sp.
AGAACATTGCCGCGAGCAGCGCGAGCCACAGCGCCGTGCGACGCACGCTGCGCTTCCGTGCCCCCTCCCTGCCCTCCCCCGCAAGCGGGGGAGGGTTGGGGTGGGGGCGGTACCGTTGCTCGGTCAACACGGCTTACTTCACCTCGGGCGCCGTCTCGAAGCTGTGATACGGCGCCGGCGACGACAGCGTCCACTCCAGGCCGTGCGGCTTGGCGTCGTCCCATACCTTGTCGGTCGCCGGCGCGCCGGCGCGCATCGACCGGAAGATCAGATACGCGAACAGCAGCTGCGACAGGCCGAAGCCGAACGCGCCGATCGAGGAAATCATGTTCCAGTCGGCGAACTGCGTGTTGTAGTCCGGGATACGCCGCGGCATGCCGGCGAGGCCGAGGAAGTGCTGCGGGAAGAACAGCACGTTGACGAAGATCGTCGACAGCCAGAAGTGCGCCTTCGCCAGCTTCATGTTGTACATGTGGCCGGTCCACTTCGGCAGCCAGTAGTACACGGCGGCCATGATGCCGAACACCGCGCCCGGCACCAGCACGTAGTGGAAGTGCGCGACCACGAAGTACGTGTCGTGATACTGGAAGTCCGCCGGCACGATCGCGAGCATCAGGCCCGAGAAGCCGCCGATCGTGAACAGGAACAGGAACGACAGCGCGAACAGCATCGGCGGCTCGAACGACAGCGAGCCCTTGAACATCGTCGCGGTCCAGTTGAACACCTTCACGCCGGTCGGCACCGCGATCAGCATCGTCGCGAGCATGAAGAACAGCTGGCCGGCGAGCGGCATGCCGACCGTGAACATGTGGTGCGCCCAGACGATGAACGACAGGAAGGCGATCGAGGCGATCGCGTACACCATCGAGTCGTAGCCGAACAGCTTCTTGCGCGAGAACGTCGGGATGATCTCCGACACGATCCCGAACGCCGGCAGGATCATGATGTAGACCTCGGGATGCCCGAAGAACCAGAAGATGTGCTGGAACATCACCGGGTCGCCGCCGCCGGCCGCTTCGAAGAACGTCGTGCCGAAGTAGTGATCGGTGAGCAGCATCGTCACGGCGCCGGCCAGCACCGGCATCACGGCGATCAGCAGGTACGCGGTGATCAGCCAGCTCCACACGAACATCGGCATCTTCAGCAGCGACATGCCGGGCGCGCGCATGTTCATGATCGTCACGATCACGTTGATCGCGCCCATGATCGACGACGCACCCATCAAGTGCACCGCGAAGATCAGCATCGGGAACGCGTTGCCCGTCTGCAGCACCAGCGGCGGATACATCGTCCAGCCGCCGGCCGGCGCACCGCCCGGCACCAGCAGCGTGCCGAGCAGCAGCGAGAACGCGAACGGCAGGATCCAGAAGCTGAAGTTGTTCATGCGCGGCAGCGCCATGTCCGGCGCGCCGACCTGCAGCGGGATCATCCAGTTCGCGAGCCCGACGAACGCCGGCATGACCGCGCCGAAGATCATGATCAGCGCGTGCATCGAGGTCATCGAGTTGAAGAACATCGGATCGACCAGCTGCAGCCCCGGCTGGAACAGCTCGGCGCGGATCACCATCGCCATCGTGCCGCCGACGAAGAACATCAGCAGGCTGAACAGCAGGTACATCGTGCCGATGTCTTTGTGATTGGTCGCGAACACCCAACGGCGCCAGCCCTTCTCCGGGCCGTGATCCTCGTGATGCACGTCCTCGTGATGATCGCGGACCGGCTCGGCGGGATGATGGTGTGCAATGCTGCTCGTCGTGCTCATGAACTCTTACTCCGCCGCGCTCGCCGTCTTCGTGTTGTCCTGCTGCGTCTTCAGCCAGCTGTCGAAGTCGGCCTCCGAGCGGACATCGACGACGACTGGCATGAAGCCGTGATCGCGGCCGCACAGCTCGGCGCACTGCCCGCGATAGATGCCGACCTGGTCGGCACGGAACCACAGCTCGTTGACGAAGCCCGGGATCGCATCCTTCTTCATGCCGAACGCCGGCACCCACCAGGCGTGGATGACGTCGCCGGCGGTCAGCAGCACGCGCACTTTCTTGCCGACCGGCACGACCAGCGGCTTGTCGACGTCCAGCAGGTAGTTCTGCACCGACTCCGGATCGATGCCGGAGTCCAGCTGCCGCGCCGCGTCGCTGTCACGCGAGAGCGACGAGAAGAAAGCGACGTTGCGCTCGAGATATTCGTAGTGCCAGCGCCACTGGTAGCCGGTGACTTTGACGGTGAGATCGGAGTTGCGCGTGTCTTCGATGCGCACCAGCGTCGCGGCCGCGGGCACCGCCATCGCGACCAGGATCACGATGGGAATGACCGTCCAGACGATCTCGGCGCGGGTCGAGTGGTCGAAGCTCGCCGCCACCGCGCCCTGCGAGCGCCGGAACTTCACGATCGAATAGATCATCACGCCGAACACCGCGATGGCGATCAGGATGCAGACCCACAGGATTAACATGTGCAGGGCATGGATGCGGCGGCTGAGCTCCGTGACGCCCACCGGCATGTTCAGCTCCCAGGCCGCGAACGCTGCCGCGGGCAGGCTGGCCAGGACTGCGGCCAGTGCGCATTTGACGATCTTCACCATTGACGCGAGTGCTCCAATCCACGGCCCGCAATTCGACGCCACGCTCTATTTGTTGTTAAAGCGCGGGCGGTTCGTTCGTATTCCCCACCAGTTGTTGAGACGAGCGGCCAGGATGCGGCGCTCGTCCTCCGAAAGGGGCGTGGAGTTTAACCTCCGACCCAGGTCGTGGAAATACCAGGAAATGTTTGGCCTTCGGAGCAGGCTCGCGAGCAGTGCCGGGCAACCTCGATCAAGTTGCGATAAATCATCGAGGCGATTTGCTCGGGATAAATCTCCGAACCATGTAGAGAAACTTAATATTTGCGTCGCGCTCGCAGACTTTCGAACGGGACCAGCACCTCTTCGCCCGCTCGCCGGGGTTTTCGTTCACCCACTGACCACGCGTGACCGTGCACAACTTCGATACTGATACGCATCGGGCCGTCACGATGCAGCTGCTCGCTGCGCGCTCGCAGCAGTTCGCCACGCGCGCGGCCGGTGAGACCGTGCGGTCGACCCTGCGCGAGATTACGGGCGCCGCTGCCGCGAATCTCGCCGAGCAGCGCTGCGAGGTCGGGATAGGTGACTGTCAGGCGTTCCGTGTCCATCACCGGCTCCGCGAAGCCCGCGCGCAGCAGGGCGTCGCCGAAGTCGTGCATATCGATGAAGCGATGGACATGGGTGAAGGGGTCGACGCCGCGCCAGAGCTCGCGCACCTCCTTCAAGGTATCGGGCCCGACGGTCGTGAACATGAACAGCCCCTTGGGCCGCAGCACGCGGGCGGCTTCGGCGAACACGGCGTCCGGATCGTGACACCACTCGAGCAGCAGGTTGCTCAGGACCAGGTCGAACGACTGGCTCTGCAACGGCAGGCGGTGCGCATCGCCGCCCACCGGCATGAATTTGCGCAGGAAGCGCTGGTGGCGCGAGCTCTCGCGCAACATTGCCAGCGACGAGTCCAGCGCAACGACCTGCGCGGACGGATAGCGACGCTTCAGCTCGCGGCTTGCCTGGCCGGTCCCGGCGCCCAGGTCGAGGACGGCCGACGGCTGCAGTCGCACGATGTCGAGCCGTTCGAGCAGGCGTGTGCGGATTTCTCCCTGCACGGCCGCGTCCGCGTCGTACGTGCGGCTGGCGCGGTCGAACGAGCGCCGCACGAGTTGCGGATCGAGGAAGAACTCGTCGGTCATGCCGACGATGTTAGCCGCTATCGGCCAGCCTCATCCGCTGCCCGCCGACGCCGCGGATGTGCTTTTCCGCGCGGATCCCGAGCTGCTCGAACAGGCCGAGGTCGTGATGCTCGGTCGGGTTCTCGGTCGTCAGCAGCTTCTCGCCGTAGAAGATCGAATTCGCGCCCGCGAGGAAGCACAGCGCCTGCGTCTCGTCGCTCATGTCGCTGCGGCCGGCCGACAGCCGTACGTACGAGGCCGGCATCAGCAGCCGCGCCACCGCGATCACGCGCACGAAGTCGAGCGGCTTCGGCTTCTCTGCGCCGTACAGCGGCGTGCCGGGAACTTGCACGAGCTGGTTGATCGGCACGCTCTCCGGATGTTGCGGCAGCGTGGCGAGAGTGTGCAGGAGCTTGGCGCGGTCCGACTCGTCTTCGCCGAGCCCGAGAATGCCGCCGCAGCACACGTTGATGCCCGCGTCGCGCACGGCTTGCAGCGTGTCGAGCCGATCCTGGTAGGTGCGCGTCGTGATCACCTTGCCGTAGTGGCTCTCCGACGTGTCCAGGTTGTGGTTGTAGTAATCGAGACCAGCGTCCTTCAGCTCGAGCGCCTGCTCGGGCGTGAGCATGCCGAGCGTCGCGCAGGTTTCCATGCCGAGCGCGCGCACTTCCTTGATCATCGCGGCGATCTGCGCGAGCTGCTTCGGTTTCGGGCTGCGATAGGCCGCGCCCATGCAGAAGCGCGTCGCACCGTTGGCGCGCGCGATGCGCGCTTTCGCGAGAACTTCTTCGAGGTCGAGCAGCGGCTCGGATTTCAAGCCGGTCTCGAAGCGGATGCTCTGCGAGCAATAGGCGCAGTCCTCGGGACACGCGCCGGTCTTGATCGACAGCAGCGTGCTGACCTGCACTTCGTTCGGATCGAAGTTGGCGCGATGCACGCGCTGCGCATGGAACAGCAGATCGGCGAACGGCAGCGCGAACAGCTCGCGCACTTCGTCCAGCGTCCAGTTGGTGCGCACTTCGCCGAGGCGCGCGAGCAGCTGATTGGCGAGCGAGCGTTGCGTTTGACTCATGGAATGCCTCGTTATTCGTATGCCCGCCCGCTGAGCGACGGCGGCACACTGACTGTATGCCGTGCCCTGCTCAATCCTGTCAACCTGGGCTCCAACAATGGGTCGACAGAGGCCGGAGCTGGCTAACGCAGGCTCTCTGGCCGGCGAACTGCATTCTGTGCGGCGGTGCCGGCGACGCCGATATCGACTTGTGCCGCGACTGCGCAGCGGATCTGCCGCGCAACGAGCCCGCGTGCGTCGTCTGCGCCGAATATCTGCCGGCTGCTGCGACGGATCGGCCGAACATCTGTGGCACATGTCTGCGCGACCCGCCGCCGTATCGCAGCAGCTGCGTGCCGTTTCGCTACGCCTATCCGCTCGATCACCTGGTGCGCGGGCTGAAATTCCGCAATGAGCTCGCGTGCGGTCGCGTGCTCGGTCAGCTGTTCGCAAGCCACGTGCTCGCGCGCAGCGAGCCGTTGCCCGAAGCGATCGTTCCAGTACCACTTGCGCCGCGCCGCTATCGACAGCGCGGTTACAACCAGGCAAGCGAGCTGGCGCTGACGATTCGACGCATGACCGGTGTGGCAGTGACGTCCGACGTCGCGGTGCGGCAGCGCGAAACGATCGAGCAGGCGGGACTGGATCGCGGAGCACGACTACGCAACATCACCGGCGCATTCGCAACGACGGCACCGGTACGCGCGCGACACATCGCGATCCTCGACGACGTCGTGACGACCGGCAGCACCGTGCGCGAGTTTGCGCAGGTGCTGCGCTCGGCGGGAGCTGCGCGGATCGACGTCTGGGCGATTGCCAGAACGGCCGCTACTGGTTGAACAGATATTCGAGCGCGATGCCGATGAACACCGACATCCCGAAGTAGTTGTTGTTGAGGAATGCGCGCAGGCACTGATCCGGCTTGCGCTCGCGGATCAGCAGCTGCTCGTACAGCGCAAAGACCGCAGCGCCGGCGAGCCCGAGGCCGTACCACAAGCCCAGCTTCAGCTCGCTGCCCGCGAGCCACAGCGCGAACAGGCTCATCAGCTGCATGATGCCGACGATGAAGCGATCCGCGTCGCCGAACAGGATCGCGGCGGAGCAGACGCCGAGCTTGCGGTCGTCCTCGCGGTCCGCCATTGCGTACATCGTGTCGTAGGCCATCGTCCACAGCAGCCCGGCGAGGAACAACACCCACGCGAGGCGCGGCGGCACCGTGCCGGTCTGCGCCGCGAAGGCCATCGGCACCGACCACGTGAACGCGACGCCGAGATAGAACTGCGGGATCGGAAAGAAGCGCTTCATGAAAGGGTAGGTGAGCACGAGCCCCGCGCCGATCAGGGTCATCAGCTGCGTGAGACGGTTCAGCGTCATCGCGAACCCGAGAGCGATCAGACCCAGGCCCGCGCACAGTGCCAGCGCTTCGATCGGATCGACCTGGCCCGTCACCAACGGACGATCGCGGGTGCGTGCGACGTGGCGATCGAAGTTGCGATCGGCGAAATCGTTCATCGCGCAGCCGGCCGAGCGCGTCAGCACCACGCCGAGTACGAAGACGATGAAGACGTGCGGATCGGGCCGGCCTGCCGACGACAGCCACAACGCCCAGAGCACGGGCCACAGCAGCAACCAGATGCCGATCGGCCGGTCGAGCCGCGTGAGCTGCGCATAGCCGCGAGCCTTGGCCGCCACGCCCGGCAGCACGTCGGTCACGAACATCGTGGCTGCGATCTTGTGACTGAACCACCGCAGCCGCTTGCGGAACGAGAACGCCGGCGGCGGTGTGCTCAACTGGGCTGCATCTATTGGAGGCTCAGACTTTTCCAAACCGCTCCCCTTGTCCGATCCAGCGGCGCAACAGCGGCGCTATGTTCGCCGCATTCTCGCTCATCATCAATTCCGCGGCCTGCTGGACCTGCGGCAGCAGGTCGGCGTCGCGCACCAAGTCGGCGACGCGCATCTGCATGAGGCCGGTCTGGCGCGTGCCGAGCATCTCGCCGGGGCCGCGCAGCTCCAGGTCGCGGCGCGAGATCTCGAAGCCGTCGTTGGTCGAGCGCATGACGCCGAGCCGCTCGCGCGCGACTTCGGTGAGCGGCGCGCGATACAGCAGTACGCAGGTGCTCTCGGTCGAGCCGCGGCCGACACGGCCACGTAGTTGATGGAGCTGGGCGAGTCCCATGCGCTCGGCGTTCTCGATCACCATCAGGCTGGCGTTCGGCACGTCCACGCCGACTTCGATCACCGTCGTGGCGACCAGCAGATCGATCTTGCCTTCCTTGAAGCGCGCCATGACCGCGTCCTTCTCGCGCGATGCCATGCGCCCGTGGACCAGCGCGACCGTCAGCTCGGGCAGCGCTTCGGCAAGCGCCGCGGCTGTCTCTTCTGCGGCCTGCGCGTTCAGCTGGTCCGATTCCTCGACCAGCGGACACACCCAGTAGGCCTGACGCTTCTGCCGGCAGGCATCGCGAATGCGCACGACGACTTCGTCGCGACGGTTCTCGATGAGCGCGACCGTCTTCACCGGCGTGCGGCCCGGCGGCAGCTCGTCGATGATCGACACGTCGAGATCCGCATACGCGGTCATCGCCAGCGTGCGCGGAATCGGCGTCGCGGTCATGATCAGCTGATGCGGAAAGCGGCCCGAGAGCCGGCCTTTCTCGCGCAACAACAAGCGCTGGTGCACGCCGAAGCGATGCTGCTCGTCGACGATCACCAGGCCGAGGCGTTCGAACTCGACGCCTTCCTGGAACAGTGCGTGCGTACCGATCGCGATCTTCGCTGCACCCGATGCGAGGTCGGCCAGCGCGCGGTTGCGTGCGGCAGCGGTGCGCTTGCCGGTCAACATCGTCAGCGGCAGATCGAATGCGGCGAACCAGTTCGAAAAGTTGCGCCCGTGCTGCTCTGCCAGCAGTTCCGTCGGCGCCATCACTGCAGTTTGAAAACCCGCTTCCGCTGCACGCGCCGCGGCGAGTGCTGCAACGACAGTCTTGCCGCAGCCAACATCGCCTTGCACGAGCCGTAGCATCGGGCTGGACTGTGCGAGATCGCGCTCGATCTCCTGCCACGCGCGCAGCTGCGCACGCGTCAGATCGAACGGCAAAGAGTCAGCGAAGCGCGCGACCAGCGATGGCGCATTGCCGGCGGCGAAGCCCCAGCCCGGATCGCGCTGAATCTCGCGTCGAAGCAATCGCAGGCTGAGTTGATGCGCGAGTAGCTCTTCGAATGCCAGGCGCCGCTGCATGGGATGGCGACCGCTGGCGAGCAGCTCCGTATTCGCGTCCGGCGGCGGTCGATGCACGAAGTCGAGTGCTGCATGCAGCGGCGGCAGGTCCAGCGGCTGGAGCACTGCAGGCGGAATCCAGTCGCGAACCGCGCGCTGCGAAAGCTCGCGCAGCGCCATGCCGGTCAATTGCCGCAGACGCCCTTGCTGCACGCCTTCGGTCAGCGGATAGATCGGTGTGAGCGTGTCTTCGGTCGCGTTGACCTCGCCGCCGACGCGCCGATACTCGGGATGCACGATCTCGGGACCGCCCGGCCCGCGACGAATCTCGCCGAAGCAGCGCAGGCGCGTGCCGCGCGCCATACCCTGTTGCTGCGAGCCGGAGAAATGAAAGAAGCGCAGCGTCAGCGACCCGGAGCCGTCGCCGATCCGGCACAGCAGCTGGCGACGGCCGCGAAACGCGACCTCACACAGCAGCACCTCGCCTTCGATGACTGCGCGCTCGCCGATTTGCAGCGAGCCGATCGGCACGACACGCGTGCGGTCTTCGTAGCGCAACGGCAGCAGGAACAGCAGGTCCTGCACGGTCGTGATGCTGAGTCTCGCCAGCTTT
>CADEEJ010000088.1:8713-17934 GCA_902826315.1 uncultured Steroidobacter sp.
GCGAGCACGCCCATGCGATTCGCGACGTCGATGCGCACTTCCACGTTGAACAGTCGATCCACGTTCGGCTGCCAGGTGACCGAGAGCCACTTGTCCGGCTGCTTGCGATAGTTGCGCAGGTTGCCGCATGCCTCGCGATGAATGACGACGCCGCGGCCGCTCGACAGGTAGGCCATGATCGGATCGTTCGGGATGGGGAAGCAGCAGCGCGCGTAACTGACGACCATGCCTTCCGTGCCCGCAATCGCCAGCGCCGCGCTGTGCGAAGGATCGGTCGTGACTGCGACGGCATCGGCATCGGACGGCAGCAGCCGGCGCGCGACGAGCGGCGCAAGGCGCTCACCCAGACCGATCTGCTCGAACAGCTCTTCCGCGCTCTTGAGATTGAATTCCGTCGCGACGTTCTGCAGCCGATCCTCCGGCACTTTCTTCAGGACCACCGACAGATCGGCGAGTGCCTGCGTCAGCAACCGTCTGCCGAGCTCGACCGCTTCGGAGTGCTTCAAGCCCTTCAAGTAGTGACGGATGGCGGCGCGCGCTTTAGCCGTCACCACGAAGTTGACCCAGGCAGGATTCGGCGTCGCACCCTTGGCCGTGATGATCTCGACCGTCTGGCCGTTACGCAGCGGCGTGCGCAGCGGCACGAGGCGACGATCCACCTTCGCGGCGACGCAATGGTTGCCGATGTCCGTGTGCACGGAGTACGCGAAGTCGACTGCGGTCGCATTGCGCGGCATGCGGCGGATTTCGCCGCGCGGCGTGAACACGTAAACCTTGTCCGGGAACAGGTCGAGCTTGACGCTCTCCATGAATTCTTCGGAGCTGCCGCCGTGCGGCATCTCCATCAGGTGCTGCAGCCACTCGCTCGCGCGGTCGCGATACGTCTTGCCCGACTCCTCGCCGGTCTTGTACTGCCAGTGCGCGGCGATGCCGGACTCGGCGACACGATGCATGTCGTCGGTGCGGATCTGCACTTCGATCGGCATGCCGTTCGGACCGAACAGCGTCGTGTGCAGCGACTGGTAGCCGTTGATGCGCGGGATCGCGATGTAATCCTTGAAGCGGCCCGGCATCGGGCGATACAGGCCGTGCACCAGGCCGAGCGCCCGGTAACAGGTGTCGATCGAGTCGACGACGATGCGGAAGCCGAACACGTCGACGATCGATGCGAGCGGCGAGCGTTTGCGCCGCATCTTCTGATACACGCTGTACAGGTGCTTTTCGCGGCCTTCGACGCGGCCCTTCACGCCGGCCTTCTCCAGGGCGCCGCGCAGGTTGTCCGCGATCTTGCCGACGAACTGCTTCTGGTTGCCGCGTGCGCGCTTCAGCGCCTTCTCGATGATGCGATAGCGGCCCGGGTACAGCGCCTTGAAGCCCAGCTCTTCGAGCTCGGACTTGATCGAATGGATGCCGAGGCGGTTGGCGATCGGCGCGTAGATCTCCAGCGTCTCGCGCGCGACGGTGCGGCGCTTCGCCGGCGGCACGGAGCCGAGCGTGCGCATGTTGTGCGTGCGGTCGGCGAGCTTGACCATGATGACGCGAATGTCGCGCACCATCGCCAGCAGCATCTTGCGGAAGCTCTCGGCCTGCGCCTCGGCGCGGCTGCGGAACTGGATGTGATCGAGCTTCGAGACGCCGTCGACCAGCTCGGCGACGTCGGCGCCGAAACGCTCGGCGATCTCGTCCTTGGCGGTCGGCGTGTCTTCGATGACGTCGTGCAGGATCGCCGCGATGATCGTCGGCGCATCCAGGCGCAGGTCGGCCAGCAGGTCGGCTACGGCGACCGGATGGGCGATGTACGGCTCTCCGGACAGGCGCTTCTGGCCCTCGTGGGCCTCCGCCCCGAACTCATAGGCGTCGCGGATGCGGTCGACCTGCGCCGGCGGCAGGTAGGTTTCCAGCTTGTTGAGCAGCTGGGTGACCCCGATCGAGCGTCTTCCCGTCGGCAGCAGTCCGAGGATGGAAGACGCGTAGTCCATGGCAGCGACCGGAGGGCCGACGGGATGGGGGTCGATCAGTCTCCCAATCCGAGGTGCGGGGCACGCAGCTCGCCGGACATCTCCATCTCCGGCATCGTCTCGGGCTGCGGCCGCTCGGCCTCTTCGAGAATCTCAGGTCCGATGTGGCCGGCCGCGATCTCGCGCAGCGCCACCACGGTGGACTTGTCGTTCTCCCAGTCGACCGTCGCCTCGGCGCCGTTGGCCAGCTTGCGCGCGCGCTTGGCGGCAACCAGGACCAGTTGGAACAGGTTCGGCACCTGGTGCAGGCAATCCTCGACGGTGATACGGGCCATGAGCGAAAAACCTTCGGATCGGGAAAAGCGGGTTGGGCAGTATACAGGGGATCGTGCAGTTCCTGTACCATCCGCGCCCTGCACGAAACGGGAGCGGATATGAAGGTGCGAGCAGCCGCAGTCGCGGTCTGGGTGGCGGTCGGGCTCGGCGGCGCGGTTCTGGATGCGAATGCCGAAGGCGATGCCAAGCGCGGCAAGGTCCTCGCGTACACCTGCCACGGTTGCCACGGCGTGCCGGACTATAAGAACGCCTTCCCGAACTACAGCGTGCCGAAGCTCGGCGGCCAGAACGCTCAATACCTGCTCACCGCCTTGAACGGCTACGCCAACGGCGACCGTCCGCACCCGACGATGCACTCGCAGGCCGCCGTGCTTTCCGACCAGGAGCGCGCCGACATCGCTGCCTACCTGCAGGCCAACGTCGCGCAGCCGAACAAAGAGGTCGTGGGCACGCCGCCGCCGGCCACGCAGGCCTGCGTGTCCTGTCACGGCACCGACGGCGCCAAGACCATCGGGCCCGAGTACCCGATCCTCGCCGGGCAGTACCCCGACTACATCGTGCACGCGCTGCAGGATTACAAGAGCGGCAAGCGCAAGAACCCGATCATGGCCGGCATCGTCGCCGGCGTGGACGCGAAGGACTTCGAGGCGATCGCCGAGTTCTTCGGCCGGCAGCGCGGCCTGTGCACGACGGACGAGCTGCGCAAGCACGATAAGTGCATCCGCGACCGTGAATAGCTTCCGCGCATTCCGCATTCACCAGGAAGGCGGCAAGATCGCCCCGCGCCTGGAGACGATCGGGCTCGATGCGCTCGCGGCCGGCGACGTCGTCGTCAAGGTTCGCTACTCCACGATCAACTACAAGGACGCGCTCGCCGCGACCGGCGCCGGCAAGATCCTGCGCAAGTACCCGCTGGTCGGCGGCATCGACCTGGCGGGTGAAGTCGTGTCCTCGCAGCACCCGGACTTCAAGCCCGGACAGAAAGTCCTGGTGAACGGCTGCGGCCTGTCCGAAACGCACGACGGCGGTTACGCCGAATACGCGCGCGTGCAGGCCGACTGGGTCGTGCCGATCCCGGCGGGACTGGACGAATTCCAGTGCATGGCGATCGGTACTGCCGGTTACACCGCGGCGCTCGCGATTCATCGCATGGAGCAGAACGGCCAGCGTCCGGACGGCGGCGATATCGTCGTCACCGGTGCGACCGGCGGCGTCGGCAGCGTCGCGATCGATATGCTTGCGGGCCGTGGCTACAAGGTCGTGGCGCTCACCGGCAAGAAGGACTCGACTGCGTATCTGGAGAAGCTGGGCGCGACTCGCGTGCTGTTGCGCGAGGGACTCAACCTGGGCTCGCGGCCGCTCGAAGAAGCACAGTGGGGCGGCGCGATCGACAACCTCGGCGGCGACGTGCTCACGTGGCTGACGCGCACGACCAACTTCTGGGGCAACATCGCTAGCATCGGCCTCGCCGCGAGCGCCGAGCTGAAGGGCACCGTCGTTCCTTTCATCCTGCGCGGGGTGAATCTGCTGGGCATCAACTCCGTGTTCACGCCCCGCCCGCTACGCCTCGCGGTGTGGCAGCGCCTCGCGAGCGATCTCAAGCCGCGCCACCTGGACGCGATCGTCACGCGCACAGTCAGTCTCGACGAGCTGCCGCAGGCGTTCGAACCGTACGTCAAAGGTGCGGTCACCGGGCGCGCCGTGGTGAAGATCGGCTGACGTGTCGCTCGACGTCCTGATGTCAGGCGCCGCGCAGCTCGGCATTCCGCTGAGCTCCGCGCAGGCCAGCCAGTTGTTCCGGCTGCTCGACGAGTTGGACGATTGGAACCAGCGCATGAACCTCACGGCGATCCGCGAGCGCGGCCAGCAGATCACCAAGCACCTGCTCGACAGTCTCGCCGTGCACAGCTACCTGCACGGCGCGCGCGTCGCCGATATCGGCACCGGCGCGGGATTTCCCGGACTGCCGCTCGCCGTCGCGTTGCCTCAGCACCACTTCACGCTGCTCGATTCCACCGCGAAGAAACTCAAGTTCGTCGACCACGCGACACAGGCGCTCGGCTTGCACAATGTGCAAACCGTGCACACGCGCGCCGAGGACTATCTTCCGAAGGAGCGCTTCGACTGTGTCGTGTCGCGCGCCGTCGGGCCGATAGAGACCTTCGTGAAGTGGTCGGGACATCTATGTGTCGGCGGCGGGCGACTACTTGCGATGAAGGGCCGTTATCCGACAGAAGAGTTGGAGCACATTCCGAACGGATGGAAACTCGCCACAGTCCATCAACTTAACGTCCCTGCTCTGGACGAGCAGCGGCATCTTGTGGAACTCTGCCGCAGCCACGACAGAGCCTGAGGCCGGGGGAGCCACCGCTTCAGTCATGCACCGCATTCTCGCCATCACGAATCAGAAAGGCGGCGTCGGGAAGACGACCACGAGCGTCAATCTCGCGGCGTCGCTCGCCGCGACGAAGCGGCGCGTGCTGCTCATCGACATCGATCCGCAAGGCAACGCAACGATGGGTTGCGGCGTTGACAAGCGCACAGTTGAGCGCTCCACGACCGAGGTGCTGCTCGGCGATTGCGCGGCGGCCGACGCGCTGGTGGATCTCGAATACGCCCCGTTCAAGCTGATGCCTTCGAACCAGGACCTCGTCGCTGCCGAAGTGCAGCTGATGGGCAAAGCAGGCTGCGAATCGCGCTTGCGCGACGCGCTGCAGCCGGTGCGCGACCAGTTCGACGTCGTGCTGATCGATTGTCCGCCGGCGCTCAACATGCTCACGGTCAACGCGCTGGTCGCGGCCGAGGGCGTGCTCATTCCCATGCAGTGCGAGTACTACGCGCTCGAAGGGCTCACGGCGCTCGTCGACACCATCGAGCAGATCAAGGCCGGCCCGAATCCGGGCCTGGAGATCGACGGCATCCTGCGCACGATGTTCGATCCGCGGAACAACCTCGCGAACGAAGTCTCGGCGCAGCTGATCGAGCACTTCCGCGACAAGGTGTTCCGCACCATCATTCCGCGCAACGTGCGGCTGGCGGAAGCGCCGAGCTACGGCAAGCCGGCATTGCATTACGACCGCGAGTCGCGCGGCGCGCTCGCTTACCTGGCGCTGGCGGGGGAAATGATCCGGCGCGAAGAAGGCGACTACGAGATCGCGGCCACCAGCGCAGACGTCGTAGCTCAATAAACCAGAAGAGAATTTTCGCCACGCCGGGAAGATTTTTCGCCGCTTCCAGGGTAGGCCCTAGTGCCGAGCCGCCCGCTGTCTACTACTATCGCCTCCCGGCTGGGGGGTCCCACAAGAATGGCAACCATGGCGACGACGAAACGACGAAGCCTCGGGCGCGGACTGGGCGCACTGCTCGGTCAGCCCGACCCCGACGATGAGTCCGCAGTCGTCACGAAGCTGCACTCCGACGACGAGCTGCAGAAGTTGCCGGTGGACCTGCTCCAGCGCGGCAAATATCAGCCGCGCATCGACATGCGCCCCGAGACGCTGCAGGAGCTGGCCGACTCCATCAAAGCGCAGGGCGTGGTGCAGCCGATCGTCGTGCGTCCGCTGGACGGGCCGGAAGGCGCGGGCCACGTACGTTACGAAATCATCGCGGGCGAGCGCCGCTGGCGTGCCGCGCAGCTGGCCGGCCTGCACGAGATTCCCGCCGTCATCCGCCGCGTGCCCGACGAGGCCGCGATTGCGATGGCGCTCATCGAGAACATCCAGCGCGAGGATCTGAATCCACTCGAAGAGGCTCGTGCACTCGATCGCCTGATCACCGAATTCGACATGACGCATGCGACGGCCGCGGAAGCCGTCGGCCGTTCGCGCGCAGCGGTCTCCAATCTGCTGCGGCTGCTGGAGCTCACTGACGAGGTCAAGACACTCGTCGAGCATCGCGAGCTGGAGATGGGACACGCGCGCGCACTGCTCGCGCTCGACACGAAGCGCAAGCAGGCCGAAGTCGGCGCGCTCGTCGCGAAGAAAAAGCTGTCGGTGCGCGAGACCGAGGCGCTGGTCAAGCGACTCACCACGCAGCCTGCGGCTGCGGCCGAGGACAGCGCGCCGCGCGTCGATCCGAACATCCGCAAGCTCGAAAGCGAGCTCAGCGAAAAGCTCGGCGCCAAGGTCGCCGTGCAACACACGGCGTCGGGCAAAGGCAAACTCGTCATCAGCTATCACACGCTCGACGAGCTCGACGGTATTCTCGACCATATACGCTGACCGCGTGGGATGATCGCGCCATGCTCCCGGTGCACGGAGGCTGGAATTTCCCGCGGCGCGCGCTGCTTCTGTGCCTCGTTGCTGCCGTGCCGGCGCGTGCCGAAATCGTCGTCGACGGCCGCATCGATGAAGCCGAGTGGGAGACTGCGACGCGTTGCGAGGACTGGCGTCGCACTCTGCCATTCGCTCGCGACGAAGCGCGCTACCGCAACGACGTGCGGATTCTTTCGACAGAGCAGGGGCTCGCCGCTGCCTTCATCCTCGACCAGCCGCCGCAGGAGCGCCGCATCAAGTCGCGCACGCCGCGCGATGCGGAAGCTTTCGTCGGCGACACCGTCGCACTGATCGTCGACTTCGACGCCACCGGCCAGCTCGGCTACGAGTTCGCCGTCGGACTCGGCGGCGGCGTGCGCGACGGCCTCGTCACGAATCAGAACAAGTTCGACCGCGATTGGGACGCCACCTGGCAGCACGCAGTGCGCGAAAGCGCGGACCAGTGGTTCGTCGAGATCCTGGTGCCGTGGTCGAGCATCAGCATGCGCGAGTCCGGCGCGGATACGCGCACGGTCGGCATCTACGCGACCCGTTACCTGTTCGAGCGCGGCGAGCGCTACGCGTGCCCGGGCATCAGCAGCGATTCCGAAGTGTTCCTCTCCGACTTCCGCCGCATCTCGATCGCACAGCACGGCTCGGCAACGAGCTTCGACTTCGTGCCGTACGGCACGGTGCGCTCGGATCTCGTCAACGACAGCACGCAGTTCAAGGCCGGCGCCGACATCACCTGGAAGGTGTCGCCGAACCTGTGGCTGGGCGCGACGCTCAACCCGGACTTCGGCCAGGTGGAGAGCGACGAGCTGGTGGTCGACTTCTCGGCGATCGAGACGGTGTTCACCGACAAGCGGCCGTTCTTCACGGAGAACCAGGGCATCTTCGACCTGCGCACGCCCGCCAACGGCCAGCTCATCTATACGCGCCGCATCGGCGCCGCACCGGACGATTTCAGCGAGGGCTCGTCCGACATCGACGTCGCGATCAAGCTGACGGGCACGACCGATTCGCTGGTGTACGGCGCGTTCATGGCGCAGGAGCGCGACTATCACGACGATTTCGGCCGGCTGTTCGCGGCGTCGCGCGTCGCGCTGCCGCTGGACCACGCACGCGTCGGTTATCTGGGCACGTGGACGGATCACCCGCTCCTCGATCGCCACGCGGCGATCAATGCGGTCGACTACGAGGTGACGCCGAACGACTGGTGGCGCGTCTCGGGCCAGCTCATTCGCTCCGATATCAGCCAGGCCGGAACCGGCATCGACGGTTACCAGGCGTGGCTGCAGACGGACTTCAACCGCTCCGCGCCGCTCACCCACACGCTCAAGCTGCTATACATCGACGACCGCTTCGACCTCAACGACCTGGGCTACATGGAGCGCAACTCATTGCGCCAGGTCGAATGGGAGACGAATCGGCGGGCCGGCGGTGCCGTCGAAGGCCGCATCAACGGCGAGAGTCAGCGTCTGTACGCGTACTACCGCGAGAACGAAGCCGGCCAGCGCCTGCAGTCGCGACTGCAGTTGTCACGCACGGTGCAATACGCGAGCAACTGGACCGCCTACCAGGAGCTGCGCTACCTGACGAGCGGTGTCGACGATCTGATCTCGCGCGGCAACGGGCCGGTTCAGTTCGACGACCGCCTGCACGGCTATGCCGATCTGGTCACGCCGCGGTTCGGCGATTGGCAGCTGACGGCGGGTGCCTATCTCTACCAGCAGGGCGTACGCGACTACAGCGGGCGCCTGCAGCTGACAGCCGCCTGGTATCCGACCGAGAAACTGACGATGCTGGTCGACCTGCTGCCGTACTACTTCGACGACTGGCTGCTGTGGGAGGGCGGCAACCTGTTCGGCTCCTACCGCGGCGAGCGCCTGGACTTCGCGCTGCGCGCCGATTGGATCCCCGCGCCGCGCCACGAGCTGCGCGTCAAATGGCAGTGGATCGGCATCGATGCGGAATCGCGTGCTGCTTACCGGACCGACGCCGCCGGCAGGCTTTTCATAACGCCGGAGCGGCTTGCGCCGTTTACCGTCAACAATCTCGGGCTGCAGGTGCGCTATCGCTACGAGATCGGACCGCTCTCCGAGCTGTTTCTCGTGTATGCGCGCGGCGGCTTCGACCTGCTGCGCGACGATGACAGCAGCGTCGGCGATCTGTTCGGGCATATGTCCGACGTGCGGGACGCGGACCAGTTCCTGATCAAGGTTCGCTATCGGCTGTAGGCCGCTATCTCTTTGTTGAAGCAGCGCAAATCGCTGCGTATAATGCGCCGCCTTTTCCCACCGGGCGGACCATTCCGACCGGTATTTTCTTCGGCTTCAACGATGCCACACGTGCTGATCGCCCGGCTGCAAGCACGGTGGCATTTTTGTTGTCCGTGAGTACCAACGTTCTTGCGGCGGCCGCGCGCCAGTCGCTACGAATACTGCTGTGGCAGGCGTTGTGGATCGGGGCGCTCGCCACAATATTTGCGGTGACGCTCGGTAAACAGGCGGCGGTGTCGGCGCTGGTGGGCGGCGGCATCGGCCTGGTGTGGACGGTGTACATGGCGTTGGTGCTGTTCAAGCACAGCCTGACGCACGGCGTGCGCCTGAGTGCGGTCAGTTTTTTCGCAGGGTGGCTGTTCAAGCTCGTCGTGACGGTCAGCCTGCTGGTG
>CADEEJ010000089.1 GCA_902826315.1 uncultured Steroidobacter sp.
GACATCCTCGGCGACGAGGATCACCTCGGCGACATGGACTTCAAGGTCGCGGGCACGCGTACCGGCGTCACCGCGCTGCAGATGGATCTGAAGATCGACAGCATCACGAAAGAGATCATGCAGGTCGCGCTCGACCAGGCGAAGGCCGGCCGTCTGCACATCCTCGGCGAGATGGAAAAGGTCCTCGCCGAGCCGCGCGCCAAGATGTCGGAGTGGGCGCCCTCGATCATCACGATCAAGATCGACCCGGAGAAGATCCGCGAGGTCATCGGCAAGGGCGGCGCGGTCATCCGCGCGATCACCGAAGAGACCGGCACGACCATCGACATCGAGAACGACGGCACCGTGAAGATCGCGTCCGTGGACGGCGTCTCCGGCCGCGAGGCGCAGCGGCGCATCGAGCTGATCACCGCCGAAGTCGAAGTCGGCCGGATCTACGAGGGTAAAGTCGCGCGCCTGATGGACTTCGGCGCGTTCGTGACGATCCTGCCGGGCAAGGACGGCCTGGTGCACATCTCGCAGATTTCCGACGAGCGCGTCGAGCGCGTGAGCGACAAGCTCAAGGAAGGCGACCTGGTGCGCGTCAAGGTGCTCGAAGTGGACCGGCAGGGCCGCGTCCGCCTGAGCATGAGGAACGTCGACGCCGCTTAAGTGCGGCGTTCGCTTTCGCTGCTTTCTTCGCGCTTGGTGCCGCCGCACATCGCTTTGAAGATGTCGTCCTGCACCAGGCGCCAGCGTGCGATGTTCTTCTGCGTGAGCGAGCTGATCGCGTCGTAGGCGTCGCTGCCCATCGAGTTGCGCAGGCGATCGCGGATCTGCTGTTGCTCGGTCGACAGCAGCTTCAGGCTCTGCTCCAGATAGCTCCCGACCACGTTCTGCATGGCGCCGCCGTACGAGCGGATCACCTGCGACAGGAAGTCCTGGCTCATCAGCGGCTCGCCGGCGTGCTCCTGCTCGGCGATCACCTGCAGCAGGATCGAGCGCGTGATGTCTTCCTGGGACTTCTTGTCGATGACCAGAAAGTCGACCTTGTCCATGACCAGCCGCCGGATGTCCGCCAGCGTGATGTAGCGGCTCTCGACCGTGTCGTACAGGCGCCGGTTGGGATACTTCTTGATCACTCTCGATTCAGTCTTGGGCTCGCTCATGGACGCTCCCATCGTGGCTGCGCGCGGCAGCTCAGACCCATGAACCGGTCGTGTTTCTATGGCGCTCATACTAACTCCATCTGGCGCAGGCCGGCGAGCGGCTGCGCCTGCCAGTTTTCTATTGCCCATTCCCACAACGCGGCCACCGGGCCTCGACGCAGGGCAGGTGGCGGTCCCTGTTTCAGAAACTGCAAGGTGCGCCACAACTCGCTTGCCGGCTGGCTTGCGTCGACCTCTGCGGCGCCCGTCGATTTCGACAGTTTGATCCCATTCGCATCAATGGCTACCGGCAAATGTGCGTACTTGGGAGTGGTCAGACCCAATGCGGCTTGCAAGGCGATCTGGCGCGCAGTGCTGCCGAGAAGGTCGGCGCCGCGCACGACGTGCGTGACGTTCTGAGCGGCGTCATCCACGACCACTGCCAGTTGATATGCGAACAGACCGTCGCGGCGGCGGATGACGAAGTCACCGCCATCGCGCGTCAGGTCGGTCGCAAGAGAGCCCTGTAATTCGTCGTCGAAGGCGATCGTGGCGGACGGTACCCGCAAGCGAATGGCGAGCGGCCGGTCCGGCGCACGCACCCCGTTGCGACACCAACCAGGATAGTAGAGCTCATCGGCTGGCTCGCGGTCCGCGGGCTGCGCAGCCTGCAGCTCGGTCCGGCTGCACGAGCAGGGAAATGCGCGACCTGCAGCGAGCAGCTGGTCGAGCGCCGATCGATAAAGAGCGTGGCGCTCGCTCTGCTTGAGAATGGGACCTGTCCACTGGAAGCCGAGTGCCGCGAGTGTCGCGACGATCTCGTCGGCGCTGCCCGCTACTTCGCGCGGTGGATCGAGATCTTCGATTCGTAGCAGCCACTCGCCGCCGGCGCGGCGTGCATCGAGATAGCTGGCAGTCGCTGCGACGAGCGACCCGAAGTGCAATGGGCCAGTGGGAGAAGGAGCGAAACGACCGCGATATTTAGCGATATCCGTCGTCCCACCTATCTATAGCGATCGTCCCGATCGCCGTACTGCTTTTCCCGACGTTCGCGGCGCTCCTGCGCTTCGACGCACAGGGTCGCAACCGGGCGCGCTTCGAGCCGCTTGATGCCGATCTCTTCGCCGGTCTCGACGCAGTAGCCGTACGTGCCGTCTTCGATGCGCTTGATCGCTTCGTCGATCTTGCGGATCAGCTTGCGCTCGCGGTCGCGCGTGCGCAGCTCGAGGCTGAACTCCGATTCCTGCGTGGCGCGATCGTTCGGGTCGGGAAAGTTCGCGGCCTCGTCCTTCATGTGAAGCACGGTGCGATCGACCTCGTGCATGAGGTCGCGCTTCCAGGTGTTGAGGATCAGCCGGAAGTGCTCCAGCTGCTCCTTGTTCATGTACTGCTCGCCGCGCCGTGGGATGTACGGTTTGACGTTGCGCGGGCCCGCTAGCAGGTTCGTGCTGGAGACTTCGGGGCCGTCACCCTCGTCGGCATCGCCACTGGCCGCCGCATCGAGGTCGTTCAAGTTGAGGGGTGTCACAGGTCTCGCTGGAATCGTCGGCTTGGCTGGGATCGTGGCGGCTGCACGGGCAGGCTTGGCAGGTACCGTAGCGGGCGCAGGTTGCACCTTGACGGCGGGCTTCTGGGTCGGCGCTGCGGTCGGCTTGGCCGCGGGCTTGGCTACTGCTTTCGGGCTCGGGGCGGCGGGCTTGGCTTTGGCGACAGCCACGGGCTTTTTCGCCGGCGCAGCTTTCTTAAGCGAATCAGCTTTCTTCGCAATGGTCTTCTTGGCCTTCGTCGCCTTCGCAGGTTTCTTGGCGGCCATCTTGAGGAGCCTCCCCGGCACTGTCCGAAATCGGTCGTTACGGACGTAGATCTTTAAAGAGGGGCGCGATTATACAGACGGCGCTTGGCGGGTACAGGCCAAACAAATCAGCCCCACGGACGCGTCCACACGCAGTTGGGTTTCACATACACTACCGCGCGGCAGGGGAACGGTTCCTACACTTCCGAACATTTTCACTCGATACCCTCAGGCTCACTGCACGCGCGATGCGACTCAATAAGATCAAGCTGGCCGGTTTCAAGTCCTTCGTCGACCCTACGGCCGTCAACTTCCCCAGTAACCTGATCGGTGTCGTCGGCCCCAACGGCTGCGGCAAGTCCAACATCATCGACGCCGTGCGCTGGGTGATGGGCGAGATTTCCGCGAAACACCTGCGCGGGGACTCGATGGCCGACGTCGTTTTCAACGGTTCCAGCTCGCGCAAGCCGGTCGGCACCGCGTCGGTCGAGCTGGTGTTCGACAACGCCGACGGGCAGCTGGCCGGGCAGTACGCCGGCTATTCCGAGGTGTCGCTCAAGCGCGTGGTGTCGCGCGACGGACAGTCCGCGTATTTTTTGAATGGCGCGCGTTGCCGCCGCAAGGACATCACCCAGCTGTTCCTCGGCACCGGCCTGGGCTCGCGCAGCTACGCCATCATCGAGCAGGGCATGATCTCGCGCGTCATCGAGGCGCGACCGGAAGAGCTGCGCGGCTTCATCGAAGAAGCGGCCGGCATCTCCAAGTACAAAGAGCGGCGCCGGGAGACCGAGAGCCGCATCTCGCATACCAAGGAAAACCTCGAGCGGCTCGCGGACGTGCGCGACGAGGTCGAGAAGCAGTTGAATCGCCTGCAGCGGCAGGCGGCCACGGCGCGCCGCTACCAGACGTTGAAGCAGGAAGAGCGCAGGCTGACTGCGGAGCTGCTGGCCCTGCGCCTGCGCGTGATCGAGCAGGACTCGCAATCGAAAGAAGGCATCCTGCGCGAGCGCGACACGGCGATGCAGGCATTGATTGCCGAGCTGCGCTCCGTCGAAGCCTCGATCGAGTCGGCGCGCGAGGACTTCACCGAGAAGTCCGAAGCGCTGAACGCGGTCCAGGGTCGCTACTACCAGATCGGCGCCGAGATCTCGCGCACCGAGCAGTCGATCCAGCACGGCCGCGAGCTGCGCCAGCGGCAGCGGCAGGACCTCGAACAGGCAGAGCAGGGCGCCACCGAGTCGAATCTGCACCTGGCGCGCGACCAGTCGCAGATCGACGAGCTGCGGGGCGAGCTGGAGCAGCTGGAACCGGGTCTCGGCGCAGCTCGCGATCGCGAGCGTGCGTCGGCCGCCGCTCTGGCGCAGGCGGAAGAGTCCATGCAGGACTGGCAGGAGCGCTGGGAAGAGTTCAATCGCGACTCGCGCGCCGCCAGTGAGAAGACACAGGTCGAGCGCGCGCGCATCGAACAGCTGGAGCATCAGCTGATGCGCTTGGCTGCGCAGCGCGAACGGCTGCAAGGCGAGCTGTCGCAGCTGACGACCACCGAGGTCGACGCGCGCCTCGCAACGTTGCAGGCCGAGCAAGAACAGATTCGCGCTTCCAGCGAACACGCGGCCAATCAGTTGCGCGAAGCCACCGAGGAAGTGCAGAGGTTGCGCGAGCGCGAGCGCGAGCTCGTCGCAGCGGACGATCGCAGCCGTGAGCAGTTGCAGGACGCACAAGGGCGCTTGATGTCGCTGCAGGCTCTGCAGCAGGCCGCGCTCGGCCTGGCACAAGGCAAGGTTACCGAGTGGTTGAGCTCGAATTCGCTCGCAGAGCGTCCACGACTCGCCCAGCAGCTGGTCGTCGAGCAGGGTTGGGAGCGCGCGGTTGAAACCGTGCTCGGCTCGTACCTGGAAGCAGTATCCGTCGAAACGATCGATTCGATCGCCAACAGGCTCGAATCGTTGCAGGTCGGCGCCGTGTCCTTCTTCTCGTCCGGCGGAGCCAGCGTACATAAGGTCGATGGCGGCCGATTGCTGGCGCGCGTGCAAGGTCCGGCGGCAATTTCCGCACTGTTGACCGGCATCATCGCCGTCGACACGCTGCCGGAAGCGCTGGAGAAGCGGCGCACGTTACTGAGTGGCGAGTCCGTCATTACTCGCGACGGTGTCTGGATCGGACGTGAATGGCTGCGCGTCAGCCGCGACAAGGACGTGCATGCCGGCGTCATCGGTCGCGAAAAAGAGATGCGTGCATTGCGCGACGTCGTCGCCGATGCCGAGCGGCAACGCAACGCTGGCCAAGCCGAGCTGACCGATGCGCGCGCGAAGCTGGCCGAGCATGAGCAACGTCGCGACACGCAGCAGGCAGAAGTGAACCGGCTGCATCGCGTCGCCGGCGACTCGAATGCCCAGATGGGCGCGCTGCGCACGAAGTCCGAGCAAACGGCCGAGCGCGTGAGCCGCATCGGCGCGGAGACCGAAGAGCTGGAGCGCGATCATGCGAGCCGGGCCGGTGCGATCGCGGAAGCGCGGGCACGCCTGCAGGAAGGCATGGATGCGATGGCGGAATTCGAGACCGCACGCGTCGAGCTGGAGCAGGAACGCGAAGAGCTGCGCCAGAACCTGTCGTTCAAGCGCTCGCAGGCTCAGACCGATCGCGACGGTGCGCAGGAAGTGGCGATTAAAGTCGAGTCGAAGCGCTCGGCACTCCAGTCGATCTCAGCGGGACTGGAGCGGCTGCGCCATCAACTCGAACAATTGCAGCAGCGGCGCGATGAATTGACGCGCCAGCTGGCGGAAGGCGAAGCGCCGTTGCAGGCGCTCACCACGACGCTGGAAGAAGCGTTGCAGAAGCGAGTCGAAGTCGAGCAGGAGCTCGCCGGCGCACGCACTGCTGTCGAGAGCGCCGAAGGACGGATGCGCACGCTCGATCAGCGTCGCGTCGACTCCGAAGGGGCAGTCGAAGTCGCGCGTGCCGGCCTCGAAGACGTACGCATGGCCGCGCAAGAGCTGAAGGTTCGGCGCGAAACGCTGCTGGAGCAGTTCACGGCGACGCAGTTCGAGCTCGCGACGGTCTACCAGGAGATGGCGCCGGAAGCGGACGTACCGACCTGGGAGACGAGCCTTGCGGAAGTCGCCGGCAAGATCGAGCGCCTCGGCCAGGTGAATCTCGCGGCAATCGACGAGTTCAAGGAGCAGTCCGAGCGCAAGGAATACCTCGACCGCCAGTTCAAGGATCTCACCGACGCGCTCGAAACGCTCGAAGCGGCGATCCGCAAGATCGACCGCGAGACGCGCTCGCGTTTCCAGGACACGTTCGATCGCATCAATGCCGGCTTGAAGGAGCGCTTCCCGCGGCTGTTCGGCGGTGGCCACGCATACCTGGAGCTGGCCGGCGAGGACATCCTCAACGCGGGCGTCTCGATCATGGCGCGTCCGCCGGGCAAGCGGAACAGCACCATCAGCCAGCTGTCGGGCGGCGAGAAGGCGCTGACTGCCGTGGCGCTCGTGTTCTCGATCTTCGAGCTGAACCCGGCGCCGTTCTGTCTGCTGGACGAAGTCGATGCACCGCTCGACGACAACAACGTCGGACGCTTCTGCGAAACCGTCAAGGACATGTCGAGCCGGGTGCAGTTCATTTTCATCACGCACAACAAGACCACGATGGAGCTGGCCTCGCAGCTCATCGGCGTCACCATGAACGAGCCGGGCGTGTCGCGCCTGGTCGCCGTGGACGTCGACGAAGCCGTGCGGATGGCCGCTATGTAAATGAGCGAGCTGCGTTGGATTCTGGTCGGCTTCGGGATCGTCCTGCTCGCAGCCATCTACTTGTGGGGACGCCGCGGCAATCGCGCCGTCGTGGACGGAGACGATGCACTGCTGCGCGTGCGGCCCGAGCCGGCGATGCACAGTGCCGATACGACGCTGCTGCGATCGGCAGACGAAGTCGCGCCGCCAGCGCTGCGCGAAGTCGAGCAATCTGCAGAATCGCCGTCATCCGAGTACGCGTCGCCATTGTCGTCCGAGACCTGGCGCGGACGCCTCGAGCCGACGTTCGCCGATGCTCCGACCGAAGAAATGCCGGTTCGCCCGCCGACGGCTGCGGCTACGGCTGCAGCTGCGACTGCGGCTACGGCGCCGACGTTGTCGTCCAGCGAAGCTCCGCAATCGCGACGCATCGAGCGGCGCAAGATTCTGTCGCTGCGCATCGCATTCGCGCCGCAGCGGGTCGAGGGTACGAAGTTGCTGGAAGCTCTGCTCGCCGAGACCTTGCAGCATGGCAAGTACGGCATCTTCCATCGCGTGCACAGCGACGGCAGCATCGTCTTCAGCATCGCGAGCATGGTCGAGCCCGGCACGTTCGATCTCGAAAAGATGAGCGAGACGCTCTATCCCGGCATCACGATGTTCACGCAGCTGCCCGGACCCGTGCCCGGCATGCATGCGCTGAACGAGCTGATCGCGTGCGCGCGCCGCCTGCAGGCGAATCTCGGCGGCACGTTGCAGGACGAACGCGGCGTGCCGCTCACGGTCCATCGCATCGAGCGCATGCGTCAGGAAGTGCGCGAGTTCGAGCGTCCGCCGGCCGGCCGGGGCGCGGGGTCGCAATCCGCTCATCTCTGAGCGGGAGGCGCGACGATGGCCACCAGCGCAGCCAAAAGCGCCGCGGCAAGAGTTCGTGAGCTGCGCAAGCAGATCGAGCACCACAACTATCGCTACCACGTGCTCGACGACCCGGAAGTTTCCGACGCGGAATACGACCGGTTGCTGCGCGAGCTGAAAGCACTCGAAGAGCAATACCCGGACCTCGTTACAGTCGATTCCCCGACGCAGCGGGTCGGTGCGACGCCGGTCAGCGAGCTGCAGGAAGTCGTGCACACGCGACCGATGCTGTCGCTCGACAATGCTTTCGCAGACGAGGACGTCGTTGCCTTCGATCGTCGCGTGCGCGAGCGTCTGGAAGATGTCGAGCAGATCGAGTACTCCGCGGAGCCGAAGCTCGACGGTCTGGCAATCAGCTTTCGCTACGAGTCCGGACGGCTGGTGCAGGCGGCCACGCGCGGCGACGGTCTGCGCGGCGAGGACGTGACGCACAACGTGCGCACGATCAAGGCGGTGCCCACAGTTCTGCGCGGCTCACCGCCGAAGTTGCTCGAAGTGCGCGGCGAAGTGTTCATGCTGATCGCCGGCTTCAAAGCGATGAACCAGCGCGCGCTGGAGCGCGGCGAGCGTACGTTCGTGAATCCGCGTAACGCTGCGGCGGGCAGCATTCGTCAGCTCGATCCACGGCTCGCCGCCGATCGACCGTTCGACGTGTTCTTCTACGGCGTCGGCGAGACCGACGGCTGGAAACTGCCGGCGCGCCACAGCGAGGCGCTCCAACAACTGCGGGAATGGGGCCTGAAGGTTTCGCCGCTGCTCAAGATCGTGCAGGGCGCAGAAGGATGCCTGCAGTACTACCGCGAGATCGGCGCGAAGCGAGCGAGCCTGCCGTACGAAATCGACGGCGTCGTCTACAAGGTCAACCGCTTCGTGCAGCAGCGCGATCTCGGCTTCGTCGCGCGTGCGCCGCGTTGGGCAATCGCGCACAAGTTTCCGGCGCACGAAGAGAACACGGTCGTCAAAGGCGTGGAGTTCCAGGTCGGACGAACCGGTGCACTGACGCCGGTCGCGCGCCTGGAGCCGGTGTTCGTCGGCGGCGTGACGGTCAGCAACGCGACGCTGCACAACATGGACGAAGTGCGGCGCAAGGACGTGCGCATCGGCGACACGGTCGTGATCCGTCGCGCCGGCGACGTGATTCCGGAAGTCGTCAAAGTCATCGTCGAGCGCCGCCCGAAGGACGCGCAGGAAGTCGAGCTGCCGTCGAAGTGTCCCGTATGCGGTTCGGCGGTGGAGCGCGAGGAAGGAGAAGCGGTCGCGCGCTGTACGGGCGGATTGGTTTGCGCTGCTCAACGCAAAGAGGCGATTCGCCACTTTGCCGGCCGGCGCGCGCTCGACATCGACGGGCTAGGCACCAAGATCATCGACCAGCTGGTGGAAAGCGATCCGCCGCTGGTGCGCAGTCCCGCCGATCTCTACGTGCTGACTGCAGAGCAACTGGCAGCGCTCGATCGCATGGGCGAGAAGTCCGCGGAGAACCTGGTCGAGGCCATTGAAGCCAGCAAGAAGCACGCAACCTTGCCGCGCTTCTTGTATGCGCTCGGCATTCGCGACGTCGGTGAGGCGACGGCCGCGGCGCTCGGCAACCACTTCGGCTCACTCAAGGAGCTGCAGGGTGCGACGGAGGAGCAGATCCAGGAAGTGCCGGACGTCGGGCCGGTCGTCGCCGCCCACGTCTACAAGTTCTTCCAGGAGAAGCACAATCGCGACGTCATCGCCGCGCTGACCAGGCACGTGCAGTTGCAGTCACAGGCGCGCAAGGCTGCGACAGGCGAAGGCCCGTTGGCCGGCAAGACCTTCGTGCTGACCGGCAGTCTCGACAGCATGAGCCGCGACGAAGCCGGCGACCGGATCGCGGCGCTCGGCGGCAAAGTCGCGGGAAGCGTTTCGAAGAAGACCTCGTACGTCGTCGCCGGCGCCGAGGCGGGCTCGAAGCTCGCCAAGGCGCAGGAGTTGGGCGTCGAGGTTCTCGACGAGAAGAAATTCCTGAAGCTGCTGGAGTCGGGCTGAGGCCTGACCTCCGTCACTCTTTCGTCTCGGCCTTTTCCTCTGCCTTGGCCGTCGGCGCCGCGGGCGTCGCAGTCGCAGTCGCAGGCGCAGCCGCAGCTCCCGTCTTCTCGACCTTGGCGGCCGTGCGCAGCTCTTCCAGGTGCGATTGCAGCTTCTTGCGCTGGACGATCATCTTCACGCGGTCCTTCACTTCGTCGAACGGCGGCGCGCTGGTGGCGCGCGATTCTTCCAGCTTGATCACGTGCCAGCCGTACTGGCTCTGCACCGGCTGCTCGGTGAGCTGACCCGGCTGCATCGCCTTCACCGCGTCGGCGAACGGCTTGACCATCGTGTCGAGCGTGAACCAGCCGAGGTCGCCGCCGCTCTTGCTGGAAGAGTCCTTCGAGCGCTTCGCTGCGAGCTTCGCGAAGTCCGCGCCGCCCTTCAGCTCCTTGGTGATCGCTTCGGCCACGGCCCGGTCGTCGACCAGGATGTGACGGGCGTGATATTCGCGGGGCAGCGCCGCGACCTGGGCGTCGTATTCCGGCCGCAGCTCCGCTTCCTGCACCGGATGCGCTTCGAGATATTTCTGCAGACCCGCGTCGACCAGCACTTGCAGCCGCGCCAGCGCCAGCTGGTCGCGGACCTTCGCGTCCTTGTCGACACCAGCCTTCTCCGCCTCTTCGGCGGCGAGCTGCATGCTGATGTACTGATCGAGCAGCTGGCCCTTCTGCTCCTCGGCAACCTCGCGGCCCGACTGCCGGCTCATGTTGGCGACGTACAGCTCGAACTCGGACTTGGGCAGCGCTTTGCCGTTGACTGTCGCGACGCGCTCCGCGGGGGCGGCCGGTGCCGTCGTGCCTGCCTTGTTGCAGGCCGCGAGCGCGAGCGGGGCGAGTAAGGCGAGCACGGTCGGCGTGTGGATGCGGAAATGGGTCATGAGAGGTCTCGTATTGGCGATGAGGGTTCGAGTCGCGGCAGTCCTGGCGGTTCCGGATCCCTGGTGGCGCGCGTGCGTTTTTTCAGCGCCCGGCGCCGCCGCTTTCCTCGGCGGTCAGGGCCGTAATGCTCAGGGCATGGATATCGGTCTGCATCAGCTCGCCGAGCGAACGATACACGAGCTGATGACGCTGCAGCGGCCGCAGCCCGGCGAAAGCGCCGGAAACGATCCGCAGCCGGAAGTGCCCACGCCCGTCGCGCGCACCCGCATGGCCGGCGTGGCGATGGCTGTCGTCGATCAGTTCGATGGCGGCGCCGGGCAGCGACTGTGCGAGCTGCGAGCGGATCCGCTCCAGCCGGGCCGGGCCGGCAGCGATCGGGGCGGCGCTCACGGGCGTTCCGGCTGCATCTTCGAAGCGAGCCAGAACCCCTGTCCCAGGGCGAACAGCAGGGTGAGCCCGATCGTGCCGTACATTTTGAAGTTGACCCAGATGTGCTCCGGGTAGTTGTAGGCGATGTACAGGTTGAGCGTGCCCATCGCCAGGAAGTAGACGATCCACGCCCAGCTCAGGCGCAGCCATTGCGGGCGCTCCAGCTGCACGTTCTCGCCCATGATCCGCTGCGTGAGCGGCCGATCGCCGATGAAATGGCTCGCCAGGAACGCCGCGGCGAACAGCCAGTTGACGATCGTCACCTTCCACTGGATGAACAGCTTGTCGTGGATCGCGAGCGTCAGGCCGCCGAAGATCAGCACCAGCACGCCCGAAACCAGCGCCATCTGGCTGACCTTGCGATGGCGCAGCCACTGCACGGCGGTCTGCACGATGACTGCGACGATCAGCACCGCGGTAGCGACGAAGATGTTGTTGCCCGACAGCTTGTAGCCGGCGAAAAAGGCGATGACGGGCAGAAAATCGAACAGCAGCTGCATGCGGAAGCGGGGTGGCGAGGCGGATGGCCGAGGCCGGCTATCATACTTGAGAAGCCGCCCGGCCAGCCCGGGACTCTCTGTACAAGAACATCGGATGCCCAGCCGCTACCTCGAGATTCATCCCAAGGACCCGCAACCGCGCCTCATCCGGCAAGCGGTGGCCTTGATCCGCACTGGCGGCATCGTCGTATACCCGACGGATTCCTGCTATGCGCTCGGCTGCCACATCGGCGACAAAGAGGCGATGGAGCGCATCTCGCGCATCCGCCAGACCGACAAGCATCATCACTTCACGCTGGTGTGCCGCGACCTGTCGGAGATCGCGCATTACGCGCGCGTCAACAACCAGCAGTACCGCACGCTGAAGGCATTCACGCCGGGTCCGTACACGTTCATCCTGGCCGCGACGCGGCAGACGCCGAAGCGGCTGCAGAATCCGCGTCGCCGCACGATCGGCATACGCGTCCCGGATCATCCCGTGCCGCTGGCACTGCTCTCGGACCTGGGCGAGCCGCTGATGAGCTCGACGCTGCTGCTACCCGGCGACGAGCTGCCGATGACCGATGCGCGCGAGATCCAGGAGCGGCTGTATCACGTCGTCGATGCGGTCATCGACGGCGGCAATTGCGGGTTGGACCCGACCAGCGTCATCGACCTGGAAGGGCCCGCGCCGGTCGTCGCCCGACGCGGAAAAGGCGACGTCACTGCGTTTGAATGAGCGGCTGTCAACGTCTGTATAATCCAGCCCGCCCCGGCACGCCCCTGTCGTGCTCGTTCAACAAACCAACGTAATAATCTGATTCTCTTGGTCTGAATTGAGCGCGAATACTGCAAACAACCGACGTGTCCTGTCCGGGATGCGCCCCACGGGCGCGCTGCATCTCGGCAACTACCACGGGGCGCTCAAGAACTGGACGGAGCTGCAGTACCAGTACGAGTGCTACTTCTTCATCGCGGACATCCACGCGCTGACGACCGGCTACGAAGACACGCGCCAGCTCGAAGACAACGTCTGGGAAGTCGTCATCGACTGGCTCGCCGCCGGGCTCAATCCCGCTGCCGCGACCATGTTCATCCAGTCGCGCGTGCCCGAGCATTCCGAGCTGCATCTGCTGCTGTCGATGATCACGCCGCTCGGCTGGCTGGAGCGCGTGCCGACGTACAAGGATCAGCAGGAGCAGCTCAAGGACAAGGACCTCGCGACCTATGGCTTCCTCGGCTACCCGCTGCTGCAGGCCGCCGACATCCTGCTGTACAAGGCCGCGTACGTGCCGGTCGGCGAGGACCAGGTCGCGCATGTCGAGATCACGCGCGAAGTCGCGCGGCGCTTCAATCACGTCTACGGCCGCGAGCCGGACTTCGAAACGAAGGTCGAGAAGGCGATCAAGAGTCTCGGCAGCCGCAACGGTACTCGCTACAAGGAGTTGCGCCGGGTTTATCAGGAAGAAGGCAACCAGGAGGCGATCGCGACCGCGCGAGCGATGCTCGAAGGCAACGCGCGCCTGACCGTCGCCGATCGCGAGCGGTTGCTCGGCTATCTCGAAGGCACGGGCCGCAGCATCCTGGTCGAGCCCGACGTGCTGCTGACGGCGACGCCGAAAGTGCCGGGACTCGACGGCCGCAAGATGTCGAAGTCCTACGGCAACGCCATCGGCCTGCGCGAGGATCCCGACTCGGTCGCGAAGAAGCTCAAGACCATGCAGACGGATCCGGCGCGCGCACGCCGCACCGATCCCGGCGATCCCGATAAATGTCCGGTCTGGGATCTTCACAAGATCTACTCGGACGCGGACACTCAGGCCTGGGTGCAACAGGGCTGCCGCACGGCCGGCATCGGCTGCCTCGACTGCAAGAAGCGAGTCACCGACGTCATCGTTGCGGAGATCACGGCGATTCGCGCGCGCGCGAAAGAGTTCGAGGAGAATCGCGACCTCGTGCGCGGCATCATCGCGGAAGGCAACGAGAAGGCGCGCGACGTGGCGCGGCAGACGCTCGAGGAAGTGCATACGGCGATGGGCATGAACTACCGATGAAGCCCGAACTGAAACTGGTCGAGAACACGGGCTCGCAGCTGGAGACCGAGGCGCTCCCGGCCGAGCCGCCGCCGCTGCAGGCGGAGATGCCGTTCGCGGTCGTCGAAGGCGAGCCGGTCACCGAGCTGCCGCGCGACCTGTACATCCCGCCGGACGCGCTGCAGGTGTTTCTCGAAGCGTTCGAGGGCCCGCTCGACCTGCTGCTGTACCTGATCCGCAAGCAGAACCTCGACATCCTCGACATCCCGATTGCCGAAATCACTCGCCAGTACATGCAGTACATCGACCTGATGGCGGATCTGCAGCTGGAGCTGGCGGGCGAGTACCTGCTGATGGCCGCGATGCTCGCGGAGATCAAGTCGCGCATGCTGCTGCCGCGGCCGCCCGGCATGGACGGCCAGGACGAGGACGATCCGCGCGCCGAGCTGGTGCGCCGCCTGCAGGAGTACGAGCGTTTCAAGAAAGCGGCCGAGGACATCGACCGCCTCACGCGCATGGAGCGCGACACGCTGCCGGCGTCGGCGGACCTGGTCGAGCGCAAAGTCGTGAAGATCCTGCCGCAGGTGTCGCTGCAGGAGATGCTGGTCGCGTTCAAGGACGTGCTGTCGCGCGCGGAAATGTTCGCGCATCACCACGTCAATCGCGAGCGGCTGTCGGTGCGTCAGCGCATGTCCGACATCCTGAGCGTGCTGCGCGAAGCCGCGTTTCAGAATTTCACGCAGCTGTTCCGGCCCGAGGAAGGGCGGATGGGCGTGACGGTGACGTTCATCGCGATCCTCGAGTTGATGCGCGAAGGACTGATCGAGATCGTGCAGAGTGAAGCGTACGGCCAGATTCACGTGCGTACCGCGACGGCCGCGCGTCATCTGAAGGTCATCGAAGGCGGTCAGGGCGCCGACGAGGCGGGCGAAGCGGACGCTGAGAACGAAGCAGCGCTCGCCCAGCCGGCGCAACCGGAAGAAGAAGAGCCGGAAGACAGCCCGGAAGATCATCCCGAAAGTCAGCATGTGTCGACGATCGAAGACAGCGTGACGCCCGCGGTCCCGCAATCCGATACTCCGGATCCGGAAGCAGCGCAATGAACGAGCACGATCTCAAGCACCTCATCGAAGCGACGTTGCTGGCGGCGGGCCGGCCGGTCACTAGCGACCAGCTGCTGGAGCTGTTCGACGAACGCGAGCGGCCGACGCTGGAGCAGCTGCGTGCAGCGCTCGACATGCTCGCCGCCGAATACGAGTCGCGCGGCATCGAGCTGATCGAGGTCGCGAGCGGCTGGCGCGTGCAGGTTCGCTCGCGTTGTGCCGACGTCGTTTCGCGCCTGTGGCAGGAGCGTCCGTCGCGCTATTCGCGCGCGCTGCTCGAGACTCTCGCGCTCATCGCCTACCGCCAGCCGATCACGCGCAGCGAGATCGAGGAGATCCGCGGCGTGTCGATCAGCTCGACGATCATGCGCACCCTGCAGGAGCGCAACTGGATTCGCGTCGTCGGGCACCGCGAGGTGCCGGGCCATCCGGAGCTGCTGGGCACGACCCGCGAGTTCCTCGACTACTTCGGCCTCAGGAGCCTGGACCAGCTGCCCACGCTGGCGGAGCTGCGGGACGTCGAGACGATCGGCGTGCAGCTGGAGCTGCCGGGCGGCGAAGCGCCGACGGAAGTACTCGAAGTCGAAGCAGCGGCTGAGGTTGCAGTCGACGACGCGGACGTGTCGGTCGAAGCCGCGCCGGCCGAAGATGCCGACGACAACGCCTCGCCGTCGCTCGTCGCTTCGTCCGAGGACGACGACGAACCTCGCACGCTTACCGACCCACCGCTGTAAATCGGCCGGGCCTTTAGCCCGACACCATGTCTGAACGCCTCCACAAGCTGCTCGCGCAGCACGGCTTCGGCTCGCGTCGCGAGATCGAGAAGTGGATGCTCGAAGGGCGCGTGCTGCTCAACGGCCAGCCTGCGCAGCAGGGCGCCGCTTATTCGACCGGCGACCGGGTCGCGATCGACGGTCGCGACGTCACCGGTCGCCTGAAGATCAGCGCCGCCGCACCGAGCGTGCTCCTGTACAACAAGCCGCAAGGTCAGCCGATCACCGGCGCCGACGGGGATGCGGAGTCCGGCAAATCGGTGATGGAGTCGCTGCCATCAGTGCGCGGCGCGCGCTGGCTCGTCGTAAACACCATGCAGGCGGGCGACAGCGGACTGCTGCTGCTCACGAGCGACGGTCGCCTTGCCGATGCGCTGCGCCGTCGGGCCGAAACGATCCCGGCTGCCTACGTCGCTCGCGTCCTCGTGCCCACGCCGGAGTTCGACGTGGAGTCGCTGCCGCGCGTCGTGAACTACGACGAGGCAACGGTCGAATTCGAAAGCATCGAGCCCGCGGGCGGCGAGGGGACGAATCGCTGGTTTCGCGTCGAGTCGCGGCGGACGCATCGACGCGCCGCCGTGCGTGCGCTGTTCGAAAGCCGCAACCTGAAGGTGAGTCGCGTGATCCAGGTGAAGTTCGCGGACATCGAATTGCCGCGCGATCTGCCGCGCGGCAGGCACCGCGCGCTATCTCAGGATCGAGTCGCAGCGCTGTACGCGTTAGCGGAGCTGGAACTGCCGCAGGCAGAAGAGCGGCCGAGTGCGAAGCCGGGCAGACGGCGCGCTGCGCCTGACAGGCGACGCCCCGCCCCCGACCGACGAGCTACTGGCAGGAAAAAGTCTCGCCGCTGACACCACGGCTGTCCGGGCCCAGCAGATACAGATACGGACCGACGATCGCGCCCGGCTCCGGCAGCGTTTGCGGATCCTCCGCCGGATACGCCTGCAGACGCATCTTGGTGCGCACCTTCCCCGGGTCGATGCTGTTCACGCGGATCGTCGGCTTGTTCTCCAGCTCGTCGGCGAGCATGTGCATCAGGCCGTCGCTTGCCCACTTCGATGCCAGGTACGCGCCCCAGTACGCTCGCGGACGCGCGACCACGCCGCTCGACGTGAAGATGATCGACGGATCGGCGGAGCGCTTGAGCAGCGGCAGGCAATAGCGCGTGAGGATGAACGGCGCGGTGACGTTGACGTGCATCGTCCGCATCCACTTCGGCACGTCGTGATGCTCGATCGGCGCGCGCTCGCCGAGCATGCCGGCGTTGTGTAGCAGCGCGTCGAGCCGGCCGAACTCCTGCTCCAGCGCTGCCGCGAGTGTCTCGTACTCCTCGGGCCCGGCCTTTTCGAAGTCCAGGGGCACGATCGACGGCCGCGCATGCTTGGCAGCAACGATGGAGTCGTAGACGGCTTCGAGCTTGCGCACATTGCGACCGTGTAGAAGGACGGTCGCGCCGTGTGCAGCTGCCGCCTGCGCGACTGCTTTACCGATGCCGTCGCTCGCACCCGTGATGAGAACGACTCTGTCGGTGAGCAGATTGGAGGCAGGCTGGTATGTGCGTGGATCGAACATGTTCAATCAATCATGGGGGCGGGCCGCATTGTACGCGGTCAGTCTTGCAACAGCCCCGACAACCAATGCAGCACGTTCAGCACGAACTGAGCGTTCTGTGACGCCTCCGGATCGTTCATACCCATCCGCATCACGACGGTGTCGCCGAGGACCTGCGTCTGCGCCGTGAACATGGCAGCTTCACCAAATACAGCCACGCGGCCCTGCCCATGACGCAGCACCGCGCCCTGCAGTAGCCCGCGAGTGGATTCCGTAGGTGTCGTGCTCGTGAACTTCGCTGCTTCTTGCGGAAAGAACACGTTCCAGTCGTCCGGCATGCGCAGCAGCGGCTCGACCGGGACGACGGCGCTGAACGCCTGGCCGGTGAAGGTCTTGAGCGCGGTGATCTGCTCGGCGGGCTTGCGGCCGCGAGTGATCGCATGGTCCGCCAGACCGCCCGCTCGCGTGAAAATCAGGGTGCCACCTTCTGCGACCGACTTGATGGCATAGCCGTTGCGAAACGCGATGCCGAATGCAGTCGCGAGCTCTGCGACCGATCCCGGAAACGGCATGTGATCGGCAATCAACAGCAGCGCGCCGCCGCCGTGCACCCAGTCAGCGAGTGCAGTCGCTTCTTCGTGCGTGAAAGCAGGCGGCGTGGGCAGCACCCACTGGGCAGATTCGCCGCCCTTGACGGCGTTGGCGATGACGAACACATCCGCCGTGGCCAGGAGTGCCGCTGACACCGGCTGTTCGGCGCTGGCCACTCGATAGCCATCCGCGTGCAACAGCTTTGCGAAGGCCGCAAATCGTCCGTCGATCTTGTGGAAGTTGCCGTGGGCGGCATCGACCAGCACGCGCGGCCCGGTCTCAACCGCGAATTGCGGCGCCGACACCGT
>CADEEJ010000090.1:0-14417 GCA_902826315.1 uncultured Steroidobacter sp.
TGGCTCGATGCGATCGTGATGCCGATGTACGCCTCGCTATTCGCCGGCGGCTGTTTCCTGTACCTGATTCGTTCGCGCGGCGCTAACGCCCGCCGGCTCTTCATGTTCGCAGCAAGTGTTCCGCTGTCGATTTACTGGACGCTGCAATACCAGGACAAGTACACGCACTCGACGGCGCTTACGACGCAATTCACCGTGGCCGCGGTCATCGTCGCCTTGAGCATCGTATTTCTGCTCCTGGCCCTGCGCCGGTGGTCGCTGCCTCGTATTCGACTGTGGTTCTGGTTGGGGTGCCTGACGTATCCGCTCTACCTGACGCACGCCAAAGCTGGCCACAACGTGTACCAGGCCCTGGGCGGCGCCACTTGGCCGCGCATGTGGCTCGTGCTCGGGCTCGTGCTCCTCGTTTCGATCGTGCTCGCAGTGCTCGTCGAGCGGCGCATCTGCCCGGCGCTGCATGAGTGGCTCGATCGCACGGCCCAGCGGCTGCTCGCGAAACTCGGCCGGCGACAGGAGCAACGTGCACCCGCTCTGCGCTAGGATTAGCGCCGGCAATTTGCGCGGCTTGCCATAACGAAACTTTCACGCCGCCTTCACCTGGGTGACAGCGCTCCCGTCGATGCTGCTCGCAGCATCCGAGGAGAATCCCATGCAGACAGGCCGTCGTACTTTCATCAAGCACGCTCTCGCAGGCGGTGTAACGCTGTCCGGCATCGGCGGCATTCTCTATTCCCGGCAGGCACCGGCAGTCGTCGCGTCCGATTCGCTGCGACCGATGGCGCCGTGGGGTTTGCAGATCGGCGACGTGGTCGACGATCGCGCGATCGTCTGGAGTCGCGCCGACAAGCCTGCGCGCATGTTCGTCGAGTGGGCGCGCGACGAGAACTTCGCGAATGCCGTCGCGCTGCGCGGCCCTCACGCCCTCGATACCACGGACTTCACGGCGCGTCTCGATCTCACGGGGTTGCCGGACGAGAGCGACGTGTTCGTGCGCGTGACCTTCGAGGATCTCGATTCCGGCAAGGCGCGCAGCGAGCCCGTCGTCGGGCGCTTGCGCACGCCGCCGGCGAAACGCCGCGAGATCCGCTTCGTCTGGTCGGGCGACACCGTCGGCCAGGGCTGGGGGATCGATCTCGGCTTTGGCGGCATGAAGATCTACGAAGCGATGCGGCGCGCGCGGCCGGACTTCTTCCTGCATTCCGGCGACACGATCTACGCCGACGGTCCGTTGCAGGAACGCGTGACGGATGCGACCGGCAAGCTCATCTGGACGAACGCCTTCCTCGACGTCGTGCCGGAGAAACTGAAGGTGGCCGAGTCGCTGCAGGAATTCCGCCGCAATCACCTCTACAACCGCTACGACGCGAACCTGCAGCGCTTCTCCGCCGAAGTTCCGCAGATCTGGCAGTGGGACGATCACGAAGTGACCAACAACTGGTCGGACAGCAAGGTGCTCGACAATCGTTACACGGAGCAGCGCATCCAGACGCTGACCGCCCGCGCGACGCGCGCGTTCCTCGAGTACTCGCCGCTGCGGTGGCACAACCTGGCCGAGTCCGAGCGTGTGTATCGCCACATTCCGTATGGCCGCGAGCTCGATGTGTTCGTACTGGACATGCGCAGCTATCGCGGACCCAACACGTTCAACAGACAGGAGCAGCGCAGTGCCGACACTGCCTTCCTGGGACGCGCGCAACTCGCGTGGCTCAAGTCCAAGCTCGATCGATCAACCGCGACGTGGAAGATCATCGCGTCCGACATGCCGCTCGGCTTGCAGGTCGGCGACGGCACGGATGCACAGGGCCGCCCTCGCTGGGAAGGCCCGGCGAACGGCGACGGGCCGGTGCTGGGACGCGAGCTCGAGCTCGCCGACATCCTGCGCTTCATCAAGCGCGAGGAGATCCGCAACGTCGTCTGGTTGACTGCCGACGTGCACTACTGCGCGGCGCATTACTACGATCCGAATCGCGCGCAGTTCCAGGACTTCGATCCGTTCTGGGAATTCGTCGCCGGCCCGCTGCACGCCGGCAGCTTCGGCCCGAATCTCCTCGACAACACGTTCGGGCCGCAACTCGTGTTCCAGAAGGCGCCGCCGACTGCGAACACACCGCCGAGCGGCGGCTACCAGTTCTTCGGCCAGATCGACATCGACCCGCACGGCAAGCATCTCACCGCGTCGTTGAAGGACATCGACGGCACGACGGTGTTCACGAAGCGGCTCGATGCGCAGGCGTCGCGCGATGGAAGGTGGGACTGACCGCCAGCGGGATCGTCACCCGAACAGGTCTTCAAGCGTGCACGCATTCAGTAACTGGTCGCCCCAGCGCTCGAGTTGCGACACGTCGGCGTGCTGAACGCGCACCTGGACCGACTGCGGCAGGTCGCCGAAACGACTTGCAAGCAGACGAAGCAGTAAGCGGGCTTCGCCTTCGCGCAACCCTTGCTGCATCCCTTGCTGCATCCCTTGCTGCAACCCTTGCTGCATCCCTTTCCGCAATCCATCCTGCGATGCCTGCCGCTCGAACTCCTCACGCCATTCCTGAAATCGATCTGCCAGCATCGTGCGCATCTCCTGCAAGTCATCCACGTGGGTCACGGCCCCACCCGGGAGGCGTCCGAGTATAACCCTGCCCAACCACACGGAGAACGCACGGCGCAGGCTGTCCTGCTGCGGGCTTCGCAGCCACTCGATCAGCGTGCGCACGACACCATCGATCTCCGCGTACGTATGCCCGTTCTCCAGCCGGAACAGGGCAGCGACCAGGTTGCGTAGCGACGCAAGCTCGCTGCTGTCGTAACGCCCTTGCTCGATGAGGACGTAGCGGATCTGTGGACGGTAGGTGTCGAGCGCACTAGGCCCGGGTTGCAGCAGGCCGCCGATATCGGGTGACGCACTCCAACGCGCGGACCCTCTGTAGAGCACGATGGGCAGCACCGGCGGCAAGCGGCCGTCATCAGGAAGTTGCCGGCTCTTGATCAGGTCTTGGTAGAGCAAGCCGACATAGGTGAGGATCCGCACCGCCATGTAAGGCTCGATTGCAGATTGGAACTCGATGAGCAAGTACACGTAGATCCAGCCCTCGCCCCAGCGCGCTCGCCAGACGATGTCGTCAGTGCGGTCGCGCAGATCGTCGCTGACGTAACTGCCGCTCACCTTCTGCAGCGAGTCGTAGTCGAATTGCGAGAGCCAGTCCCCGCAGATGAAGCCCTCGAGCAGATCCCGCACCATCTGCGGATGCGAGAACAGCAGCTTGTACGAGTGATCGTGCTCGGACATTCCCTTGCCTGCCCCGGATAGTTCGCATCACTGTAGAGGCACTCGCGCCGTCACGGCCCTGTGCATTTCTGCGCGAAACCGCCAGTTTCGCGACGAGCCCAGCAAGTACTCTTTGCGCGCGCCGCGCGCCGATTCGCAATTTCACCAAGCGTCACGCGCGCTCGCTATCCGGGTCGCGCATAGGACCAATCGCGCTGGTCTGCGAAAATATTGCTGCTCCGGCGCGGCACCTTTCGAATTGGTATTGCGAACCACCGCCGGCGTGCATCTTTTGCGCGCGCAGCGCGCGTTGCGCCGCTGATTTTCCTGCAGTAAATCCTCCGCCGGGGACACGCAGTTCGGACCACGGAGGAACGAAGATGAGGTCTCTTCGAAACGTGCGCAGATACTTGGTCTCTGCGCTGCTTGCACTGACGACACTGTTCGCGCTGCCGATTGCGAACGCCGCCTGCTCGGCGACGTGGAGCGCGACCGCTGTCTACACCGGCGGCATGACCGCCAGCTTGAGTGGCATCGAATATCGTGCGAACTGGTGGACGCAGGGTGACAACCCTTCGACCCACAACGGCGGACCCGGTAGCGGCCAGCCGTGGACGAGCCAAGGCAATTGCTCGGCGCAGCCGCCGCCGCCACCACCCCCGCCTCCGCCGCCGCCGCCACCGCCCGGCAGCCTGCTGTTCGGTCCGTACAAGGACATCACGATCAGCATGAACTGGAACACCAACGTGATCAGCACGCAGGTGACCGGCACGATGCAGGGACTGCTCACTGTCATGCCGACGAATCTGCGCACAGTGACGTGGGCGTTCGCGACCGGCGAGTGCGGCAGCGAAAACTGGGGCGGCCTGCAAGCGAACGCGGTCGTCGCCGCGAACGTGCAGAGCTTCGTCAGCATGGGCAAGTCGTACATCATCTCCACCGGTGGTGCGGCGGGCTCGTTCACGTGCGGCTCGGACGCCGGCTTCGAAGCGTTCATCCAGCGCTACAACTCGTCGCGGCTGGCCGGCATCGACTTCGACATCGAGTCGGGTCAAAGCCAACAGGCAATCGCGAATCTGGTGCAGCGAGTGAAGGTGGCGCGGGTGAACCATCCGAACCTGCGCTTCAGTTTCACGATCGCGACGCTCGGCGGCAATGCGCCGCAGAGCCTCGGGCAAACCGGCGTGAACGTGGTGAACGCGATCAAGGCCGCCAACCTGCAGGGTTATCTCATCAACCTGATGGTGATGGACTACGGCAGCACGATCCCGAGCAACTGCACGATCGTCAACGGCCGCTGCGACATGGGCAAGTCGGCGATCGCCGCGGCGGAGAGCCTGCACAACTTCCACGGCATCCCGTACAACCAGATCGAGCTGACGCCGATGATCGGCGGCAACGACACGCAGGACGAAACGTTCGATCTCGGCGACATCACGGAGCTGTCGAACTACGCGCGGACCAAGGGACTGCGCGGCGTGCACTTCTGGTCATGGGACCGCGACCGTGACTGCGCGCCGGGCTTCGCCTCGCCGACGTGCAACAGCTACGGCCAGGCCGGAACGCTCGGCTTCACGACGCGCTTCCTGACTGCGCTGGGGTTGTAGAGCAAACGGGTGGGCCAGGGTCTCCTGGCCCACCTTTGTCCGTTCGTTGTCGAAATCGGCTTCGAGTGCCCGTCATACTAGTGACAGGTCCGCCGGACCGCGATGGGAGAGCTCGATGCAATTCGCCCTGCTGATCTACGAACGCCCGCACGATTTCGCTCGTCGCGAGGATCCGGCCGAGGAGACGACCTACACCGGTGCCTGGCAGGCGTGGCACAAGGCCTTGGTCGAGGCCGGCGTCTTCGTCGGCGGCAGTCCGTTGCAGGAGCCGGATACCGGCACGACGGTGCGACTGAAAGACAGCAAGCGTCTGGTTCAGGACGGTCCTTACGCCAACACCAAGGAACAGCTGGGCGGCTTCACGATCCTCGAGCTGCCGTCGCTCGACGCCGCATTGGAGTGGGCCGCGCGCTGCCCGGCCGCTTCGTACGGCGCCGTCGAAGTGCGGCCGATCTCGGTCGAAGTTCACCAGCGTGTGACGGGTGAATACCCCAACCGGTGATCGCGATGATGACCTGGCGCAGCGCGCCGTCGAGTCGGTCGCACGCCAATCGTACGGCCGCCTCGTCGCGCTGCTGTCTGCGCGCACGCGCGATGTCGCCGCCGCGGAGGATGCGCTTGCCGATGCGTTGATCGCGGCGCTGACGACCTGGCCGCGTGACGGAGTTCCGAAGAATCCTCAAGGCTGGTTGATGACGACGGCGCGCAATCGCCTGCTCGATCAAGCCCGGCATCGACAGGTCCGCGATCACAGCGCACCGACTCTCGAGCTGATGATGAGCGATCTCTACGAGACAGCCGACCCCGACGCTCTTCCCGACGAGCGCCTGAAGCTCTTGCTGGTGTGCGCCCACCCGGCGATCGATGCCGACATGCACACGCCGCTGATGCTGCAGACCGTGCTCGGCCTGGATGCGATAGCCATCGCACGCGCGTTCCTCGTTTCGCCGAAGACGATGGGTCAGCGCTTGGTGCGCGCGAAGAACAAGATCCGGCAGGCGCAAATCGCCTTCGAAATCCCGGCCGCGGATCAGATCCCGCAGCGCCTCGAAGCAGTGCTCGACGCGATCTACGCCGCCTACGGCAGCAGTTGGGAAGACGCTGCGGGCACGGATCGTAAGGCGGTCGGCCTCGCCGAAGAAGCGATCTGGCTCGCACGGGTGCTCCGCGATCAGGTGCCCGACGACCCGGAGGTCCACGGACTGCTCGCGCTGATGCTTCATTGCGAAGCGCGCCGCCCGGCACGTCGCAGTGGTGAAGGCAAGTTCGTGCCGCTCTCCGAGCAGGACCCGCACTCATGGCTCGCGCCGCTGATCGAAGAAGCGGAACGCGAGCTGATGGCTGCAGCACGTCGAGCGCGGCTCGGCAGATTTCAGCTCGAAGCGGCGATTCAGTCGGTGCATGCCGAGCGCGCTCACAGCGGCCGCACCGACTGGCGCGCTATTGCGCGCTTCTACGATCAGCTAGTGCAAGTTGCCCCATCGCTTGGCGCTGCCGTCGGGCGTGCAGCCGCGCATGCGGAGTTCGCAGGCGCGCAGGCGGGCTTGAACCTGCTCGATTCGATCGACTCCGACGCCGTGACTTCGTACCAGCCCTACTGGGCGGTGCGCGCGCATCTGTTACGCGAGCTGCACCGCACTCGCGAGGCCGCGGACGCGTACGATCGGGCCATCGGCCTCAGCGAAGACGACGCGGTCCGCACGTTCTTGTTGGAGCGCCGGTCACAACTCCCGGCGTAACCCGAGCGAGACGCGGTAACGATCCAGGTCGCTGCTGCCGATGATCGAATCGACGTTCAGATACGGCATCCAGCCGCCGGGCAGGATGATCGCGATGCCCAACGCGGCAACACCGTAACTCTCTTCCGCCTCGTCGCCCGCGAACGTGAACGTCGAGCGTTGCGCGTCGAGCAGGAAGCTCGCGGTCGCGTCCTGGCCGTCGCGCTCGAATTCATGCAGGTAGTCCAAGCGGAGCTGCGGCACGACTACGCCGAAACTCGTCTTGATCGCGCGGCTCGCGCGCACGCCGACCGTGCCGAGCAGCGAGGAGCGGTCCGCGACGTCGAAGTGCATCGCCAGTCCGGAGCCGCTGCGATCGCGCTCGTCGTACGGGTCCTGGCTCGATTCGGCCCAGAGCGCGCTGGCATGCAGACCCAACGTCCACGCACCGTCGGACCAGTCGAAGCCGGCATTCGCGGTTGCCCACAGCTGATTGCCGTCAGCATCTGCGGTGGTCGCGACTGCAGTCTGCGGCACGACGCGCGCCGACTCCTGAAACACCGCGCGACGCTCCAGCTCGAACTGCGAATCGACATAGCCGGCAGCGAGATCGAAGAACCCCCCTGCGCCGAGCTGCGCAGTCAGGTACGCGGCGAGGCCCCAACTCGTCACTTCGACGTCGCCCGCGTTGCCGACCGGCGTGAAGTTGGCGCCGGGCCGTTCCGGCACGAACTCGCCGGAAATCCCTTCGTACGTCGCGAGCAATCCCAATGCGACACGCTCGCTCACGCGCGACTCGAAGCCGAAATCGAACGCCTGCGAATCGCTCTCGTAGCCGCGCTCGGCATCGATGTCGACGCGCCGCTCCTGGTCTTCCCTCACGCCGCGCCCGATGAACAGCAGCCCGTAGCGCCCCACTTCGAGCGAGCGCTCGTCTTCGCGTGCAGTCGCCGAATACTCCTTGACCTGCTCGGCCCGCGAGCCCGACAGCGAAAGCGGCGACTGATTGTTGCTCAGCGCCTGACTCGGGTTGAGCGACGACTCGCTGTCGCCGGACAGGTTGCCCTGGCCGCCGCCGGTCTGGCCGCAGCGAACGGCGAGCGCGCCGGTGGGGTTCTGGCAGACCGTGAAGAAAAAGTTCTGAAACGCCGGGTTCGCGGCCTGGGCCGCCGGGGTCACGGTCGCGCACGCCAGGGCGGCCAGGATTCCGGATCTGAGAGTCGTCATGTCGGTACCTGCTCGGCAGATGTGGGGGTTCGACATAGACGCGAGAAGTCCCGGCAACTTTGCTCATCCGCCGGGGCCGGCGGGCGTAAGATCGGCGCGTCGGCAGGGACGATAACTATATGAAGGCTTCTGGCGACGTCACCGCACTGCTGCACGCCTGGCGGGAAGGGGATTTGGGCGCGCGGGACCGGCTCGTACCCGTCGTTTACGAGGAGCTGCGCCGCCGCGCGGCCGCCTGCCTGCACCGCGAGCCACGCCGGCAGACCCTGCAACCGACCGATCTCGTGCACGAAGCCTATCTGCGGTTGGTAGATCAACAGCGGGCCGTCTGGCGGAACCGCGCACAGTTCTTCGGCGTGGCAGCGGAAATGATGCGGCGGATCTGCGTCGATCGCGCACGGGCGCGGCTTGCGGTGAAGCGCTCCGGCAAGTGGGCACGCGTAACGCTGGACCCCGGTGCCGCCTTCTCCGAGCCGCTGGATATCGACGTGCTCGATCTCGACGCCGCGCTGACGCGGCTGGCCGAGATCGACCAGCGCAAGAGTCGCATCGCGGAGCTGCGGTTCTTCGGCGGATTGTCGCTGGAAGAAGCCGCCGACGTGCTGGAGCTGTCGCTCGCCACGGTCGAGCGCGACTGGCAGTTCGCTCGCGCGTGGCTGTTCGACGCGTTGTCAGCGCAACCCGCCGCCCATGACTCCTGAGAAGTGGCGGCAGATCTCCTCGCTGTTTCACGGCGCGCTCGCTCAGGCGCCAGGCTTGCGCAACGCGTTTCTCGATCAAGCCTGCGGCGCCGATGCGAGCGTACGCAATGAAGTGGAGCGCTTGCTGCGCGCGCATCAGCACGCAGGTGCCTTTGGCGAGGTAGCGCTGCAACCGGACGGCATGACTGTACCGCCCGTCGAAGTTGCACTGAGTCCACCGCCACCTCTTCAGACTGTCGCGCAGGCCGAGCCAGCAAAGCGCGCCTTCGTGCCGATAGCCTGGTCGCTCGCTGCCTTCGCTCTCATCGCCTTCTGCTACGCGACGTGGCTGCTGTTCACGACCAGCGATTTCCAGCTGGGATGGGAAGTGCAGCCACGCGGCAACCAGTGGTACGTCATCAATGTGCGCCAGAGCGGCCCCGCGGCAGGCCGACTCCAGTTGAACGATCGCCTCGTCAGCTTCAATGGCGTCGCTCCCGTCCCCGACGCTGGCGTCCATTTGTTTCTACGCGAGCTCAGAGCTGGCGATGCATACGAAGTGGTCGTCGAGCGCGGCGATGTGCGCCGGACGCTTTCACTTAGCACGGCCCGCACGGGCAACGCATCGCGCATCGTCTGGTTCGCCGTCAGCCTGACGTGGTGCGTCGTCGGCCTGTTCATCGGCCTGGCTCGACCGCAGTCCGCGCTCGCCCGGCTCGCTTGTCTGTCTGCAGTAGCGACCGGACTCGTCTATCTGCAGATCGGCGTGATCCACGGGGGGCCGCTATGGCAGCCGCTGCACGTAGTGCTCGGACTGCATTTCCTCGCACGCTTTCCGAGCGGCGAGCCGACTCGCGGAGTATTTCGCTGGATCCTGTGTCTGGCGTACATCACGGGCGCACTGCCCGCGGCGGCGGGCCTGATTCTCAATGGCTCGCTACGAATCGCCGGGGCGGCACCGACCATCCAGCTGCTGCACGACTTCGCACCGCTGTTCTCCCTGCGCCGGCCAGCGGCGCTGGCGTGCTTCGCGATTTCGCTAATCGGCATGCTCCTGGTTCTGCCGTACAACTATCGGCGCGTCAAGGATGAAGACCAGCGCCGCCGTGTGCGCTGGGTCATCTATGCAGCGCTGCTCGCCGCTGCACCGCTCGTGTGGTGGGCGATCGTCAACGCGTTCGAGCAGTTCGTCGGCGCGCCGGGAGTGTCGCGGTTCGATCTGTTCGCGAATGGCATGACGGTCGTCGTTCCTGTCGCGATGGCATACGCGGTGCTCAAGCATCGCGTGCTCGACATCAAAGTCGCGATCCGGCGCGGCGTGCAGTACCTGCTCGCGCAGCGCGCGCTGCAGGTCGCGACTGCCCTGCCCTTCCTTGCGCTGATCTACATCGTCGTCAGTCATCGCGATCTCACGCTCGCGCAGCTGTTGACGCAAACCGGCGGCTACCTGTTCTGGCTGGCGCTCGCGGCGCTCGTGCTGCGGTTCCGGCGGCCGATCCAGCAATCGCTCGACCGGCGCTTCTTCCGCGAGGAATACGATCGCGAGCGGCTGATGATGAAGATGCTCGACGACTCGCACCGCGTCGAATCGCTGTGCGAGCTGTCGCGCCTGGTCAGCGAGACGCTGGTCGCAGCCATGCATCCGGCGCGGGCGTACGTCTGGTATCGCGATCCGCAGGAGCTCGCGGTGACTGCAAGCTCCAGCCCGCTGCTGACGCCGTCCGATTTTCCATGCAGCGAGCGCTGGTTGTCGTGGCTCGAACAGCGCGACCGCGCGACATCTTTGCCGCTACCCGCCGAGGCGGGTCTGTCGCCCGAGGATGTGTATCGGCTGCAGCAGCGCGGCATCGACTTGATCGTGCCGATCGCGGACAGCGACGACCGCCTGATCGGCGCGCTGCTGCTGGGCGAGAAAAAATCCGAGCAACCCTACAGCGACGGCGACTCGCGCTTCCTGAGCGCAGTCGCGAAACAGACCGCGATGATCCGCGAGAACCTGCGCCTGCGCGCGCGGCTGACGCAAGAAGTGCGCGTGCGTCACGACGTGCTCGCGCGACTCGACAGCACGATGCCCGACCTGCTCAAGGAATGCCCGCTGTGCGGCGCGTGCTTCAGCGGCGATATCGAGGAGTGTCCGGTCGACAAGCAGTTCCTGACGCTGTCGTTGCCGGTGGCCCGCACGATCGACGCGCGTTACCGATTGGACCGGCTCATCGGCAAGGGCGGCATGGGCGCGGTGTACGAAGCGAGCGATCTGAAACTCGACCGCCAGGTCGCGGTGAAGATCATGCTGAGCCGCGCGTTTGGCCAGCCCGGTGCGTTGCGACGCTTCCGGCGCGAGGCGCGCACGGCCGCGCGTCTCAATCATCCGAACATCGTCGCCGTGCATGACGTCGGCTCGCTGGAAGGCGAAGGTGCCTACATCGTGATGGAGTGCGTGCAGGGACAAACGCTGCGCGCCGCGATGAACCGGCAACATCCGATGCCGGCCGCACTCGCGGCCGAGTGGTTCGAGCCGATTCTCAACGGCATAGCGGCGGCGCACGTGCGCGGCATCGTGCATCGCGACCTGAAGCCGGAGAACGTGATGGGTCATCGCGACGACTCCGGCGTGCTCGCGGTGAAGATTCTCGATCTCGGACTGGTGAAGCTCCGCGCGGAAGAGCAGCTGCTGTCCGGCACGATGACCGCGGAAGGCGTCATCATGGGCACGCCGGACTACATGGCTCCGGAGCAATTGCTCGGTCAACCGGTCGATGCGCGCACGGACATTTTTGCAATCGGCGTCATGCTGCTCGAAGCGCTGACCGGCGCCCGCACGACGCGCGGCAGCGATATGCCGGGCAACCTGGCGCCCGAGCTGCGTCAACTGCTCAGACGCTGCCTCGCAGCCGATCCCGCGGACCGGCCCGCCTCGGCCCAGCACTTGCACGCCGAGCTCTCGACCGCCCTCCGCACCTGATCGACTACTCCCGATCTCCCCCTCCTATCGGAGGGGGTGTGCACGCGCGCGGCTGCTTAGCATCCGACTCAGACCGAGTCTCATCACCGCAAACAACATGGAGACGACACATGATCAGGGGGCTGCTGCTGTTGTTATTGGTTGGTCCGGCACTGGCACTGGCACAAGCGCCGGATTTCGTCGAATTCGAAAGCGGTCACGTGCGGCCGCTCGCGATGTCCGCGGACGGCACGCGCCTGTTCGCGGTGAATACGCCGAACAATGCACTGGAGATTTTCGCGATTTCAGCCAGCGGCGGCCTGACGCTGCAGGCACGCGTGCCGGTGGGCCTCGAGCCCGTCGCCGTTGCCGTGCGCAGTGCGACGGAAGTCTGGGTCGTCAATCATTTGTCCGATAGCGTCAGTGTCGTGACGCTGAGCGGCACGCCGCGAGTGACGCGCACAGTCTTGGTAGGCGACGAGCCGCGCGACATCGTGTTCGCCGGCACGAACAACTACGCATTTATTACAACCGCGCACCGCGGCCAGCAGCGCACGCACGCATCGATCGCAGGCGTACCGGGAGCGGGCGATCCGCAACTGACGACGCCAGGCGTCAGCCGCGCCGACGTCTGGATCTTCAATCCCGCCAGCCTCGGCACGACGATCGGTGGAACGCCGGTACGCATCGTGACGCTGTTCGGCGATACGCCGCGCGCGCTCGCGGTAAGCCCGGATCGCAAGACGGTTTACGCGGCGATCCTGCAGTCGGGCAACCAGACGACGACGGCGAATCTCGAAGCCGTGTGCGACGGCTTCGTGACGTTCATACCGTGCTTCATCTTCAGCGACCGCGCGCCGCTGTTCAACAACAGCTTCCCGGGCGGCCTGCCCGGTCCGCGCACGAACGCCGAAGGCAAGCTCGCGCCCGAAGTCGGCCTGGTCGTGAAGTTCAATCCGTCCCGCAATCGTTGGGAGGACACGCTGGGTCGCAACTGGAACAACGCGATCCGCTTCCGGCTGCCCGACAAGGACGTGTTCGCGATCAACGCCGACACGCTCGCGCAGTCCGCGTTCTACACCGGCGTCGGCACGACGCTGTTCAACATGATCGCCAACCCGGTGAGCGGCAAGATCTACGTGACCAACAGCGAGGCGCAGAACCTCACGCGCTTCGAAGGTCCGGGTGTGTTCGGCAACAGCACCGTGCAGGGCAATCTGGCCCAGATGCGCGTGACCGTGATCTCTGGCACTTCGGTGACGCCGCGGCATCTCAACAAGCACATCAACTACAGCTTGCTCGCGAACGAGCCTGGCTTCGATCCGACGACCAAGAATCACAGTCTGTCGACACCGCTCGGCATGGCAGTGAGCAATGATGGCGCGCGTCTCTACATCGCCGCGTTCGGCTCGAGCAAGATCGGCGTGCTCAACACGGCAGCGCTCGAAAACAACTCGTTCGATCCGCGCACCGCGAGCGCGAGCTACATCAACGTGACCGGCGGCGGCCCGAGCGGCATCGTGCTCGACGAGTCGCGCAACCGCCTGTACGTGATGACGCGCTTCGACAACGCCGTGAAGTCGATCAACCTCACGACGCGTGCGCAGGTCGCGAGCGCTTCGCTGCCGAACCCTGAGCCGGCGAGCGTCGTGCAAGGACGGCCGCTGCTGTACGACGCCGCGTTCTCCTCGGCGAACGGCGAAGCCTCGTGCGCCAGCTGTCACATCTTCGGCGACAAGGACGAGCTGGCGTGGGATCTCGGCAATCCCGACGACCTCGTCACGTCCAATCCGATTCCGAAGCGCCTGGCGTCGGGATTGGAGATCGGCCTGTTCCAACTCCTCACGACGTTCCCCGGCGGGCTGATCAACGGCACGGGAAATCCGAACGAGTTCCATCCGATGAAGGGACCGATGACCACGCAGACGTTGCGCGGACTCGTGAACGCGGGCGCGATGCACTGGCGCGGCGACCGGGCGAACGGCTTCTTCGGCGTCGATACGCGCACGCAACCGCCGTTCGACGCGAACCTGTCGTTCAACAACTTCATCGTCGCGTTCGAAGGCTTGCTGGGTCGCGCCAGCATGCCGACGCCGCAGGAGATGCAGCGCTTCACGAACTTCCAGCTGCAGGTGCAGCTGCCGCCGAATCCGATCCGCGCGCTCGATAACTCACTGAACGCGTCGCAGGCAGCGGGCGCCGCGTTCTACTTCGGCCCGCGGCGCTCGGACGGCACGACGACCAGCGCGGACAGCGGCTTCAACTGCAACGGCTGTCACGTGGTCAACAGCGCGCAAGGCTTCTTCGGCACCGACGGCCGCGCGAGCTTCGAAGGCATCACGCAGATCTTCAAGATCCCGCACCTGCGCAACATCTATACGAAGATCGGCATGTTCGGCTTCCCGGACTCGCGCTTCTTCGACGTCAACGAGAGCGGCAACCTCGGCGACCAGGTCCGCGGCTTCGGCCTGACGAACGACGGCGTCGTCGACACGGTCGACCGCTTCCTGAGCGCGATCGTGTTCCGCAACAACCTGCTCGGCCCCGGCGTCGGCATCCCGGATGCACAGACGCGCCGCAACCTCGAGCAGTACGTGCTGGCGTTCGACACCGACCTTGCGCCGATCGTCGGCCAGCAGATGACGCTGACAAATACCAACGGCACGGCCGCGAACCCGCGCATCGATCTGTTGATCGCGCGTGCCCGTGCACCGTTCGCGTCGCAGATACTCGGCGGTGCAGTGACTGAGTGCGACCTGGTCGCGAAGGTGGCATTCGGCGGCCGCGTGCACGGCTACTTCTACGAAGTCGCGAGCGGCACCTGGGACCCGGACGACGGCAGCCCGAACATCGCGGACTCCACGCTGCGGGCGATGGCCGCAACGTCCGGCCAGGAAGTGACTTACACGGCAGTGCCGCCCGGCTCCGGCCGCCGCATCGCTGCCAGCAACTGACCCCAGGCAGCGCTACGACGCCCCGGAACGCCCC
>CADEEJ010000090.1:14517-17623 GCA_902826315.1 uncultured Steroidobacter sp.
AGCACCGGCGCGATCCGCGTAGCCGATCGCCGCTGTAGCGGCGACCGGCTTTGCAGCAGCTCGGCGAACTCGTCGGCGTCCACGCTCAACGAGCAGCCCAGCACCTGATCGACGTCCTTGCCCGCCGGCGTCTGCCGGATCGCGCAGTCCATGACCTGCACGGAATCCGGCAGCGGCTGCGCGAATATCTTGCGCGCAGCCGCGTCGTACTCTTCGAACGGCACTCGCGTCGTGTGCGGGAGCGCATGCCACGCGGGGACCGCGAGAGTTCCAATGACTGCCGTGCCGATCAAGGCGAACGCTATGGTTTGCACTTTCATGGCAGCACCCGCGCCACGCCGTAGCCGTCGACACTGTCGCGCGCCAGGCCGCCCAGCACGATCTTGCCGTTGCCCTGGATCGCAATGTTCTCGGCGACATCCGTGGAACCGAAGAAGTCGATCGTCAGCTTGCCGTCGTCGCTGAAGCTCGGGTCGAGATCGCCGTCGCTCTCGTAGCGCGCCACCGCGAAGTTGGAGTTGACCTGGATGTTGCTCGCGCCGCCGGCGACGATCTTGCCGTCGGTCTGCAACGCGACGCCGAAGGCTGCGTCGCTTCGCTCCGTGAATGCCGTCTCCACTCTGCCGGCGTCGCCGAACGAATCGTCGATCGTGCCGTCCGCGAGCAGTCGCATGAGCGCGAAGCGCGTCTCACTCAAAGGGAAGTCCTTCACGTCGACGCTGCCTGCGAGCACGATCCTGCCGTCGGCCTGCACCGCCAGCCCGCGGCCGACGTTGTCGCCGGGGAGCTGCACGCGACCGCCGCTACCGAACGTCGGCTCGAGCGTGCCGTTCGGCTGGTAGCGCACGACGGCCGTCAGCGGTTCGGACTGGACGGTGGTGCCGTTGGTGTTGCTGACGACGAGCGGTGCGAAGCCGCTCACGAGCAGTGAGTTGTCGGCGAGCACTTTCAGGCCATGAGCTTCGTTCGTCACACCACCGACATCCGTGACGGCGATGCCCGCCTGCCCGAAGGTCGAATCGATGCTGCCGTTGGGAAGGAAGCGCGCCACGATGAAGTCGCCGAAGTCCGTGTTACCGGCCACCGGTGTATCGCCGGCCACGACGATCCGGTCTTCGCCATCGATGGCGATCGCGAACGCACGGCCGAACAGGAACGTCGGGCCGAACACGAAGCCGCCGGTGCCGAACGTGTTGTCGATACTGCCGTCGCTGTCGTAGCGCACGAGCGCGATCGCGGTCCGACTGCCAGGATTCGGCGTGCGGGCGTTACCGGCGACGACGATCTTGCCGTCACGCTGCACGGCCACTGCATTGGCTTCCTTGGGAAGCGAGCCCTGGGAGCCGACGATAGGCGTCGTCACCTTGCCGCTGTCGCCGAAACTGTCGTCGAGCGTACCGTCGACTCTGAAGCGCGCCATGATGAAGTCGGAGAACGTGCCGCCGACCATGATCACTTTGCCGTCGCTCTGCACGGCCATGCCGGAGCGATCGCCGCCGAAGGCTGCGAGCGTCGCCTTGCCGTCGCCGCCGAAGGTCCCATCGAGACCGCTCGGCCCCGGCCCTGTGTCGTCGTCCAGAATCGTCAGGATCGCGGTGCTCTGCGGGCCAAGCTGCACACAGCCGCCAGGCTGCGACAATTCCAGCTCCACTGTCTCGTCGGGTTCTGGGATCGAGTCCGCGACGATCGGGATCTCGACGACGCGCGGCTCCGAGTCGCCGTCGGCGAAGAACACCGTGACGTTCACGGGCTCGAAGTCGCTGTCTGCTACAGCCGTACCGCCGATCGTCGTAAAGGTGGCACTCACGCGCCCGCTGCTGCCGCCGGTGCGCGTCACGAGCACGGTCGGCGGGCTATCTCTCTCCGGGGTCGTGTACGTTGCCGCGCTGAACTGCAATACACCGGCACCGGGATTCGAGCCGCACGGCAGCGGCGGGAACGGGATCGGCGGCGGATCGGTATCGTCCGCAGGCACGTCGACCTCCTTCAGTCCGTTCGACACGAACAGCGAGCCGGCGCCACTGCCCGAGGGCGATTCGAAATTGATGTACGCACCCGCCGACACCGGCCGCTCGCTCGGCGGCCCGCCGAGACGATTGTGCGCGTGCGCATTGGCCGTGATCCGGACGACAAAGGACTGGCCCACGTTGAGTGAAGAGAGGTCCACGCTGAACGTCTGTGTCTCGCGCAGCCTCAGCACGGCTTGCGAGCCCGAGGCGCCGTTCGGGCCGGCCGTAACGGGGAACTCGAAGTCGCCGATATTCCACAGCGGCACGCTCGAGCCGATGACGGTGCGCGCGCTGGGGTGCCAGTTCTGCGCGAAACCGCTCACCGTCGCAATGCCGCTGAGGTTGAAGAACTCCGTGTTCCCGGCGAACGCCTTCACCTCGAGATTCAGCTCGCCACGGATGAAGTCGCAGGCGGCGAACGGATCGCAAGGGCGGGCCTGGCTGATGTTGTCATCGTGCGTCTCGATGCGGACGAGCGGCATCGTGAAGGTCAGCGTCGCGTCCTCCTCCTCCTTCAGGAACGCCTGCCTCTGGATCAGCTCCGTTTCACTGCCCACGACCTCGCCGAGGATGTTGGCATTGGCCCGCGGCGCTTCTGTCGCCACCTGCAGCGCCTCGCCGGACGCCGCCGAGGCGACGATACCGTGGGCGATGTCATCGCTCTCCAGCCGCGTGCCGTCGAAAAAGGCGAAGCCCGAGTCGAAGTTGGCGCTGCCGAACTCGTGCGGGTCGACCAGATCCTTGTCGAAGCTCGTGATCTTGGGTCCGCCGATCAACGTCTGCTCGCCCACCGCCCCGATGCTGGCATTGACCAGATCGGAGAACGTGTAGGTGCGCCTGACCACGCCGAAGGCCACGCCCCGCGTTACCACCTGGAAGTCCGAGAAACTCGTCACCTGCCCGGTGACGCTGCTCGCGCCGAAGGTCGCGTTGACGACCTCCACCCATTGGTTCTGCGCATTCGTCTTGAAGAGCGCCGGCGTCAGGCCGGCGGGCACCGATGCTGGATTGAAAGGCATCGTGACCGTCACCGGCGCGGCGAACGTCGTGCCGTGCGGCGTGAACGCGAACATCTGCCCGATAGGCGTAAGGCCTGC
>CADEEJ010000091.1:0-12988 GCA_902826315.1 uncultured Steroidobacter sp.
TGCGCGAGCAATCCGACACGCGCGCCGCGAAAGTGTTCGAAGGCATGGGCATCTACTCGCCGACGCTCGGCATCATCGGCGCAGTGCTCGGCCTGATGGCGGTGATGCAGAACCTCGCCGACCCCGCCAAGCTCGGCCACGGCATCGCGGCTGCGTTCGTCGCGACGATCTACGGCATCGGCCTCGCCAATCTGTTCTTCCTCCCCGTCGCCAGCAAGCTGAAGGTCGCCATCGCCGGCCTCTCCGAATCCCGCGAAATGGTCATCGAAGGCATGATCGGCATCGCCCAAGGCGAAAACCCTCGAAGCATCGAAGCGAAGCTGCAGGGCTATCTGCACTAACCGCCAACCGCCAACCGCCAACCGCTTCTAATGGCGCGCCGACACAAACACGAAGACCACACGAACCACGAGGCGTGGGCGATCCCCTATGGCGATCTCATCACGCTGCTGCTCGCGTTCTTCGTCGTGATGTATGCGATGTCCTCGGTGAACGAAGGCAAGTACCGCGTGCTGTCCGATTCGCTGGTCGCCGCGTTCAACGGTGCACCGAAGACTCTGGAACCGATCCAGGTTGGTGAGAAGCAGATGGGTCCCGGGCAGGACGCGATGAGCCTCGTGCGTGCGCCGATGATCGATAGCCAGCCGCGGCGAGCGATCCAGCCGATCGCCATGGCTGACCCTCTGCCGTCCGTGCCGTCCGACCCGGCACAACAGAGCGAGGAGCTGGCAGGCGTCGCCAACGAGGTCGAGCAGTCGATGTCGGATCTCATCGACCGCGAGCTCGTCACGGTGCGCCGGCATGGCAAGTGGGTCGAAGTCGAAATTCGCACCGACATTCTGTTCCCGAGCGGCGTGGCGACGTTGTCGCCCGCGGCCGAACAGGTGTTGCAGCAGCTGGCCGAGACGTTGAAGCCGTTCCCGAACGCGATTCGCGTCGAGGGACATACCGACAATCGCCCGATCAATACGACCGCGTTCCCGTCGAACTGGGAGCTGTCGGCGGCGCGTGCGGCAAGTGTCGTGCACCTGTTCACGCGCGCCGGCATGGATCCAGCACGGCTCGCAGTGATCGGCCTCGGCGAGAATCGGCCGTCCCAAAGCAATGCGACCGCGCAAGGGCGCAACGCGAATCGGCGCGTGCTGCTCGTGATCCTCGGTACCGGCACTCGACCGGAGGGTGATTACGCGGGCGAGCGCGGCCAGGAAGAAGGCAAAGAAGAGCCGGTGCCGATCCCCGAAGCGTTGCCGAAACCCGCAACTGTCGAGGCTGCGCTGCACAAGTAGTCGGGCATAATGCCCGCATGCTCGTTCTCGAAACGCCTCGTCTGCTGCTGCGCCGTCTGACTCTCGACGACGCCGAATTCATCTTCCGGCTCGTCAACGACCCGTCGTGGTTGCAGTTCATCGGCGACAAGAACGTCCGCAATCTCGAGGACGCTCGCCGCTACCTGCGCGAAGGTCCGCTCGACATGTATCACCGCTACGGGCACGGCATGTATCGCGTCGAAGAGCGCGACAGTGATACCTCCATCGGCATGTGCGGCCTGATCAAGCGCGATACGCTGCCTGACGTCGACGTCGGCTACGCGTTTCTTCCGGAATCCCGCGGCAAGGGCTATGCGTACGAGGCTGCATCGGCAGTGCTCGCGCACGGCAATCGGCAGTTCGGAATGCGGCGCATCGTCGCGATCGTGACGCCGAGTAACGCAGCGTCGATCCGCGTACTGGAGAAGGCGGGCATGAAGTTCGAGCGTCTGCTGGAGCTCACTCCGGGCGATCCGGTGAACCTGTTCGCGCGCGAATGGCCGGTCTGACTCTTTTCCTTCATCTCACTGCCAACTCACCGTAACGCGATCTCACTACGTTTGCCTCGCCCGGGGTAGCCCCGGCTTGGGTAGCTATGGGGAGATCGACATGCGGTCACTGAAACTCGTTTTCGCAATCGGCGCCGTTTTGGCGGGCGCCGCGGCACAGGCTCAACAGGCTGACACCAGCGCAGCCGACCCGTTGGAGGAAGTGATCGTCTTGGGGCGCGGCGAAACGCGCCAAGTGCAATCGATCACTGCACAGCAGATCGAATACTTGCCGCCGGGCACCAGTCCGCTGAAGGCGATCGAGAAGCTGCCCGGCGTCAACTTCCAGTCGACCGACCCTTACGGTGCGTACGAGTGGTCGACGCGCATCACCGTGCGCGGCTTCAACCAGAACCGCATCGGCTTCACGCTCGACGGTGTGCCGCTCGGCGACATGACCTATGGCAATCACAACGGCCTGCACATCAGCCGTGCGATTCCCACGGAGCTGGTCGGTCGCGCAGTGCTGTCGCAAGGCACGGGCGCCATCGACACGGCGTCGCTCAGCAATCTCGGTGGCGCAGTCGAATTCTTCTCCGCGAGCCCGGAAGCCGAGGTCGGCGGGACGGTCGCGCAGACATTCGGCAGCGACTCTGCGCGCCGCACGTTCGCGCGCTTCGACAGCGGCGAGCTCGGCACGGGCACGCGCGCCTATGTCTCGGTCGTCGATTCCTCCACCGACAAGTGGAAGGGCAACGGTACCCAGGAAACACGGATGTACACATTGAAGGCCGTGCAGCCGGTCGGCGACGGAACGCTGACCGGCTACTGGGATTACTCCGATCGCGCCGAGATCGACTACCAGGACTTGTCGAAGAACATCGTCACGCGGCGCGGCGCCGACTGGGACAACTTCTTCCCGAACTGGAGCGCTGCGATCGCGGCGGCGAACGCGTGCGCGGCGAGCGGCTTCAACGACGGCATCGCTTGCGACGACGCGTACTGGAACGCCTCGGGCCTGCGCAAGGATCATCTCGGCTATCTCGCACTCGATCTGCCGATCGGCGAGTCGATGCAGTGGAAGACGACGGCGTACGGTCACCATAATCGCGGCCAGGGCTTGTGGGGCACGCCGTACACGCCGACGCCGGGTGGCGCGCCGATCTCGGTGCGGTCGACCGAGTACTACCTGAAGCGCATGGGCGTGCTGACCTCGCTCAGTTGGAAAGGCGCTGCGCACGAGGTCGAAGGCGGTATCTGGTACGAGACGAACGACTTCACGCAGGCGCGCCGCTTCTACGGCGAACCGTCGAGCGCCGGCCCGACCCGCGATTTCACGGAGCTGCTGCAGAATTCCTTCCAGACGGATTGGGAGTACGACTTCGATACCGAGTCGTACGTGTTCCATCTGCAGGACACCTGGTCGGTCAACGACAAGCTGCGGCTGAACTTCGGCTTCCGCTCGGTGCACGCCGAGAACACCGCCAAGACCGTCGCGGCCATCTCGGCGACTCTGGTGAAGAACGGCACGATCGAAGCGGACGAGCCGTTCCTGCCGCAGGTCGGGTTCAACTGGTCGATCTCGGATGACATGGAATGGTTCGGATCCGCGGCACGCAACGTCCGCGCGTTCGCGAGCAGCGGCACGTCGGGTCCGTTCAGCACGACGGCGGCGGGCTTCAACGCGATCCGCGACGTGCTGGAGCCGGAGACAGCGAACAACTACGAGACCGGCCTGCGCTTCCGCGGCGCCGGGTTCGAAGCGCTGGTCGCGCTGTATCACGTGGACTTCAAGGATCGCCTCGTCGGCATCAACACCGGCCCGGGCATCCTCGGCAATCCGTCAGTGCTGGCGAACGTCGGCAGCGTGACGACGAACGGCGCCGAGGCCGCGCTGACGTGGCGACCGCTCACGTCGCTGACCTGGTTCACCTCGCTGTCGTGGAACGATTCGGAATACGACGACAACTACACGACGATCAACGCGGCTGGCGTGCCGCGTGTCGTCCAGGTGAAAGGCCAGCAGGTCGTGGATACGCCGGAGATCCTGCTGAAGTCGGAGCTGACGTACGACAACGGCTCGTGGTTCGCGAGCGCGAACGTGAATTACACGGACGAGCGCTTCTATACGTACCTGAACCAGGGCAGTGTCGACGCGTACACGCTCGTGAACCTGGCGGCGGGTTACCGCTTCCGTGGCTTCGGTGCGTTCGAGCAGATCTCGATCCAGCTGGACGCGACCAACGTCACCGACAAGGAATACTTCAGCACCATCGACTCGAACGGCTTCACCGAGACCGACCCGAACGGCACCTGGCAATCGCTGCTGCTCGGCGCCCCTCGGCAGTTCTTCCTCTCCGCCAAAGCGAAGTTCTGAGAACGTTGGAACGTTGGTGCCGGGTTAAAAAACGGCCCAAAACTGCACACCGCAGCAATCGGCGGCCCCTCGGCCGCTCTTGCTGCGGTGCTGAGTTATGGGCCGATTTTTAACCCGGCACCATTCTTGCTTTCTCCTGGCTAGGGCCGTCGTCGTCAGCTGTTTGACGCAGTGTGACGGCCGTCACAGGAGCTGCCATGTTCGAGATTCTGCCGAACCCGTCGATGGAGACGGTGATGATGGTGAGTCGTGCCGCGTTGCTGATCGGCGCGTTCTGGATCTTTGCTCTGGCGTTCAGCCGCTGGCGTCGTACGGACGAGCGGCAGATGCAGCACCTCAGCGCCCAGCTGCAGCGCACGTTCGCGGAAGTGCGCAGCCTGCACGAAACCATCGCGGTCATGAGTGCGCGTATGGAGTCGCTCAGCGAGCGTACTGAATCGGAGGCGCGTCTGGCGCCCACCGGCGGAAGCAGCTCGCAGCGCGGCTATGACTTGGCTGCAAGGCTTGCGAAGAACGGTGCCGCGGTCGACGAGCTGGTCGCGAACTGCGGTCTGACGCGACACGAGGCTGAGTTGCTGAGCCGTCTGCACGTCGCGAAGACGCGCGACTCGGCGTCCCCGTCCTGGAATATGCGCGCTGCCGCTGCCGAACAACCCACGCCGCCCCCGGCCCGCAAGCGCGGTTCGTTGCTCAGCGTCGTCAGTTAAGGTTTCGTCTTGCCCGCGACGGACCACGCGAAGGCGAGCACGTGGGCGACGGCGACATAGAGCTCGCGAGGAATCTCACGGCCGAGATCGATGCGGGCCAGCGCGGCGGCGAGCGCCGAGTCCTGCTGCAGCGGCACGTTGTGTTCGCGCGCGGTTTCCACGATGCGCTCGGCGACGAGACCGCCACCTTTGGCCACGACGCGTGGCGCACCGGATCCACTGTAGTGGAGTGCGACAGCGAGCGGCGGTCGATTGCGATCGTTCATGCCCGTACATCCAGCAGCCGTGCCGGCCGAGCACCCGCTTCGCCTGCCGGCATCCCGTGCAAGCACACGACGCGATCCACATCGAGGCCCGATTCAGCCAGCATCGCTTCGAGCTCAGGCGTACGTTGCGACAGCGCAGCGACGATGGCAGGCGAGTCCGCACGCAGCTGCACGCCGATGCGCTTGCCGACGAGCGTGACCTTCGCATGCAAGCCGCCGATCGGGCCGAGATCGACGGCCGCCTCGACGGTCCAGGATTCCGTGCCGTCGCCATCGCGTCGCCGTGAGCCGTCGCGCTCGATCTTCAAGCGCAACATTGCCGCACGATCTTCATGCCGCACCGGCAGGTCGATCAGCATCGACTGCACGGCGGGATCGGGCGCGCTGTTCGAAATCTGTACGGTCGCGAGCCTGGCGAGTGCGCCATCCGTCTGCCGCGACAGCTCGTTCAGCTGCTGCGACGGTTCTTCCAGCACGGCCAACGTCGCGGGCGCAGCGGGCAGAGTCGTGAGCGGACCGCGCGATGACGGCACAGGCACGTGCCCGGCCGCATCGGAATGCGTCGACGAAGGCTTCGCGCCTTGCGCCTGCAACGCGCGATGCAACGTCAGCAGCAGCGTCTTGAGATCTGAAGCGAACCGCGGATCCAGCGGGCCGCGATGGGTCGCGAGATTCGCTTCGAGGAATACACCGGACTTCTGGAGCGCCGCTTCGAGCGCGTTCGCATCGCCGAGAGCTTCGGCCTCAGGCAGCGCATGCCACAGGTGCGCAGCTGCCTGCACGACCGGTCGCGGCAATGTCTCCACGCCGCTCTTGCGTTGCGCGATCCAGGCGAGATTCGCGAGCAAGAGGGCAGGGTTCTGTTGCCGCGGTACGAATTTGCGCAACGCGTCCGCGATGACGGCCGATTCCTCCGACGGCGACTCGCTCGGCGTCGACATGGTTTCGAGCGCGAGCACCGGGCTGTTGCGCAGTACGCGAACCTGGAGCCGCTCGCCACTCTGCGGTCCAGAGGCGTCACCCGACGCAAGGCGCGCGGGATGTCGCTGGCCGCCGATGTCGAGCCACAGCTGGCCGCTGCGTGCGTCGCGAACCGCGACGGCTTCGAGAATGGCACCGACGCGCCATTCCGCTAGCAGGCCCGGACTCGGGCTGCTGCCCGAACCGAGGAGATTGACCAGGTCGATACGCATGCTCGGACGGGAATTTCACTGTTCCGCTGTGAACTGCTTCAACAATTTAGCGGCAGGCGGACGCGGACCTTGAGCGGGTGTCGGACAGCTAAAGCAACCGCGGCAAGTGCCGATACCGCAAAGGAATCTGTGAAATCCGTCGCAAAGAGTCCGATGACTACCAAGAAGGCGAAGCGCAAGCGCGCAGTGACGCCCGTCGCTGCGATTGCCGAGGCTGCCCAACCCGTGGCGCCCTCGCAGCCTACGATCGTGCTCGCAGCGAATTGCAACGTGAAGGATGCAGCCGAGCTGAAGCTCTCGCTGTGTCGGCACCTCGACACTGAGACTGTCCTGCTCGACGTCGGTAACGTCGTGCGCGTCGACACTTCTACGATGCAGCTGTTGTGCGCCTTCGTTCGCGATCGCGCCGCCCAACAGCGCAAAGTGCAGTGGGTCGGCGATGCTTCGGTCATTCGTGACGCGGCATATCTGCTCGGCGTAGAAGCCTTGCTCTCCCTGTCGGGAGCGTCGTGATGCGCATTCTTGCCGCAGACGACTCGGCTTCGATGCGCGACATGGTGAAGATGTCGCTCGGCAGTGCCGGTTTCCAAGTGACTGCTGCTGCGGACGGCGAGGAGGCGCTGCGACTCGCGGCTGCGACGCCGTTCGATCTCGTGCTGCTCGATGTGAACATGCCGGTCCGCGACGGCTTCGAAGTGACGCGCGCGCTGCGCGCCGAGCCGCAGTATCGCCACACGCCGATCCTCATGCTGACGACGGAGAGCTCCGCCGAAAGCAAGCGCGAAGGCAAGAACGCCGGCGCGACCGGCTGGATCATCAAACCGTTCGATCCGGCGCAGCTGATTGCGACCGTGCATCGCGTGTTGCTGAGGTAAGCCATGGCGCTCGACCTCGCACAGTTCCACGACGCCTTCTTCGACGAGAGCTTCGAAGCGCTCGACACGATGGAGGCTGCGCTGCTGAAGCTGAACGTCGGCGCGCCCGAGCCGGAGATCATCGGTACGATCTTCCGTGTCGCGCACTCGATCAAAGGCGGCAGCGCGACGTTCGGTTTCGCCGAGGTCGCGTCGTTCACGCATACGTGCGAGACGCTGCTCGACGAGCTGCGCGGCAATCGTATGCAAGTGACGCGCGCCATCACCGACTTGCTGCTCAAGTCGGTGGACCTCACGCGCGAGATGCTGCGAGCCGTGCAGCACAAGCAGCCGATCGATGCGCAGCGCATGGCCGACGTGCAGTTCGACCTGGAGCTGGCGATCGTGCAGAAGAGTGCGCCAGTGGCGGTTGTCGTAGCTGCGGCGCCGACGCCGGTGCCTGCACCTGCGCGGTCGCGTGCAGCGAGCGTCCATAGCTGGCGCATCCAGTTCCGTCCCTATCCGCAGCTGTTCGCGCACGGCAACGATCCGCTACGCATGCTTCGCGAGCTCGCGGACCTCGGCGATCTGAATGTCGTCGTCTCGGCGCAGAACGTGCCCGCGCTGTGCGACCTCGATCCTGAATCCTGCTACCTGTCCTGGGAACTGACGGTCGACACCGACGCGACGCGCGAGGTGATCGACCAGGTGTTCGATTGGGCGGAAGGCGACTGCGAGCTGGTGATCAGAGATGAGCATGCCGCAGCGGCCCCCACCCCAACCCGTGTCGCGGGGGAGGGCAGGGAGGGGGCGACAGCGGAAGTCGTCGAGACGCCGAAGCAAGGCCTCGGCGACGGCAGCTCGATCCGCGTCAGCACCGAGAAAGTCGATGAGCTGATGAACACCGTTGGCGAGCTGGTGATCACGCAGTCGATGCTCACGCAGCTCGGTACCAGGCTCACCGGCTCGCTCTCCGAACAATTGCGCACCGGCCTGGCGCAGCTGGAACGCAATGTGCGCGAGCTGCAGGAAAGCGTCATGCGTGTGCGCATGTTGCCGATCAGTTTCGTGTTCAGCCGCTTCCCGCGCATGGTGCGCGACCTGAGCCAGCGGCTCGGCAAGCACGTCGAGTTGAAAGTGACCGGCGACCAGACCGAGCTCGACAAGACGGTGCTGGAGAAGATCGGCGATCCGCTCGTGCACCTCGTGCGCAACAGCGTCGATCACGGCATCGAGATGCCGCAGGCGCGTGCCGCGGCCGGTAAGCCGGAGGTCGGCGTCGTCTCGCTGGAGGCTTATCACAAGGGCGGCAACATCGTCGTGGAAGTCTGCGACGACGGCGGCGGCCTGAATCGCGAGCGCATCCTGGCGAAGGCGCGCGAGCGCGGCCTCATCGGCCCGCAAGACACGCTCACCGACGAGCAGATCTACGATCTCGTATTCATGGCCGGCTTCTCGACCGCCGACCAGGCGACCGACATTTCGGGGCGCGGCGTCGGCATGGACGTCGTGCGACGGAACATCAAGGAGCTCGGCGGCGGCATCGAAGTGCGCTCCACCGTGGGTGTCGGCTCGCGCTTCATCATCACGCTGCCGCTGACGCTCGCGATCGTCGACGGCCAGTCGGTGTCGGTCGGCAGCGAGACCTACATCGTGCCGCTCGTCACGATCATCGAATCGCTGCAGTTGCAGGCCGGCGGCATCAACCGCATCGGCGGTCACCAGGAAGTGTTCTGGTTCCGGGACGGCTACGTGCCGGTCGTGCGGCTGCACGAAGTCTTCGGCGTCAAGCCGCGGGCGACGGACCTGCACGAGGGCCTGATCATGGTCGTCGAAGGCGACGGCCGCCGCGTCGGCCTGTTCGTCGACGATCTGCTCGGCCAGCAGCAGGTCGTCATCAAATCGCTGGAAACGAATTTCCGCCGCGTCGACGGCGTCTCCGGGGCAACGATCCTCGGCGACGGCGCGGTCGCGCTGATTCTCGACGTACCCGGATTGATACGCGTCGCCTCGCTGCGGGCGGCGGCTTGATTGGAGGAAAGGACAATGAACAACTTCAACATCACCGTAAAGGCCAAGCTGTTCGCGACCCTGGCGCTCGCCGGCGTCGTGATGGTTGCCGTCGGCGTGCTCGGCCTGTCCGGCACGAAGAGCAGCAACGGCCATCTCGACGAGCTGTTCTCGAACCGCTTCGAGCCGACCGGCTGGGTCGGCACGATCGAGGCACACGAGCGCGAGGTGTTGGAGAAAGCCGAAGACGCGGTCATCCGCCAGGATGCGGCCGCCGTGCGGGTCGCGAGCGGCATGTTGAGCGACCGGGCGACCAAAGTGCAGGAGTTGCTGCGCCAATTGCTCGCGACCGACCTCACCGACAAGGAGCGCGCGCTGGTCAACGAGTTCGCCGCTCACGGCAACGATGTGATCAGCGCCCTGCAGGAATCGCTGCTGGCCGCGCAGGCGGGCACGTTCGACCGCGCCGAAAGCGCGTTGATCGAACGCGCGCGCCCGACCTACGAGAAGCTCAACGCAAGTGGCGACGCTCTGCTCGAGCTGCAGATCAAAGTCGGACAGCAGATGCGCAGCGACGCCGATAAGGCGTTCAAGCGCAACACCGCGATCATCGTTGCAGCCATCGTGATCGGCCTCAGCCTTGCCGGACTCCTGAGCTACCTGCTGCTGCGCTCGATCCTCGGGGCGCTGTCGGCGTCCGTGAATATCGCGAACCGCATCGCGAGCGGCGAGCTCGGCAACGACGTGAAAGTCGGCAGCCAGGATGAGCTCGGCAGTCTGCTCGACTCGCTGCGGCGGATGGACTCCAAGCTGGTCGAGATCGTCGGCGACGTGCGCGGCAGTGCAGACGCGGTCGGCTCGGCCGCGCGCCAGCTGTCGCACGGCAATGACGATCTCTCGCAGCGGACTCAGGAACAGGCGGCGGCGCTCGAACAGACCGCATCCAGCATGGAGCAGATGACGGCCACCGTGAAACAGAACGCGGACAACGCACGCCAGGCGAATCAGCTTGCCGTCGGCGCGCGCGAACAGGCGGAGCGGGGCGGCGCAGTCGTGCAGCGCGCGATCGGCGCGATGGGCGAGATCAACGCGTCCAGCCGCAAGATCGCCGACATCATCAGCGTCATCGACGAGATCGCGTTCCAGACAAACTTGCTGGCGTTGAACGCTGCGGTCGAAGCCGCGCGTGCAGGCGAGCAGGGCCGTGGCTTCGCGGTCGTCGCGACCGAAGTGCGTAACCTCGCGCAGCGCAGTGCGAGCGCGGCGAAGGATGTCAAAGGCCTGATCAACGACTCGGTCGACAAGGTGAAAGTCGGCTCCGAGCTCGTCGACGAGTCGGGCAAGACCCTGTCCCAGATCATGGAGAGCGTGAGGAAGGTCACCGACATCGTGGCCGAGATCGCGGCTGCCAGCGAAGAGCAGTCGGCCGGCATCGAACAGGTGAACAACGCCGTCACGCAGATGGACAACGTGACGCAGCAGAACGCGGCGGTCGTGGAGCAGGCGTCTGCGGCGAGCAAGGCGATGGAGGAGCAGTCCTCGACGCTGGTCGCGCAGATCGGCTATTTCAAGCTCGGCAAGGGCTCGAACGCGCACGAGATCCGGCAGGGCGACACAGCGTCGATGCTGGCCCACCGTCCGGTGTTCGCGAATCACCATCGCCCGGTGACGCGCTCGCCCATGACGCGTCACGCAGTGACACGCAAGCCCGCACCGGCCGTCGTGCCAGCAGCGATGCCTGCGACTTCCATGAAGTTGCCGCGCGCCAGCGGCGACGAGAGCACCTGGGATGACTTTTGAGGAGCGACTGAGATGACTAGACAAGCAAACCAGGTGCTGACCTTCACGCTCGGGGACGAGACGTACGGCGTCGACATCCTGCGCGTGCAGGAAATCCGTGGCTGGGCGCCGGTCACGCGCATTCCGCAGTCGCAGGCGCACGTGCTCGGCGTGCTGAACCTGCGCGGCTCGATCGTGCCGATCGTGGATCTGCGCATGCGCTTCAGTCTGCCGCGGGCGGAGTACACGCCGCTCACGGTCATCATCGTGTTGTCGGTCGAGTCGGCGCAGGGCCGGCGCGACTTCGGCGTGGTCGTCGACGGCGTCTCCGACGTCATCGACGTGCCGGCCGGCGACGTGAAGGCGGCGCCGGAGCTTGGCCGCCAGGCGAGCACTGAGTTCATCGCGGGCTTGGCCGCGGTGTCGGGACGCATGGTCATGCTGCTCGACATCGATCGGCTCATCGGCGGGGAGGTCGCGGCTGCGGCTTCATTGCCCGTCGCGGCCAATGCCTGAGAACGCCTTCCTCGAGACCGGCTGCTACGGGCCCGTCCTGGAGGATTCCGAGTTCGAGTTCATCCGCCACGTGGTGGGCGAGAACGCCGGGATCGTGCTCGGGCCGAACAAGCGTCAGCTCGTGCAGGGCCGGCTCGCGCGGCGCTTGCGCGAGCTCGGCTTGCGCTCGTACCAGGCGTATTGCGATCACCTGCGGCGCTCGGGTCCCGAGGAGCTGGTCGGGCTGATCAATGCGCTGACGACGAACGTCACCGCGTTCTTCCGCGAAAACCATCACTTTGAAGCGCTCGCTTCGTACATGCTGCCCGAGGCGATGCTGCGCAATGCCAGCTCGCGTCGTCTACGCGTCTGGTCCGCTGGCTGTTCGACGGGTGAAGAAGCGTATTGCGTAGCCATGACTGGCGTGGACGTCGTGCCGCCTGCGGGCTGGGACTTCAAGGTCCTCGCGACCGACATCGATAGCGAGGTCATCGCGTTCGCGCAGCAGGGCGTGTATCCGCTGGATCGCGTCGCATCGCTGCCGTCGGAGCGTCTGCGCAACTCTTTTCAGAAGGGAGGCGGAGCGCAGGTGGGCAAGGCGATCGTCAAGGCGCAGCTGCGCGCAATCGTGACGTTCCGTGTGCTGAATCTGCTGCATGCGTGGCCGATGCACGGCCCGTTCGACGTCATCCTCTGCCGCAATGTGATGATCTACTTCGACCAGGCGACGCGCGAGCGCCTGGTGAACCGCTTTACCGAGATGCTCGCGCCGGGCGGCTACTTGTGCATCGGACATGCGGAGTCGTTGCACAACCTCGACGCGCCGCTGCGAGCCGTCGGCAGGACGATCTATCGCAGAAGCGGAGGCGAAGCTCATGGCAGCTAGACGCTCCGCGAGCGAGCCGCTGCCGCGCGCTTTGCCCGGCTTCGAAACGATCCGCCGCCATCGAAATGCAGCGGGCATCTCGAGCGCCCGCATCCTGCCGGGCGAGTACTACGTGACGCGCGAGGACGAAGTCATCGAAACCGTGCTGGGCTCGTGTGTCGCGGCGTGCATCCGCAATCCGCGCTTCGGCATCGGCGGCATGAACCATTTCATGTTGCCGCGGCCGAACGGCGGCGGCACGGATACCTGGGAGAAGGTTGCCGGCCGGGCGACACGCTACGGCACTGCCTCGATGGAACTGCTGATCAACAGCATCCTCGGCGCCGGCGGCACGCGCCAGGACCTGGAGGTCAAGATCTTCGGCGGCGCCCGCGTGATCGCGAAGCTCAGCGATATCGGCGCGCGCAATCTGGAATTCGTGCGGGAGTTCCTGCAGCAGGAGGGATTGAGAATCGCAGCGGAGGATGCGGGCGACACGTGCTCGCGACAGGTCCAGTATTTCCCGCGCAGCGGTCGGGTGCGCGTCCGTCGCTTGAGCGCACGCGCCGCGGAGCTCGGCGCCAGCGAGCAACGCTACCTCGATCGGCTCGAACAGACGCCGGTCGCCGGCCCGGTCGATCTGTTCT
>CADEEJ010000091.1:13088-17581 GCA_902826315.1 uncultured Steroidobacter sp.
CGCTACCTCGATCGGCTCGAACAGACGCCGGTCGCCGGCCCGGTCGATCTGTTCTGAGGCGCGCGACGTGACCATCAAAGTCCTCGTGATCGACGACTCCGCCCTGGTGCGCAAGCTCCTGACCGCGATGCTGTCGCGCTCGCCGGAGATCGAAGTGGTCGGCGCGGCCAGCGATCCGTACGCAGCGCGCGAGAAGATCAAGAAGCTCAATCCGGACGTCATCACGCTCGACGTGGAGATGCCGCGCATGGACGGCATCACGTTCCTGGAGAACCTGATGCGGCTGCGGCCGATGCCGGTCGTGATGGTCTCCTCGCTGACTCAGCGTGGGGCCGACGTCACGCTGCGCGCATTGGAGCTCGGCGCAGTCGATTTCGTCGCCAAGCCGAGGATCGACATCGCGGGCACGCTGGCCGACTACGAGGAAGAGCTGATCGCGAAGGTGAAGGTTGCGGCTGGCGCACGCGTGATGTCTCGTTCGCCTACTCGCGCGCACGAGGCAGACGAGCGCCGCAGCACGTCCGCTGTCGTGCCTGTGTTGAATGTTCGCTCGCTGCTGCGGACGACGGATCGCATCATCGCGATCGGCGCATCGACGGGCGGCACCGAGGCGATTCGCGAGGTGCTCGAGGCAATGCCGCCGGACGCGCCCGCGATCGTCATCTCGCAGCACATTCCCGCTGCCTTCAGCAAACCGTTCGCGGAGCGCATGAATCGAAGCTCGGCGATGGCAGTGTGCGAAGCGCAGGACGGACAGCAGATTCTTCCGGGCCACGCCTACATTGCGCCGGGCGATCGACACCTGGTCGTCGAGCGCGATGGTGCTCGCTATCTATGTCGCTTGAGCAGCGGCCCGCACGTGAATCGCCATCGGCCGAGCGTCGACGTGATGTTCCGCTCGGTCGCACAGCACGTCGGTCCGAATGCAGTCGGAGTTCTGCTGACCGGCATGGGCGATGATGGTGCACGCGGCCTGAAGGAAATGATGGAGGCGGGCGCTGGAACGATCGCGCAGGACGAGGCGACCAGCGTCGTGTGGGGCATGCCCGGATCGGCCGTGAAAATGGGGGCGGCGCTGCATGTTCTGCCCTTGCCGCACATCGCGGCGCAGGTCCTGGAGCTCGTCGCGGCCGCCGCCGCAGCATGACATAAGACCGCTCAAGTCCTAGCATCGCCGGCCGATAGCCGCCTTATGACGAGTTCCAGCGCGATGAAGAACGAATCCACGACGCCTGTAAGTGAATCCGCCGCCGCCTTCGCGTTCGTGAGCGAGCTCGCGCAGGAAGTCTCGAAGGGCAAAGTGGAATTGCCGTCGTTTCCCGACGTCGCCGTTCGCGTCCGCAAGGTGCTCGCGGACGAGCACGTCGCCAACGAGCAGATCGCCCGCATCGTCGGCTCGGACGCCGGTCTTGCAGCTCGCGTGCTGACGCTGGCGAACTCGGCCGCGCTGAATCGTTCAGGCAAGTCGGTCGGAGACCTGAAGACTGCGATCAATCGTATCGGTCACAACAACGTCCGCACCGCTGCAGTGTCGTTCGCGATCGCGCAGCTGCGTCGTGCGAGCGAGTTGCGCAACATCGCGCCTCAGCTCGAAAGCGTGTGGCAGGAGGCGACGCTGGTCGCCGCGCTGTCGTTTTCGATTGCCACGCGCTGCCAGCTCAACGCAGACGAGTCGATGCTGGCGGGGCTGCTACATAACGTCGGCAAGCTCTACATCCTCGCGCGCGCCAACCGCCACGGCGGCTTGTTCAGCGAGCCGGCTGCGCTCGCGCAGGTCCAGCGCGACTGGCACGCCAACGTCGGCAAGGCGATCGTCGAGAACTGGGGCTTCCCCGAGCACATTTGCGAAGCGATCGGCGAGCACGAAAACATCGACCGGACCGTCGGCCAGGCCGATGTCACGGACGTCCTGACCGTCGCGGTGATGGCCGCCGGCTTCATGGGGCACGAGGTGGATTTCGAGCTGAACATGCAGGGCGTCCGGGCATTCCGCCGCTTGTCCCTGGACAATGCCAAGTGCGCTCACATCATGCAGAGCTGCAGCGACGAGATTTCCGCCCTCCGGACTGCCCTCGGCGACTGAACAAAAACTGCCAGGCAGGGAATGCCTTATCCTCGCGCGCGCGTATTCCATTAGGAACCAAAGTTCCACGCATACGTACTGATTGCGTAGAGTCTGCGTGTTGGCAGGATGCCTCGACTATAGCGGGACGTTGGCGGCATGGGCGGCAAGATTCTCGTCGCGGAAGACGATCCGGAAGCGCGTGAGCTGCTGCTGTTGTTGCTCGAAGGGGGCGAATACAGCCTGCTCGAAGCGGCTGACGGCATGGAAGCGCTCGACCTGCTGCGCACCGAGCAGCCGGACCTGCTCATCACCGATATCGTCATGCCCCGGATGGACGGCTACGAGCTGGTCCGCCGCTTGCGCCAGGACGATCGGACCGCGCACACCTCGGTGATCTTCTGCTCCGCTTCCTATCATGAGCGCGAAGTGCGCGAGATGGCGCGCTCGCTGGGCGTGCAGAGCACGCTGGCCAAACCTTTCGACTTCAAGACGGTGCGCACGACGGTCGACGCCGCGTTCGCCGCTCGCAGCAACACGTCATTGGCCGATACCGTTGCGACGCCCGCAGTCTCGGTCTTCGGCGGGGCGCAGGAACGATTGAGCGCGCTGGTCGCGTTCAGCCGCAGGTTGTTCGGTCACACCGAGCCCGAGGCGATCGTCGAGTCGACGTGTCACGCGGCTCGCGACATCCTGCTCGCGCAGTGCGCACAGCTGGTCATTGCGGACGGCGAAGGACCGCGTCACGCATGCACGACCAGCGGACTTGCGAGCGAGCAGGTCGATCGGTTGCTCGGCATGCACATGTATCGCGATCTGTTGCCGACGTTGGAGCAGGGCGGATGTGCGCTGTATCCGATGTCGCCCGGCGAGGCCCTGCAGAGCGACGCGGGTCAGCCGGGCGATTTCGTTTCGATGCTCGGTGTGCCGGTCGCTTCGGTCAGTCATCACTATGGCTATCTCTGCGTCATCAATCGCATCGGTCTGCCGGGCTTCACTGACGAAGATCTCGCGGTCGCGCGCGCAATCGCCGCGCAGGTCGCGGTCGCGTACGAGAACGCGCGACGTTACCAGGCGCTGCGCGGCGAAGTCGCGAGACGGGCGGAAGTCGAGAACGAAGTGCGGATCCTGAACCAGGATCTCGAACGGCGCGTCGCCGAGCGCACTGCCGAGTTGGAAGTGGCGAATCGCGAGTTGGAGGCGTTCTCGTACTCTGTCGCTCACGACCTGCGCGCGCCACTGCGATTGATCCACGCTCACGTCCAGATGCTTCGCGACTACCGCGGTTCGCCGACGGCACGCGAGCCGCTGATCCATCTCGACCAGATCACGCGCGGTGCGCGCGAGATGAGCGCACTCATAGATGGGTTACTGGCGTTATCTCGAATCAGCCACATGGAGATGCGGCGCGAAGTCACGTCGCTCGACGAGCTGGTGAAGCGCGCGGTCAATCAAGTGCGCCAGGAGAGCGGCGAGCGCGTCGTCGAGTGGCGGCTCGGGTCGCTGCCTTCGGTCGCGTGCGATCCCGACCTGATGCTGCAGGTGTTCGCGAACCTCATCGACAACGCCGTGAAGTACTCGCGGCCGCGCCCGCACGCGGTGATCGAGATCGGGGTCGGCACCGCCGACAACGACAAATACGTCTTCGTCCGCGACAACGGCGTCGGCTTCGACATGCGCTACGCACGCAAGCTGTTCGGCGTCTTCCAGCGTCTGCACCGGCACGACGAGTTCGAGGGTACGGGCATCGGCCTGGCGACCGTCAGCCGCATCATCGAGCGCCACGGCGGCCGGATCTGGGCCGAGTCCCGGCTCAACCAGGGCGCCGAATTCCGCTTCACCCTCGCCGGGCTATAGGCGCTTTCTCGACTCTTCTTGGCCGTTTGGCCCTTCTTCTTTATCCTTCGTCGATGCAGGACCGATACGATCACGCCGCTGTCGAGCGCGACGCCCAGGCTTTCTGGGAAAAAACGCGCGCCTTTGCCGTCGCCGAAGACCCCGCGCGCCGCAAGTACTACTGCCTGTGCATGTTCCCGTACCCGAGCGGGCGGCTGCACATGGGCCACGTGCGCAACTACACCATGGGCGACGTGCTGACCCGCTACATGCGCATGCAGGGTTACGACGTCCTGCAGCCGATGGGCTGGGACGCGTTCGGCCTGCCGGCCGAGAACGCCGCGATCAAGAACAAGGTCCCGCCGGCGAAATGGACCTACGACAACATCGCCTACATGAAGGGGCAGCTGCAGCAACTCGGCTTCGCCCTCGACTGGAACCGCGAGCTCGCGACCTGCCAGCCCGAGTACTACAAGTGGAACCAGTGGCTGTTCCTGCGGATGCTCGAGCGGGGCATTGCCTATAAGAAGACGGGCGTCGTGAACTGGGATCCGGTCGACCAGACCGTGCTCGCGAACGAGCAGGTGATCGACGG
>CADEEJ010000092.1:0-7518 GCA_902826315.1 uncultured Steroidobacter sp.
ACAGCGCGTCCTCGCTCCTGCGCATCATCAACGACATCCTGGACTTCTCGAAGATCGAAGCCGGCAAGCTCGACCTGGAGCGCGCCCCTTTCGACCTGCGCGCATTGATTCACGACGCCGTGCGCCTCGTGAGCGTGCCCGCGCAAGCCAAGGGCGTGCCAGTGCGTGCAGTCATCGACCCTCGCCTGCCCGCCTACATCGTCGGCGACGCGGCCCGCATCCGGCAGATCCTGGTCAACCTCGGCGGCAACGCCGCGAAATTCACCGACCGCGGCGAGATCACGATCGACGTGAGCGTAGTCAACCGGCGCGATCCGGACCTCACCGTGCGCATCGCAGTGTGCGATACGGGCATCGGCATCGCGCCGGAGCGGCGTGCAGTGCTGTTCAACACGTTCTCGCAGGTCGATGCGTCGACGACGCGCCGCTACGGCGGCACCGGCCTCGGCCTGTCGATCGTCAAGCGCCTCGCCGAGCTGATGGGCGGCAACGTCGGTGTCGAGAGCATTCCGGGCATGGGGTCGACGTTCTGGTTCACGATCGCAACGTCAGTCACGGCGGATGGCGGCTTCCAGGAGTTTGCGTCCGCAGCAGGTGACGGCGTCGTTCAGGAGGCTCCGGTCGTACCGGAGAATCCGTTGCCGGCACTCGTTCTGCCGCCAGCATCACCCGGTGGCAAGCGGCGGCCGCGCATCCTTCTCGCGGAAGACAATGTCGTCAACCAGAAGGTTGCCGCGCGTGTGCTGGAGCGAGAGGGCTTCGCCGTGGATGTCGCCGAAGATGGCCGCCAGGCGATCGAGGCCTGGCGCCGCGGGACCTACGATCTCATTCTGATGGATTGCCAGATGCCGGAGCTCGACGGCTACGAGGCGACGCGGGAAATCCGTCGCGAAGAACGCGAGACCGGCTCAGCGAGCCACATCCCGATCGTTGCGTTGACGGCACACGCGATGAAGGGAGCCGCGGATGATTGCCGGCGCGCGGGCATGGACGATTATTTGACGAAGCCGTTGGATCGCGAGCAGTTACGGCGGTGTCTGCAACAGCATCTGGCTGCTACACCTGCGCCATCTTCGGATGCTCATCCGCAACGCCCAGCTTCTCTTCCAACGCGCGTCCCAAGGTAATCAACACGTCTTCCCTGAACAGGCGCGCCCACAGCGACACGGTTCGTGGCACGCGATGCCTCGGACCTGCTGGATCGACCGGCTCGTCGCGCAAGCCGCGCGTCGGCGCTTCGATGAATCCCGCTTTCACCGTGAGCGATGGATGGCCCGTCGCGTTGGTCGCGACCAGCGCGCCGCCGGCGTAGTTCGGACCGATCAACGCATCGACCTGGCCGAAGATCTCGTCGAACGCGACCATCGTGCGACGTCGCAAGCGCTCCAGCTGCACCATCTCGACCGCCGGGAACAGGTGTGCACGCCGCCATGAGTTCGGCCACGCGGCATCGTCCTGCCATTTGAGCGTGTCATCGCGATTGCTCAACGTGAGCTCGGAGAACGCCGCGGCGGCTTCGATCGTCACCAGCTGATTCAGCGCGGCGAGCGGCAAGTCAGGGAACGACACTTCGACGAGCGTGACGCCGAGCTCGCGCATCGCGGCGAGCGCGCGGCGATCGACGTCCGTCGCGCCGACACCTTCGAAGAAGGCCGGCACGTAGCCGACACGCAGGTTTTTGAGTTGCGCCTGCCAGTCGAAGCCGAACGGCGCGTCGATGGAGCCCCAATCACGCGGATCGCCGCCGTTGATGACGCTCAGGACCAATCCGCAATCGGCAACGCTGCGCGCGAGCGCGCCGACTTTGTCCCACGACCAGCACAGCGCCATGCCGCCGTGACGCGAAACGCGGCCGAACGTCGGACGCAGCCCGGCAGTGCCGCAGCGATGCGACGGCGAAATGATCGAGCCGAGCGTCTCCGTGCCGATGCCGAATCCCACTAGCCCCGCTGCTGTCGCGGAAGCTGAGCCGGCTGAGGAGCCTGACGAGCCTTCCTGCGGATTCCAGGGATTGCGAGACCGCCCGCCGTGCCAGATGTCCCCGTATGCGAGTGCACCTACCGCTGTCTTGCCGAGCAACACCGCACCGGCGGCGCGCAACTTCTCGACGATCGCAGCGTCCGTCGTCGGACGCGGGCGATCTGCATACGGCTCCGCGCCCCAGGTCGTCGGCACGCCCGCGACGTCGAACAGATCCTTCAATCCATATGGCACGCCGTGTAACGGCGACAGAACCCGACCGTGAGCCAGGCCCCAGTCCGCCTGCTTTGCTTCGAGCAGAGCAAGCTCCTCGGTCAGGGTAATGAAGTTCTCGAGCTGCGGCCCGAGGCGCGCGATGCGATCGAGGTACAAGCGCGTCAACTCCGTGCTCGATATCTCCTTGCTCCGCATCCACGCTGCCTGCTTCCACGCTGAGGCGAGCGCGATCTCCTCCGGCGCGGCCGGCAATGGACCTGCATTCGGCGCCTTGCCGCGGATTCGCGCGTTCGGCATTGCGTACTGCTTGCCGGGCAGGCGTGGATCGAAGCGGCAAGCGGGCGACACATCGTTGGCGAGCTCGACTTTACGGATCGTGCCCAGCTGCCCGAGGACTTGATCGTAGCCACGCGCCAGCTGCCCACGCTCGGTACTCGTGTATGCAAGACCGAGCACTCGCTCAGCGGCCGCTAGATCCGCTTCGAGCGGCGATGGCGCCGCTGCGGTGGGTTCGGCCGCGCGCGCCGGCGCTGTCAGGCCCGCGACTAACGCGAGCGCCGAGCCCTGCAACAGAGCCCGGCGTGTGGCTTGCTCGTTCATCGAAGTTACTCCGCGATCTTCGTCAGTTGTTCGAGCGCCTGGCGCTTCTTTTCCGCCGAGTGGCCTTCGTAGTAGCGATCGATCAGGCGGCGCGCGATCTCGATCTTGACCGCGCGCGCGCTGTCCGGCAGCTCGATCTCGCTCTGATCGAACGCCAGCACGACTTTGAAAAGGTGCTCCAGCTGCGGCTCGGGAATCGCAGCGTCCGCTGCGAGCAGCGCGCCGATGCTCCGGTAGATCCGCGTCGTGTAGGTCTTGGCGATGTTCGCGGCGACCGTCTGCTGAGTCTTGTCGTTGCCCAGCATGATGTCGTCGAGCAGTCCGATGCCGAGCTCCAGCTCGGCAAGGCCAGCCGCCGATCGATAGCTCGCTTCACCGCGAGCCAAGTGCTCGCGTGCAGCCGACAGCTCTCGCGCCTCGGTCATGACTTCTTGCGCCGTCGCGCGCGACGCCATGTCCACACGATCGCGGTGACGACCAGGAGCACACCCAGCACGACTACCAGCAGATTGCGCTTCGGGTTGGTGACGACGTAGCGGTCGTGCTTCGAGTAGAAGCCATTGAAATCTTCGAGTGCCTTGGGCAAGCCGAGCACGTCGGCCTTCGCCAGCGCGACCGAGCGCTCGTTCGGATGATGCTGCGAGCCGCTCGGAAACAGCTCGCCGGCGTTATCGAGCTCGACGTGCGCGCCGAGAACGTGACTGACGGGCCGGTCGCCGAGGAACGTGACGAGTCGCTGCGCACTCGCGCGGTACGCCTCGATGTCGTCGACCATCAGTCGACCCGGCAGCAGGAAGTCGCCGGTGAACAGCAAGGCCGTTCGATCGTCGTAGAAGATGAGATGTGCAGGCTGGTGGCCCGGCGCGGCGATGATCTCGACAGTGCGGCCACCAAGCGCGATATGCGCGATGCCTTCGGGCCATTGCGGCAAGTTGAGCGCCGTGCGCAGATCCTGGACCTCCGGCGGCACGACGACGACGCCGGCATGCCCCGCAAACTGCTTATCGGCGGAGCGATGATCGCCATGCCCATGCGTATGCAGGACGAGCAACGGAATCTTGCCGTCGCCCTTGTCGGGCAACAGCTGCATGACTGTTTTCGCCAACGGCATCTCGGCCGCATCCTCGGTCGCACCGGTATCGATCAGCAGCGCCTCGTCCTCGCCGATCAGCAGGTACAGCAACGGCGCTTCGAAGTTCGAGCACAGGCTCTGGCGCAGAATGATCGTCTGCGGCTCGTACTGGTGGATCTGAATCGGCGCGTCGGTCGCCTTCTCGCAGTCTTCCGCTCCTGCGTTCCAGTGCACTTCGAGCGATCCGGCGACCGGGTCGCTCCAGGCACGCGCCGCGAGCACCAGCAATCCGACAGCAAGCTTGTTCTTCACTTTCTTTTCCTATCGATCGTCAACCAGGCAACTGCTGCGCTCAACGCCGCGAGAGCCGCGGCAAGCAGCGACACGACGCGGAAGCTGCGCACGAACGACTCATGAAGCGCGCGCTCCACAGCCGGTCGTGCGGCGGCATCGACGTTCTTCGGGACGGCCGCTTCGGCCAGTTTCGGTATTTCGGCCCGCAGCGCCGATCTTACTTCGGCCGAGGCATGCAGACGATCCAATCGTGCATCCAGGGCGCGCGCAAACACACCGACCGCGATGGATCCGAGCAATGCAACCGCGAGCAGGCCGGCGACGCGCGCCATGGCATTGTTGATGCCCGACGCCACGCCAGCGTAACGGTCCTCCGCTCCGCGCATGACAGTTGTAGTCAGCGGTGCAACGGCGACCGCCATCCCTAACCCAAGCAAGGCCATCGGCGGGAAGAACGTCGTCCAATAGGAGCCGCCGATGCCGGGTACTGCAAACAGCGCGAAGCCCGCGGCCGCGATCATCGGTCCGATCATCAGCAGGCGGCGCGGCCCGTAGCGCTCAATCAGTCCCCCCGACCAGCGCGACAGGAAGCCCATGATCAGGCTGAGCGGCAGGAATGCAGCGCCGGCGAGCATCGCAGGATAGCCCTGGATCCGAATCAGGTTGAAGGGCACGAAGAACAGCGCGCCGCCGAGCGCGAAGTACAGCAGCAGCGTGATGGCGTTCGCACCGGTGAAGTCAGGGTCGCGGAACAGTTGCAGCGGCACCATCGGTGTACGTGCGCGTGTTTCGAACCATAGGAACGCTGCGAGCACCGCTATCCCGACGAGCAACGCCGCAATGACCCTCACATGGACCCAGCCGGCTTCTGAGGCGAGCGTCAGACCGTATGTGAAACATCCCAATCCCGCGACCGCCAGCACACCACCGAGCCAGTCGACGCCCTTGGCATCGCGGTTCCGGCTTTCCGGCATGTGCCAGAGCGTGAACCCGAGCGTCAGCGCCGCGAGCGGAACATTGATGAAGAAAATGGCGCGCCAGGACAACGTGTCCGTCAACCATCCGCCGAGCACCGGACCGAGCGCAGTCGTCAGCGCAGAAGCGCCGGCCCACGTGCCGATCGCCCGGCCGCGCTCCTTCTCCGGGAATGCGGCGCTGATGATCGCGAGGCTCGTCGGCACGAGCAGCGCCGCTCCCGCGCCTTGCGACGCGCGGGCCGCTATCAGCGCGGGCGCATCTGGAGCCAGACCGCAAGCCGCAGAGGCCGCCGTGAATACGAGCACGCCGATGATGAAGATGCGACGTCGTCCGAAGCGATCGCCAGCGGCGCCGCCGATCAGGATCAGCGCGCCGAGCAGCAGCATGTACGAGTTGACGATCCACTGTGCCTCGCTGACGGGCGCGGCGAGGGAAGCTTGTATTGCCGGCAGTGCGACGTTGACGACTGAGCCGTCGATGAACGCCATGCTCGAGCCGAGGATCGTCGCCGCCAGCACCCAGGGCCTGGAGCGCTGGGGACACTCCTGGTCGCTACCGGCAGGCATGGCCCGAGTCTACGTCCATTCATGTTCGCGCAGTTAACTGCGGTTCAGGCGCGGCGGCGCAGAATTTACCGACGTCAGTGTCGGGCGACTCGAAAAAGGGAGATGCGCCATGCGGATTCAATCGATCCTGGGGTTAACGCTGCTCGGCTTGCTCGCGGGCTGTGCCAGCCACGGCACCATGTACTCGCGTAACGATGCCGGCAAGCCGTGGACCGTTCAGGAAGCGACCGTCGTGCAGGTCACCGAGGCGACGATCGAAGGCCGCGACCAAGGACAGATCGGCACGATCGGCGGCGGCTTCATCGGGCATGCGGTCGGCCATTCCATCGGTCACGGTGCCGGTTCGAGCATCGCGGGTGCCGTCGGTGCGGTGGCCGGCGCGATCGCAGGACAGGCAGCCGAGAAGAAGGCGACTGAGAAACGCGCCTGGGAAATCCTCGTCGAACTGGAAGGCGGCGCGGAGACGCTCGCAGTCGTGCAGCCCGCCGATGAGAATTTCAGCACCGGCGAGAAGGTTCGTCTCTACACGCGTTCGGATGGCGCGGCGCGCATCGCCAAGCACTAGCTCACGCTTCGAGCACCTTCTGCAGTTTCGTCAGGGCCGCCCTCCAGGCGGCCCTTTCGCGATCGACGTCGCTGCGCTTGCCGAGCTTGTTTACCTGCACGGCGATCTGGGCCTTGCCGCCCTCCTTCGCGTAGAAGCCGATCTCCAGCCGCGCGCTGTCATTCCACGAGCCGCGGAAATACTTGTTCTTGGTTTGCGACGACGGTGCCAGCTCGCCAGTCGGGAACCACTGCTTGCGCTTGGCCGCATTCGCGGTCGCCGCATAGAGCGCGGAGAGCGTCGTTGCGATCGTCTTCGAGGCCGACACGGAGAAGCCGGTTGCGGTCTGGTGACGCACGCGCATGCCTCGAGCCAGCTCGTACTCGACCGTCACCATCTGGCTCCACCAGCCGGGCACGCCGTGCTTCTGATGCAGCAGCCGCGCGATCTGCGGATGCTTGAGGTTCGCCGCGCCCGCCTTGTCCAGCGCGCCGAACCAGCCGGCCCAATCCTTGCCGGTCTTGGCTTTGACGGCCGCGTCGCTCATGCCGGGGATGTATTCCTGCGCGTCGAGAGGCATTGGGAGTCTCCGGTCGTCGAGTGCGGGCATTGTACGCCGTCATATTCGCACTTTTGGCCAATACAACGGCCGCGCGGTCGGCGCATGATCGCCGCCATGTCAGATGTTCAGGCGCAGGAAGTGCTGACGGCGCGCGAGCTGCAGATCGCCGTGCTGGTCGCGCAAGGCATCGACAAGAAGGCCATCGGCCGTCGCCTGCAGATCAGTTCACTCACGGTTAGCGAGCATCTGCGTCGCACTTACGCCAAGTTGGGCATCAGCACTCGATCTGCGCTCGCTGCGCGCATCGCCGGCACCGTCGCGCTGCATCGGCGACCGGCCGATCCTGCGCTCGTGCAGTGACGGCTAGATTCGCCTACAGGTGAACGCGCGGAACGCGCAGCTCGCTCGCCACGATGTTGTGATGCTCGACGTGCAACGGACGATGCACGAGAAAGCGATCGTCCTCCGGGTAGTAGCGCGCAAGCTCCGGCGTCGCACCCGCGAACTTGCGGATAGCATCCATCGACTCCCACCAGCTGAGCGTCGTCACCTCGCTCTCGCCATTACCCAACTCGCGTAACAGCATCTGGAACCCCAGATTGCCCGGCGTCTTCGAGTAATCGTCGAGCCCCGTGCCGGAAATGTAGGCGACGTACTCGTCCTGCTGCTCCGTACGGATGCGGCCGGTCCACTTGCGGAGGATGAC